>NZ_JBLKRU010000068.1:0-30961 GCF_047608185.1 Caballeronia eucalypticola
AATGACAGAATTCGCACGGTATCGCCGACACTACGATCTCGCGGCCCTCCCCTACAGCGGCGAAACGACACCGCTGCTGTTGCCGATAGGCGGCGCCCACCGGATGCTGACCCGCGGTGCTGTGCATCTGATCATCAAGCAGGTATTCGACAATGCCATCGGGCACTTGCAGTCCACGGGCGAAGCGCACGAACGCGCCGCAGAACGGTTGCACCAGGCATCCGCCCATTGGCTGCGGCACACCGCGGGCTCACACATGATGGACGGCCAAGTTGATCTGCGATACGTCCGGGACAACCTGGGGCACGAATCGATCTCGACCACCAGTCAATACTTGCATGCGGATGACGACGATCGACATCGGGCAACAGAGGCCGGACTAAGACTGAATTGGTAGCAAGATGACCATCCTGTCGTTTCCCGTCAATCGCGTGCGCGAACTCTCTTGTCGCTCTCCAGTTAAAACACCTCTACACCATGGACATTCTAGATTCGCTTCGGCAGGCGCCCAGTGCTGAGCTATACCGCCTCTATCTTGCGATCGGAAAATTGCTTGATGACCCCCGACGTATTCTCGAAATACGTCAACGCCTGCATCTGGGGATGGCCGTCAACTACATTGGCGACGATCCGCTTGGGCCTCCCGCACAAGGCACCATCGTTGAACTACGGCAGACCCAGGCGGTGGTTCAAGACAGCGCAACTCGACGCCGTTTGGGCGTGCTCTACGCGGCGATCATTCCCGACACCGCGAGTGGCCCGGACCTCGTCGAACCGGCATCGCCACCGAGAACGCAGCGCGAAGAGTTCTTCATCAGCGACACAGTCGGCTTCACCGACATCGATCGTGACAAGAAAACGGTCGCAATGCCCTCGGAAAGAACGCTCACGCTCACAACAACCCGTCGAGTCGAGGCGGAACGGTCGGTATCGGGGCAGCGCGGTTAAAGTCACCGGAAGCGAATTCAAAGAGGCCCCGCGTTGACGGGGCCTTGAGCCACGAAATCACCGTGTTTCCGTTAGTACGTCACAGAAACCCCACTGCCAGTAAAACTGTGCTGGGTAGGAGCGTCAGATGCATAGTCGCCAACGGCCTGGATGATGTTCACGATCTGCTGCGGCAACCTGCCGCCGTTGACGGCGGTCATTGCAATGCGATCCATCTCAACGGCTACGGGAAGGTCTTTGATTACCAGCGTGTTCATTTCGATTCTCCAAGGGTAAATTAGTCAGTCAGGAATGTCAGAGCTTGTTTTGAGGGCGTCGCCACTCCTCGACTAGGATTAATGCAAAGTGCATGCCAAACGGTGCCACTGCGGTAAGCCATCACACAACTAATTGAAAATATTGGATTTTTGATAGCGACCAGTGCGGATTGGTAGACAGACGTGCGCGCTGCAGCCGTTGGGTCGGATCCAACTCTCCGTCTCGCGCTGTTGGTTAGATCGCGACAAATGCGGTCCGGCTACGTATCTCGTGTTTGTACGATGTCCTCGAGGCTTGGAATCAGATCGAAGCCCGATGACAATGAGTCTGTCGCGGACAGGCTCGGTTTCCTGCTGGACTGCTACGCCACCATGCTGCGGCGGCCTACGATGGCGAAACTGCGCTCAGGCTCCTTCGTACCAGCGTTATGAAATACGAAAAACTGCCCGACACTAAAAGGCAGTGCTGTCCTACCGTCGCTGGGTCACGGAGCAAAACGAGCGGCAGCTTTCAGCATGAAAGCGACTTTTGAATGTCTGGCCGAGTCAGCGGGCGACGGGCTAAACATCGCCGATAGCGCCAGTTCAACTAGGGACCCCAAGCCAACGTTCGCGAAATCCTGGGACGACTCCGCCGACGGCCACAAGGGCCGACGAGTCTTTCGGACGCCCAATTGGCGGCCCTTGCAGATCGCCAATCAAGGCTAAAGTCCCTGAAGCGCCCTATTCCGACGCCGCTAGGCGACGGACGCCGTAATAACGGGCGATTATCGCCGCAGCAAGGCTGCCATCCCTCTTAAGAAAAGGTCAGCAATTAGCGGTTCGCCTGCACCGGGCGCTCGACGGTGTATTTTTGCTGCTTTTATGTAGTAATCCGAACGACAATTCTATTTATGTCAAACAAGGAAATTGCGACCCATCCTCATATGCGCTTGTCGAAAAGAGAGCGTAGACCCGGTGTCATTGAGGTATGAGTCCAATCGTTTCCCCCATACAAGTTTATCCGGCCCCAACGTCGACCCAATGAGTTGCGGTCGCGTTAACTCTCGACCGGACCCCGACCAGGCGGATGCGACTAGCAAGCGCCGCAGACTGTCGCTTTCACGCCAGCGATCGAACGCGAACGGCGTGTGACGGCTCAGCAACTGTGCATCGGTCTGCAGCGCGAGGACCGCGTCGCTCGTTCTAACTAAAACCATGCCGATCTGCAAATCGCTGGCGAGCTACTTGAGAAGATTCAAAAATGCGCGTTGCTCCCGGTAGGTTCCGGCGAGCAGGTGATGGACCTCGTCCACTACAAACTTGCGCGGCGCCAAGCGCCGTAAAATATCTCGGGCAACAGATTGTGCTAAGACGAATACAGCCTTAGTCGTTTACCTTCTGCGATATAGAGATGCAAGGATGCGATTCAAGTCACTTAGATCACATTGCACGTGCAAGAGGACGCGCGCCATGTCGTAAAGTGGTGCGGGCCCCCGCAAGCGACGCACAGACGTATGAGAGATGTGGGCGCGTAACAATTGGCGGTCCGTCGCGACTTCAGTGTTTTTGTGGATCTCGTGCCGATCAAGGGACCACTCTCCGCTTGGTGTGCTTGCATGAAATTCACGCATGCATCGCCTTACGTCTTTTCGATTTACCTTGATCGCTAATAGTCCTATCTTGACATCTGACAGAGGACTCAGATGGTTAGTTGATCGCATTTGTCTAGGCCGACTCGATTTGCAGCGTCCTCGCCAGTGACTCGACCATCCGCTCAAGTATCTACTGCTTAGAGGAGAATCTCTCGTGGACCGATTTCACGCTATGAAGGTATTTGCACGCGTCGTGGAGGAAAGCAGCTTCTCAGGCGCTGCCGATCGGCTCGGTATGCCACGACCGACGGTATCTGTCATTGTCAAAAACCTCGAGGCGTTTTTAAAGGTACGTCTTCTCCAACGAACGACGCGACGCGTTAGGCTAACACACGACGGAGCGGCCTACTACGAGCGTTGTGTCCGCATCCTTGCCGATGTCGACGAGATGGAAAACATGTTGTCTGAGACGGAGAGGCAGCACCACGGCAAAGTCGCGGTCGATATACCTAGCGTAATAGGAAGAATGATTGTAATGCCGCGGCTGAGCGAATTCAGAGCTTCTTATCCAGACATTGATTTGATAATCAGATTCGAAGATCGGTCACTAGACATGATACGCGACGGTGTCGATTGTGCGATACAGATTGGTGCACTCAAGGACTCCTCCCTAGTGGCGCGTCGCATTGGAACCTATCGACCCGTCACGGTCGCAAGCCCCTCCTATCTTTCATTGCACGGTATGCCAAAGCATCTTGTCGATTTGGAGCAGCATGACGCGGTGAGCTTCATCGGTGCAGCCACGGGGCGATTCGCGGAAATGTCGTTCCTGGTCGATGGACAAGAAGAACGAGTCAAGCTTAGGACCAAAGTCGCCGTGAATAACTCAGAGGCGTATCTTGCGTCGACCCTCGCAGGAATCGGAATAAGTCAAATACCTGACTTTGTCGCCGCACCGCATATACGATCAGGTGCGCTGATCGAGGTGCTCCCAACTCTGAGGTCGGCAGTTGTGGCAATCTCGACAATCTATCCACACAGCCGCCACCTCTCTCCCTCCGTCAGATTATTCGTGGACTGGCTCGCAAGCATTTGGACGCAGATTCCAACACCCGACCCCACAATATCTATGTGGGAAAGGGATCTCCGGTTGGCCGAAGCTAACACTTGACGGGAATGTAAGTCCCAGCCACAACGTGCTCGCTCAGTCCTAATCTATCCATAGTCTGAATAGGACATTCAAACATCGATGTACTCGATGTACAACGCACGTCGACTGGCTTATTAGTCTTTTGAATTGTATGAGTACGCGTTAAAGACGAAACGGTCAGTCCGCTATGTCCAAACTGATCCCTTCGAATAGTTGATCAGCCAACTCAAAAAGGCCTGTGCTGACGCGCTGAGTTCCTCACACGCGCTGTAGGCCACGTATTCTGACATTCCGGTTTTCAACGAGATATCTATTGGCCGCACTAGATTTGTTCCACGTGCCTCTTTAGGCACTAGGTGCGACTTGGCTAGCGCGATGCCTTTTCCGCTACATGCGGCTCGATACGTCAGGTCGTAGTTTGAAAAGGTAAGCGCCTTCTTCATGCTCCCGGTTCGTAGGCCAGCGAGCTCGAACCACCCATCCCAAGTGCTATAAACAGAGGTATCCTCATCGAGTTCGATCAAATCACTAGCCTGCAAATCATGAATGGAGTCGAGAGAACGATTCTCCAGATACTGCGCCCCGCACACTGGGAACAAGACCTCTTCAAATAGTTTGAAACTGACGACGTTTGCCCAATGTCCATCACCGGTCTGTATCGCCAAGTCGATTGGTTCCCTCCACAAGTCGACCTGCGTGTTCCGCGCTACAACTCGAATATCAACGTTTGGATGCTCAGTGTGAAAATCCATGATGGCGGGCATCAGCCAGAAACTAGCTAATGACGGAGTCGCTGCGACCGTGATCGTTTCCTGATCCAACTTTTCGATGACAGCGACTGCTCGTCGCATTGCGTCAAGGCTTTGCTGAACCGATTGCTGGAAGATTGCTCCCGCCCTCGTGAGCTGGATTTCTTTGTGTCGGCGGTTGAATAACGACACCTTCATCCTATCCTCCAAGGTCTTCACCTGTCGACTGACAGCGCCCTGTGACAAGCTGAGCTCCTCCCCGGCTCGCGTAAAGCTCATCAACCGAGCTGAAGCCTCGAACGCAGTAATCGTGCTGAGCGGAGGGAGACGCTTCGAGTAGGTCGACATATTGAAGCTCCGGACTGTAGACCAGTGATAGAAAAGCGAGCGACACCACAGCGGTACCCTCGGACCGTTCCGTCGCAAAAACATCACTGAGCGACGCTGGCATAAACTGAACGCTGAGACGCGGAGAGAAGCGATGAGCCACCTCAGCGCCCGCATTCTTTTCATCAATGACATGCGCCTTCACTGATGTTGGTGCGCAGCCGAAGTCGGATTAAGCCCCACACCGACGTGCGACCTCTCAACTCTGACTAATGCAAATTTAGCAAACATCATACAAAAAACTTGCTGTCTTGCTATACTATCGGGTACAGTATATACGATGCTATACTGATGAGTACAGTAATTCAAATTAGGAAAATGCACGTGCATCAACCGTCTGTGCCTGGCCGCGCTGGCCGCCCGAAAGACTCCGGGAAGCGAGCGTCGATAATCAAGGCAGCGATTAGTCTTTTTGCAAGCCAACCCTACGACTTGGTGACGATGGAAGCGGTCGCCTCCCTTGCCGGCGTCTCGAAGATGACCGTTTACAGTCACTTCACCGACAAAGACTTCTTGTTCGAAAGTGCAATAGCGGCGATGGCTGACTCAATGATTGGTCACGACCAGCTCGTGCCGGAACCCGCGACGTCGTTAAAGGCTCTATTGGTGCAGATTGGCACGTCTTATCTCACAGCGATTCTCGGTCCCCACGTTACGACCATGGCATTCGCACTACCGAGCGCCATTCGTGCAAATCGAGATCTGGCGGTGCGCTTCTACAATGCGGGTCCCGGTCGGACAAAAGCGGATCTTACGTCGGTCATTTCAAGTGCAGTTGAGCGCAAAGAGCTCGTCGTCGACTCAGCCGAACTCGCTGCCTACGACCTAATTAGCTTGTGGGAAGGAGGCCTACCGGGCCGGATTGCGTTTGGACTGGCTGAGTCCGCGACGCCAGAAGAAGCTGCGCAGCGTGCACAGCGGGGAACAGAAGTTTTCTTGAGAGCCTATTCGGCGCCTCGGAAGCGACGGTCGTAGGTCAAAACCGGCAATCTCATCGCCTGCACTTACGATCGCCGTCAATGTATTGAAGATTGCCTGAACATCACACATCGTGGCTGTGATCTCGTTCTCGGCGTACGACAAGCCACTGCCGCTATAAAACTTTGATTGGATCGTTTTTTTTGATTGCTTCGTGCCGTCGCTGGCGGTGTACTTCGTGTGTCCATGCCTGATTGCATTAACCGCAGCATTCATGCTTCTACGAGGGGCATCGAAGTCAGGCTCGACAATCGATAGATACAACACTCCTCTATCGTTACATTCGATGTCAGCTGCAGTGCTCTGCACTATATAGAACGGGGATGGCTCTAAGCGCCTCATCCGTGCAGCAAACGCGTAGTCAAACTGCTGTTCCATAGCACCATCTCCTGCGGTTCATATCGTCGTTACCGATAGCTTGATTTTAAAATTAACGAAATAGCTTTCGATTGCGTTCTTGCTACGGGACAATAGATTCTGTGGCATCGCGTGCCACGCAAATAACGAATGTGAGGGCTAAAATGCCAACTACCTTGGATGCAATCGACCGACGGATCCTTCAAGCACTTCAGCGAGACGCCCGTATCCAGAATACCGATCTGGCCGATATCGCCGGATTGTCGCCGTCACCCTGTCTGCGACGCGTTCGCTTGCTCGAAGAAACCAACGTCATTGAGCGATATGTCGCCTTACTTCGCCCTGCCGCTGTGGGTCTTCACATGACCTTGTTTGTACGTGTGACTTTAGAACGTCAAGGCCAGGCAAGCGTAGAAAATTTTGCTGAGGAGATACAGCTCGTACCCCAAGTTCTGGAATGCCATTTGATGGCGGGCAGCTATGATTTTCTACTCCGCGTTGCGGTCGCGGATCTCGAAGACTATCGGCGATTACAACAAAAGTACATCGCTAGCATCAAAGGGGTACGAAACGTTCAAACAGAGATTCCACTGCAGAAGATTAAGCTTACGACTGAGCTCCCGGTCTGAGCTCTTCAAGAAATTTTCTTGCTTGGCTGACCGGCTTGTTGCGCATTCTTTACGTATCGACATCGAGGGACGGACGCTAAATACGAGCAACGCGACGCATCGTGCGATCGCTCCTCTCGCATCATCGATGCTGCTTAGCATCAGCGATGTTCTCATTTAGTTATAAGCAAAAATACGATTCAGCGTGTCGCCTGACAATTCCCCGCTAGCTCAAGCCGGTGCTCGCTAAGACGTTCACTATGAAGATTTTGGTCCGTCTCTTAGAAAGGACGGTCTCAAACGTCAGCTTCCCAGCATCCATCGGAAGAATTGCGAAGCATGCGCTGTGTTAGTCAAATTTTTGATTTGTTATAAATTTTAATCGCTCCAAGCATCGCGCTCGTGAATATCCAAGGAGGGCGTTGTACGACCCTAATGGATTTGTCAAAAATTCGAAAGATTTGGGAAGCTACAAGCCTAAGCGAAGAACCTTACCTTGGCGATTAAAGAAGAACACGCTCGACTTACAACTCCGCCTCGTTTTTCATCGCAATACGAAAGTCGCCAGGACCTAGAACGCGCCCATCTTTCGCGACAAGATTTAATTTAGGGATTGCTTCCCCCTGCTTCTTGTCAACCAACGACCATTTGAGTTCGTCGCCGTCAAAGCAGTTTTCTTCACCCCATTGCCAAAGCGCTGACAAGACCACATAGAGATTCTGTCCTTTTTGCGTAAGGACATAGCGGTTGACCGAAGGCGAATCCTCGGCTTGCTCCACTGTCAAGATGTCTTCTGCTACAAGTTTCTTAAGGCGTGTCGAAAGAATGTTTTTCGCAAGCCCTAAGCTCTTTTGAAATTCGCCGAATCGCGCGTTACCCTTGAACGCGTCGCGAACAATAAGGATGGACCACCAGTCACCGATGATCTTGAGTGACCTCGCTATCCCGCAGTTTGCTTCGGCGAAATCTGTTTTTTTACCTTTCACCATCTGCTCCGAAGATTCTTGGCTGAGAGGTTGCAAACTTAAACCAATTAAGTCAGACTGTCCACCGGTAGCAAAATTAAACCAACTGATCCAATAGACACCACTGGAGCAACCATGAAAACACTTTTAGAAACAGCGGTTGAGGCGCATGGCGGTCTGCAGCGCTGGAAGCAATTCAAGATGTTGAACGCACACGCCAGCATTGGTGGTGGGATTTGGGCGTTGAAGGGCAAGCCCGAGGTCTTCTCGGATACCCATATTGACGTCGACCTCCGTCGCCAGCACGTTGAGTACTCGCCGTTCGGAGAGGCGGGTCAGCACTCTGTGTATGAACCCACAGGCACAGCGATCGTGAAAGATGACGGAAGAGTCGTGGAAAAGCGTGATTTTCCTCGGACGGCCTTCGGCGGTCATCATCTAATGACGCCTTGGGACGACCATCATCTTATTTACTTCAGTGGTTACGCAATATGGACCTATCTAACCACTCCATTCCTGTTCACAGAACCGGGATTCGAATCTGAGGAGCTTGAGCCGTGGCTCGAAAACGGCCAAGAATGGCGAAGGCTCAAAGTCGTCTTCCCTGCAAACGTGGCGAGCCATTGCGAGGAGCAGACCTTCTATTTCGACTCCAAGGGGCTATTGCGCCGTCACGACTATAGCGTGGATGTTATTGGTGGATCGTCAAGCGCAAACTACGCAACCGACCACAAGGATTTCGGCGGAATCGTCTTCCCCACGAAGCGTCGTGTGTACGCGCGCGGACCCGACAACAGGCCCCTGCTCGACCGGGTTGCCGTTGCCATCGACCTTCACGACATCAAAGTCGCTTAATTGAATCGCAGAACCTTCATGACTTCGTCCTTTCTTTTCTCTTCTTTGCAGGTAGGCGCTTTGCTCCTGAAGCACCGTATTGTTATGGCCCCCCTCACTCGAATGCGGGCGAGCCAACCGGGGAACGTTCCGAGCGATCTTAACGCTGCACATTATGAACAACGCGCGACAGATGGTGGTCTGATTATCGCAGAGGCGTCGCAGATCACAGCATCGGGACAAGGATATCCTGCGACTCCCGGTATTCATTCGCAGCAGCAAATAGAAGGTTGGCGAGCCGTTACGTCGGCCGTCCATGCCAAAGGTGCGGTAATTTTCCTGCAGCTCTGGCATGTCGGCCGAGTATCTCACTCCAGCTTTCAGCCGGAGGGAGTTCTTCCAGTCGCGCCATCGCCGGTCAGCGCCGAAGGCAACCACTTCACGGCTAATTGGTCGCAACAGCCCTTCGAAACACCTCGGGAACTCGGAACGCACGAAGTCCAGGATGTTGTTAAGGCATATGGCGATGCGGCGAAGAATGCGCTGGCGGCCGGTTTTGACGGTGTAGAGTTACACGGCGCCAACGGTTACCTCGTCGAGCAATTCCTGCAATCGCATACCAATCAGCGAAGCGACCGTTATGGGGGGTCCCTTGTGAACCGCACGCGCTTCCTGATCGAGGTAACTGAAGCACTAATGACTGCAGTGGGTCCGGAGCGCGTAGGCGTCCGACTTTCCCCTTTTGGCATAGCGAACCATAGCGGAGAACCAGAGCCGCTTCCACTTTATCAATATGCCGTTCGTCGGCTTGCGGAGCTAAACATTGCTTACCTGCACTTGGTCGAGCCGCGCGCCAGTGGGACAGGGAAAATCGACATCGTGAGAGACAATGTGCCGTCTGCAAGCGAGCTCCTCCGCCCAATCTGGCCTGGTGTACTCATCGCCTCTGGTGGCTACGATCCCAAATCGGCGGAACGCGTCGTGCAAGCAGGACAGGCAGACGCGGTCGCATTTGGTCGTTCATTTATCTCGAATCCGGATCTAGTCGAACGCATTCGAAAGGATGCACCGCTTAATCCGTGGAATCGCTCCACGTTCTATGGCGGCGGCGGAGAGGGATATGTGGACTACCCGAGCCATGAAGCTGCATAGTTGAGTAGACGGTCGGCACAGCAAGTTACATGAGGAACAAGCTGGGCCGACACTTTGACGCACGGTGGTCGAAACGCGAGCGGTCGTCCACCGGTTTCATTTTTAACATCGAACCTTTTTGCCTACCGAGTTTGCCTAAGCAGGAAAAACGCATTTATCTGCGCTTTTTCTGCGCTAGGTGTACTGGTTAGGAAAACTTCTGAACGTTCTCACGAGCCCACGTCGCAAATGTCTGTGCCGGACGCCCCGTGATATCAAGTACCGCGTTGTTCACCGGCTCGGCGGTCAACGTGCGACGCTCCCAATAACCAAGGACTCCGATAACTATCGCGTCCGGCATTCCCCAGCTCAGCATCTGCTCACGAGCTTGATTCTTCGATAGCTCGTTATAGACCAAAGGCAGGCCCAATTCGCGGCCGATAATATCGAGTTCGGCCTTTTGCGATAGAGACTCCGGGCCCGTAATAACTCGCTTCTGACCAACTAGGTCATCGCTAAGAATTCCCTTTGCCACGACCGCTGCTACATCCGATTCATGAATCAGCGAGAGTTTTGCATTGGGGAACGGCCAGGACACAGACTGTGTCGATTTTATTTGCCCGGACCAAAAAAGAAGAGGATTTGAAGAAAAGGCCGTCGGACGCACGATAACCCACTGCGCGTCCGTCTCCTCGATCATTTGCTCAATCGCGTAGTGGGCAGCACTGATTGGATTCAATGCTCGGTCTTCGGGGTCGCCCGCTGTCGCCGTCGATAAGTAAACGATCTTCTTTGCACGCGATCCGATAGTTTCGATAACTGGCCTTGCGGCATCCACCGTCAGAAATGGCCAAAGCAAGAACACGGTATCGACATCTACCAAGGCTTTCTCTAACGCATGAACGTCCGCCAGGTCTCCATCCATAGACTCTATTTCAGCCGAGTAATCGCCCGACGTCGCACGGCGGGAGAATGCTCGGATCTGAATTTGAGAATCTAATTGCGAAAGCACCGCACGGCCGATCGTCCCTGTTGCTCCTGTAACCAATACTCGCTTTAACGATAAGCTCATCTTTAGATTCCTAATGTTTAAATATGGGGCGATTGTTCGGCATACCGACCGAACACAGACCTGCTCAAACGGCGCACCTCGACTCAAAAGCTGCCGCTGAATTGAGGCTTAACAAGGCTTGCTGCTTGAATAGCTATGCTGTTTAAAACCTCGCACCAATCTAACTCGGCACATTATTGCGATAAAGGCCGGATAGATGAAATCATTGCTCTTCTTAATTGAACAATCTTTTTGCCCGCGCAGAGCACAGAATTTGACCTCGCAAAAAATGACGGCACACCGGTCCAGGCTTTTTATGACAACCGCACCGATCGCAGCAATTCATACCCCCGTGAATGAAGCTGACCCGACCTTGGAGAAGGAAATTTTGAAGGTCTGACCGCTCTTGATTGGAATCTGCCGGACAAACGAGCCGGACATGACGAGCATGCCCGGTTCTAGCCTTTGACCATATTCCGCAAGTCTCTGCTTTAACCATAGAATCGAGTACAGTGGACTTCCACCCAAGACCTCACCCTTAGCCGTTGCTATTTGCTTACCATCGACCTCCAGGCTTCCGACAACGTCCGGAAAGTCGATGTTAAAAACATCACCGATCGGCTCACCCAGCACGATCGCCGTGTGCTCCGCATTGTCCGCCATGCATGCGCCGAAATCTGAGATAGGCACGCGCTTTTCGCTGATTTCAAATGCAGGAAAGCACCGTGCAATCGCTCCTCTCACATCATCGAGCTGCTTAACATCAGCGATGTTCGCATTTAGTTCAAAGCAAAGCTCCGATTCAGCGTGGGGTCCTATAAGTCCGGCTAGCTCAAGCCGGTGCCCGCTAAGATATTTCTTCGATTGACGGATGCTCCCAAAACCGGGCTCTGAAAGATTTAATTGTCTTCGAACCGCCGCGCTTGTTGCGGATACCTTCCATCCGATGCGCGTGTCTCCTTGACTGTTGTGCCTTTCCTGCATTGCGAGTTGCACGCGATAGCCTTCTTCGCCCGTCAGTGCCGTTCGCCACTTTTCAGGTATGCCGCCGATCTGAAGAGCATTCCAAAAATCCTCCGCCACTTCACCAATATCAACCATTCTTATGAACCTCCTGAATGTATATCCACAAATAAGGACATTGCGGGCGCCCGACAAACACCCTACGAGCGAAGATCAGAGCAAATGTTTTGAATCCGCTTAAGCGCCTCATAAAGTACCGGCTCCGACGCCGCGAACGAAATACGGAAATAGCCAGGCATGCCGAAGCCTGAGCCGGGCATAAATGCAACCGACTCGCTTCGAAGACAATGGAGGACGAAGTCCACATCGTTCTCAATGATCCTACCCGCCGCGGTTCGTTTGCCGAAGAATTGTTGACAGTTCACAAGCACGAAAAAGGCGCCTGCGGGACGGGTGAACGTAAGGCCCGCAATCTTCGACAAACCCGCGAGCAGAATGTCTCGGCGCTTCTCATAGGCGTCGGACTGTGCTCGCGTCTTTTCCTGTGGTCCGCTAAGCGCCTCAACCGCTGCCGCCTGCGAAATAGAGTTCGGTGCGAACGCCGAGGTCGCGGAAACTTGTGAGATGCCGCTAATTAATTCTTTTGGACCAGCAAGATATGCCATACGCCAGCCGGTCATCGCATACGCCTTCGAAACTCCATTCAAGATCACGGTTCTACCCCGGAAGTCGGGTACCGCGTTAACGATGTTAGCAAACGGCCTGTCATCAAACCTTATCGTTTCATACATATCGTCGGAAAAGACGAGCAATCGCGGATGCCGGCGGACTACCTCAGCGATTTCCTGAAGCATCTCTGAACTAATAACGGCGCCAGACGGATTTGATGGCGAATTCAGCACAAGCCAGCGAGTGCGAGACGTAATAAGCGCTTCGATTTCCTCAGGCTGCGGAATGAACCCGTGCCTTTCCTGAGTCTTGAGCAGTACCGCGGTAGCGCCGGACAAGCTGATAGCTGACGCATACGGAGAGAAGTAAGGCGCAGGGAGAATAACCTCGTCGCCCGCACTTACCGTCGCCATGAATGTGTTGAAGATTGCCTGAACGCCACCCATCGTAACAGTGATCTCGTTGTCGGCGTACGACAAGCCATTGTCCCTAGAGAACTTTAACTGGATCGCTTTTTTCAATTGCTTCGTGCCATCGCTGGCAGTGTATTTTGTGTCCCCTCTCACGATTGCTTCAACCGCAGCATTTTTGATTCTATGAGGGGTATCGAAGTCAGGCTCGCCAATTGATAAATACAACACTTCTATGCCATTACGTTCGATCTCAGCTGCCGCGCTCTGAATTATATAGAATGGGGAGGGCTCTAAGCGCCCCATTCGTGCTGCAAATGTGTAGTCAAACTGCTGTCCCATATTACCCTTTCCCTGCGCTCATTTCGTCGTTATCGATAGCTCGATTTTAGATTTAGTGAAATAGCTTTCGATTGCGTTCTTGCCACGCGACAATAGGTTCTGTGGCATTGCATGCCACGCAAAAACCAATGTGAGAGCTAAATGCCAACTGCCTTGGACGCAATAGATCGACGGATCCTTCAAGCGCTTCAGCGAGACGCTCGCATTCAGAATACCGCTCTGGCCGATATCGCCGGGTTGTCCCCGTCACCATGTCTGCGACGCGTTCGCTTGCTTGAGGAAAACCACGTCATCGAGCGATATGTCGCCTTACTTCGCCCTGCCGCTGTGGGTCTTCACATGACCTTGTTCGTACGTGTCACATTAGAACGTCAAGACCAAGCCAGTGTGGAAAATTTTGCTGCGGAAATACAACTTGTACCTCAAGTTCTGGAATGCCATTTGATGTCAGGCAGCTACGACTTTCTTCTCCGCGTTGCGGTCGCGGATCTCGAGGACTATCGGCGATTCCAACAAAGGCACATCGCTAGCATCAAAGGGGTACGAAACGTCGAAACAGAGATTCCACTACAGAGACTTAAGCTTACGACTGAGCTTCCGGTTTAAGTTATTTTTACGGATATTCGTGCGGGGCGGAACGGCTTGTCGAGCACTTCTTTGTGGGTATCGATATCGAGGAGTGAACGTTAAAGCACGCACTCAAAGGTAGCATGCATGTTTAACGTTCGTCGACTTTAAGCGACCCCAGTTACCAACAATCGCGCACCATCGGATGGGCCCTCATTGCGGGGGCCGTAGGCAAGTCTCAATCCAAAGTCGCATACGCGATGGCTCCATCAAGCATCCTTGAGCAGGCAAAAAAGTCGACGCTGAGAGGATTTTTTGGCCCGAAGTGGGCCGATTTGAAGTTGTGCAGTTCACCTTTGGAGACGACAGACGAAACCGTACTTCGCACCGGAGAATCTAAGGTTCCTTGTACGCGGCGGCGACGTCTTTTCGTAAGATTTGCTGCTGCCTTGATGTCGGGATGACAATGCGCGCCGCACGCAAACTCGAAAGAAGACCATTCACTTTTCTAAGCTCTTCCAGCGCTTCGTGTCCGTAGTCTTTTGTGAGAGCTGCAAGTCACCCTGATTTGGTGGAGCATATACCTTAGAAACATCCAGCGCTGCAATCTTTGCCGGGAACGCCGCCCGTTGGGGCGGCCCAACCAACTTCTTACTTTGGCTTCGCGGCAGAGATAAATTCTTCGCGGTACTTGGTCGCCCACTGCTCGAGTGTCACAGCGGGTCGTCCGGTCACATACGGCACGTCGTCGCGGATAGAGCCAATGTTACCCATGCGTCCATCGATCACCTGACGCATAAATTCAACCCCACCTTCGGCATACCAGGATTCAACCTGCACGTCGCTCGATGTGAAGAGCGCTTTGAAGTCATCCGCGTTCTGCAGATCATATTTAATATCCCGGCCTGTCACCGAGCTTAGAATCTTGGCGACTTCTGGACCGGTAAGCACTTCTGTACTTAGCCAATAATCACGGCCGCTATGCTTTTGCGGACCGTCTTCCAGCACTTGCGCCGCCACAGCAGCGATGTCCGATCCAGCAATCCATCCCATTCGTTGGCCTTCCCAAAATACAGTCAATACGTCGTTTCGCGGGGCGAAGAACGTAAGCAGATTCTCCATGAACATGTTCGGGTGCAGATGTGTCCATGAAATGCCGCTCGCCTCGATGTATTTCTCGGTCATCTGATGCCATGCGAAGTGCGGGTCAGTGCAGTCCCATTCAGCGAATACGCCTTGGTGAACGATGTGCTCCACTCCCGCTTTTTTTGCTGCGTCGACGATTGTCTTGGCGTGGACAAGCATTGCGACTGAATACCCTGTCAGCAGATACAGTCGGTCGACGCCTGCGAGAGCCAACCCAAAGGTCTTAGGGTCATCAAGGTCAAGGTGGACCGCGTCCTTGCCCGCTGCACGCAACTTCTCGACTTCCTCCTTTCGTCGTGAAGTCACTCGGACATCGACATTCTCATTTGCTTCGAGATGACTGACGATCAGCTTGCCGACTTGGCCGGTCGAACCGAGAACAAGAACTTTTGACTTCGAGTTGACTGCATTCATGATCGTTACACCCTTTTGAAAACCGCAATCTAACGTGGATACCGCGCAGGAGTAATTGCTAGCTGGTCACATCACTTGTGACAGGGATTCATCTATCCTTCGCACTTGGTTATTCAAATTTCTTAAACAGTGAATCTACCTTCTTCAGGTCCTTTCTTTCGCCACATCGATGCCACCGTGATGTTCATGCAGATCGTCATAGCAGCCGGAATTGCGAGCGGCGCATATCGCTCGTTGAAAATCAGTATTCGTAGTCACGACGATCCATATTAGCTTTCACAATTGCCCAACCCGAACATCTGTGTATTCGACCGTATTCCGCAACGCCGGGATCGCCTTAATCGACCACAACTGCGGGACATCTAACGTACCGGACCCAAGGTCGAATCGGCATAACAGTTGCCCCGCCGCAAGACACCATTGCCGTCAGTAGGTTCAGTGTACAAATGGAATTCAACCACTCTGAGCACTGTCACAGTGCATTGGTGACCGGATACCGCAGGCAACGAACAAAAGGCGCGTTCAATGTTCCAGGAAGACCTTCCCGATAAACGCTGGAAGTCCGACAAGCATTTGCGCATCTACCCTGCTAACTACCCCGTCCCCGGCCGGAATTGGATCGCGCCCCGATATCCGCAATAGTCTCTCTAGTGGCCATCGTCCAAGCAAGCTAATGTCGCAGAAAGCTTCTTCCTCAATCTCTCGCATGAGTTGCCATGTCAAAGCTGCGCCGACAAGCTTGTATCTCGTGGCTATGGTTCGCACCACATGCTGAACATCCTCTTCTAAAGCCTTCGCTTCGACCACTAGATATTCGCAGGCAATTGCCGAGTTTAGGGCGTGATCCTGAGACGCCGTCGTCTCCCTCAAACCCGAGACGCGCGATTGGATCGCCACCTTGGACGCCGACACGCCTTGCCACTCGCCGAAATGCTCAGGGCTTCCAGACATTGGTTCGTTAAGCATAGGAGTCCATGTACTTTAAAACGATAATTCGCAGGCCACGCACCGATGAGACAGGCGCATGAGCGATTCAGTGTGGCTGTAAATCATTGCACCAACCAGCTGGAGACCTATTACACTCACGACGTTGTGTCCCGCGCCCACGGCGGCCAATTAATAATGAGCCTTGCAGATCAAATGCACTTCGATACGATCGCGACACGGTGGAATATAAACAAATAGAGATGAATAATAAATACGACGACAGTGAACAGATTGCTTGAAAAAATTGAACAATCGACGGAGAGCCGCGATCGAACGGCCCATGTGCGGGGGACACAATAAATAGGGATGGGTCCGGTCCGTCAGTCGCTTTAATACGGCCGGAAAGTTCGAGGCGACTGCCTCACGGGCGCCTCACTGCCCACTTGAGTACGCCCAAATCGGTCTCGAATACTCTGTCGTTACGCGACGATTCTCGCGGTCCCGGCAGTATCGGATTCCCTGTCAATCGAAACATCTTTGGTTTGCCCCGCTAGCAGCGTGAAACGTTCGTCTGGATTGTCTTGTCCCGACAAAATCGGGTCGCGCTCGAACAATTCCGCCACCCAGTCGACAAACACTCGGACTTTCGGCGATAAATGACGGTTATGCGGGTACACCACCGATATAGGCATTGAGGACGGCTTCCATTGCGGCAGAATCTCAACCAATTCCCCCGATGCGAGGTGAGGTAATGCCATGAACCGTCCCACCTGGATGATGCCTTCCCCACTAAGCCCACATGCCAGATAAGGCTCACCGTCGTTGACTGCAACGGTGCCGCGCATCTTCACGTTGATCGGCTCTCCGTCAACGATGAAGTCCAGATCCATGATCTTTCCCGTTCGGCTTGAGAAGCAGTTAACAGCGGTATGCTGCTCAAGGTCTTCAAGGCGATTTGGTACGCCGTGCTCCTTCAGATATGCAGGGCTGGCAACCGTTACTCCCTGAAACACCCCGATACGTCGCGCGACTAGGCTCGAATCCTGCAAGACACCGACCCGAATGACGCAATCGACCCCCTCTTGAATTAAATCTACCGGTCGTTCGCCGAAGCCCAGCATCAATTCAATCTCCGGATACCGTGACTTGAATTCGCGAAGCTGCGGCATCACGACGATCCGCCCGATTGATCCTGGCATATCGATCCGCAACTTCCCCCGCGGGCCTTTGTCGGTATTAATGAACGAATTCTCCGTTTCAGCGATATCCGCAAGAATTTGCACGCAACGCTCGTAGTAGGCAGCTCCGTCTGGCGTCAGGTTTAACCGCCGCGTCGTGCGCTGCAGCAAACGAACGTTGAGGAACGCCTCGAGATTTTGAATAATCATCGTTACCGACCCACGCTGCATATCCAGCGTAGCTGCGGCGCGGGAGAAGCTGTTCGTATCGACGACTCTCGTAAAAACCTGCATTGCTTGTAGCCTGTCCATTTTTCTCTCCGTCAACGCTATCAACGAGCGCACCCTGACGCTGTTGAGAAAGATTAGCTTAATTTTGAGCGCGATTGTTCAAAGCATTTGAACTGTGTTGAGAGATTATAGGCATTTATCTTCGGCACTGTGACCACCAAAATCCATCCATCGAAACTCGGGTGGACAGCGTCAGTGCGCTGGAAAAAATATATGACATCAACGCTTGGAATGGGCCTCAGCGTGGAGGATGTTCAAATTTCAGGACATGTACAGTCGGTAACGCTGCGCAGTTATAGGCCGGCATCCGATCGTACGATTGTTCCTATCGTGCTGTACTTTCACGGCGGCGGTTTTACCAAGGGGAATTTAGAAGATGCCAATTTTGCCGCTACGACGATTGCCCGTGACACAGCAGCATGGGTCATTTCTGTCGGCTACTCATTGGCCCCGGAACACCCATTTCCCGCAGCGCTTGAAGATGGCTATCGCGCAGCTCAATGGGCGTTGGCAAACGCGCGCTCGCAGCGCGCTGATGGGCGCCGCTTAGGCGTTGCCGGTCATGATGCAGGTGGAAATTTAGCAACGTGTCTGGCGGCTTTAGCACGTGATCGCGGTGATATTGCGATATCGGCTCAGGCACTACTTGCACCGCTGCTCGATCCGAGTATGACTCGCATGGCGGACGACCGCAAAGTCCTGTCTCCAGACCTGCGCATGAGCGAGTGCGCGCAGTGCTACCGAGCTTATTTACCCAATGCTTCGCAACGACTGCATCCGTATGCCGCACCCCTTGAATCGCGTCGGCTTAGCGGTTTGCCACCCGCGCTTATTGCTAGCGCTCAGCACGACTTGCTACACATTGAAGCCGAAAAGTATGCAGGCGAACTGATCGCGGCGGGAGTCCCAACCGAAGTCACTAGGCATCTAAATGCATCCCACAATGCGCTTGCTGCACACGCAGCGGCACTGGCCGACGTCGTGACCTTCTTTCGAAAGCGGCTTGGTGTTCCTCGCTCAAAACCCGCCGACCATTGATTCTTATGAAAAATTCCTAACGCTTAAATCGGAGCTTTCATGTCCACCACTCGCAAACGAATTTCCGTCGCCTTCGCCTCAGCATTAGTAGTTGTTGGCGTCGGCGCATTTATGGCTCGTGATTTTGGTCACAGTGACATGATGATGAACAAGGCCGGTGCTGCAACCGAGAAGACACCTGCGACTGAAGTTGACGTCGCCACTGTCATCACGAAGTCAATCACCGACTATCAAGACTACTCAGGGCGCCTGGAAGCCGTTGACAAAGTCGATGTTAGACCTCTTGTTTCAGGGACAATTGTTGCGGTTCACTTCAGAGACGGAGCCCTTGTAAAGAAGGGAGATCCTCTCTTCACCATCGACCCGCGTCCGTATATTGCAGAAGTCGATCGCGCGACGGCGCAGGTCGCCGCGGCGCAGGCACGGACTGGATATACGTCGACCGATGCCGCTCGCGCTGAGCGCCTCCTTGCAGACAATGCAATCGCCAAAAGAGATTACGACGAGAAGCAAAACGCAGCCCGAGAAGCGGCCGCGAACCTAAAGGCAGCACAAGCTGCTGTTGAAGCAGCAAAGATTAATCTAAGTTACACAAGCATCGTCGCACCAGTCTCCGGGCGGGTGTCTCGCGCCGAAATGACGGTTGGAAACATTGTGTCCACGGGCGCTAGCGCTCCGTTGCTTACCACGCTAGTCTCGGTGTCCCCGATTTATGCATCGTTCGATGTTGACGAGCAAACCTACTTGCGATATCTCAGCCACGACTCGGGCGCCCACGTGCCGGTGTTTCTTGGCCTCGCAAATGAAACAGGATTCTCTCGCAGTGGAGGTGTCGCGTCCGTTGACAATCGGCTCGACACGAATTCCGGCACTATTCGCGTTCGCGCTCGCTTTGACAATGCAGATGGTTCTCTGCTGCCTGGTCTGTACGCGCGCATTAAGGTCGGCGGAGGCTCGCCCCATCCGGCCGTGCTTATCGATGATGCAGCGATTGGCACAGATCAAGACAAAAAGTTCGTCATGGTTGTCGACAAGGATAACCGAGCACAGTACCGCGAGGTCACCCTTGGCACGCAAACTGAGGGGCTGCGCGTAATTGTCAAGGGTCTTGCCCCCAATGAACGCATCGTGGTGAACGGGTTGCAACGTGTGCGCCCGAATGATGCAGTCAAGCCAAATACCGTCGCGATGGCGGGCGAGACGCCCGCGCCTAAAAGCGCTTCATAAGATGTCCGTGGAGCGCGCCTCGCGAGACTTTTGTTACTCGCTATCTGCAGATGTGCGCACACGGCAACTCACGCAGACAAATTTATCGCCATGAACATCTCTAAATTCTTTATTGACCGTCCGATTTTTGCGGGCGTCTTATCGATACTCATCCTGTTGGCCGGATTGATTTCGGTATTTAAGCTACCGATCTCGGAATATCCCGAGGTGGTACCTCCGTCCGTGATTGTTCACGCTCAGTATCCAGGCGCGAACCCAAAGGTGATTGCGGAGACCGTTGCAGCGCCTCTCGAAGAGCAGATAAACGGTGTCGAGAATATGCTGTATATGCAGTCGCAAGCCAACAGCGACGGCAATCTCACAACTACGGTCACATTCAAGCTTGGTACGGACCCGGATAAGGCGCAGCAGCTGGTGCAAAACCGCGTGTCACAGGCCCTGCCGCGGCTCCCTGAGGACGTACAACGTCTGGGCGTGACAACCATCAAGTCGTCCCCAACGCTGACGATGGTGGTCCATCTCATCTCTCCAGACAACCGCTACGACATTACATACCTGCGTAACTATGTAAAAATTAACATCAAGGACCGCCTGGAGCGTATCCAGGGTGTTGGCGAGGTCTTGATGTGGGGGGCCGGCGACTATTCAATGCGGGTCTGGCTTGATCCGCAGAAGGTAGCGCAACGTGGAATGACAGCGACCGATGTCGTCAACGCGATCAAAGAGCAAAACATTCAGGTCGCCGCCGGAGTGATCGGTTCGTCTCCGTCACTCCCAGGCGTGCCGCTCCAACTGAACGTCAATACCCAAGGGCGCCTTCAGTCAGAAGAGCAGTTTCAAGACATCGTGCTGAAAACTTCTCCCGATGGGGCTGTCACGCATTTGCGCGATGTTGCACGGGTGTCGCTGGACGCCTCTGAATACAATTTGCGAACGATGTTGGACAATAAGTCCGCTGTCGCGATGGCAATCAATCAGCAGCCGGGTGCGAATTCGTTGCAGATCTCGGATCAGGTCCGCCAAACAATGGAGGAGTTGAAGGCCGACATGCCGCAGGGGGTTGAATATAAGATCGTCTACGACCCAACCCGATTCGTGCGCTCAAGTATCGAAGCGGTCATTCACACGCTCGCTGAAGCTATCGCGCTTGTCGTCCTCGTGGTCATTGTATTTTTGCAGACATGGCGTGCGTCAATCATTCCATTGCTTGCCGTACCCGTCTCAATCGTGGGTACCTTTTCTTTGCTTCTCGCTT
This sequence comes from Caballeronia eucalypticola, assembly GCF_047608185.1. Classification (NCBI taxonomy): domain Bacteria; kingdom Pseudomonadati; phylum Pseudomonadota; class Betaproteobacteria; order Burkholderiales; family Burkholderiaceae; genus Caballeronia; species Caballeronia eucalypticola. The sequence goes on from NZ_JBLKRU010000068.1 coordinate 21,417, forward strand.
TCGGCTTTTCTATCAATGCGCTATCGCTCTTTGGGATGGTCCTCGCAATCGGTATCGTAGTGGATGATGCCATTGTCGTGGTGGAGAATGTCGAGCGAAATATTGAATCTGGTTTATCGGCGCGAGAGGCCACGTACCAGGCCATGCGCGAAGTGAGCGGACCGATCGTAGCAATTGCATTGACCTTGACAGCTGTTTTTGTTCCGCTTGCGTTCATGTCAGGTCTGACCGGTCAATTTTACAAACAGTTCGCGATGACAATCGCTATCTCGACCGTTATTTCTGCGTTCAACTCACTAACGTTGTCGCCGGCACTCGCAGCCCTTTTGCTCAAAGCGCACGACGAACCGAAGGACTGGCTCACACTTGCCATGGACCGTGTCTTTGGGGGCTTCTTCCGCCAATTCAACAAGGTCTTCCACCGCGGCGCTGAAGGCTATAGCAAAGGCGTGTCTGGCGTTTTGAATCGAAAAGCGGTGATGATGGTTGTGTACGCCGTTCTGTTGGGCACCGCAGTTTTGATGGGGAAGATCGTCCCGGGGGGATTCGTGCCTGCCCAAGACAAAGAGTACCTGATGAGTTTTGCGCAACTTCCGAACGGCGCAACGCTTGACCGTACTCAGGATGTGCTTCGCCAGATGGGTGATATTGCCCGCAAGGAACCCGGGGTTGCGAGTGCTGTTCAGTTTCCTGGTCTTTCGATCAACGGCTTTACCAATTCGTCAAGCGCAGGCGTGATGGCTATCACTCTTAAGCCATTTGACGAACGCAAAGGCGCGTCCCTCTCCGGTAACGCGATTGCCGCCGATTTGAACAAGAAATTCGCAGCGGTCAAGGGCTCGTTCATCGCCGTCTTCCCTCCTCCTCCCGTCATTGGCCTCGGCACGCTCGGGGGATTCAAACTGCAGCTCGAAGATCGAGGCGCGCTTGGCTACACAGCGCTTGATAACGCAACACAGGCATTCATCAAACGTGCTGCCCAGGCACCGGAACTTGGTCCGACCTTCACCAGCTATCAAGTCAATGTGCCTCAACTCAATGTTGACCTCGACCGAGTCAAAGCTAAGCAGTTGGGTGTCTCCGTAACAGACGTGTTTAGCACGATGCAGGTTTATCTCGGTTCGCTCTACGTCAACGACTTCAATCGCTTCGGGCGTGTGTATCAGGTTCGCGTCCAGGCGGACGCACCATTCCGTTCACATACTGAAGACATTGGACTGCTCAAGACGCGAAACGCGAATGGAGAAATGGTACCGCTTTCGTCCCTGGTGAAGGTAACGCCAACTTACGGGCCGGAGATGGTAGTACGTTACAACGGCTACACCGCGGCTGACATTAATGGCGGCCCGGCTCCTGGCTATTCAACTGGCCAAGCGCAGGCGGCTATCGAGCGAATCGCTGCAGAAACCTTGCCGCATGGAATCAAATTTGAATGGACCGACCTGACGTATCAGCAGATCCTTGCTGGCAACGCGGCCTTGGTCGTGTTCCCGATTAGCGTGCTTTTGGTGTTCTTGGTGCTTGCCGCGTTGTATGAAAGCCTGACCCTTCCGCTTGCCGTCATCATGATTGTTCCAATGAGCATCCTATCCGCGCTCGTCGGGGTCTGGTTAACGAAGGGTGACAACAACATCTTCACGCAGATCGGCTTAATGGTCCTCGTTGGTCTATCCGCTAAAAACGCCATTCTGATCGTCGAATTTGCACGCGAGCTGGAAATGCAAGGCCGGTCTATCGTGGAAGCGGCAATCGAAGCAAGCCGCTTGCGGCTTCGCCCGATTTTGATGACTTCAATCGCCTTCATCATGGGTGTTGTACCACTTGTAGCTTCGTCTGGTGCGGGCTCTGAAATGCGCCACGCGATGGGCGTAGCGGTCTTCTTCGGAATGCTCGGTGTGACGCTGTTCGGTCTGATGCTTACTCCTGTCTTCTACGTGCTTCTCAGGAAACTCGCTGGTGGGGAGCGGATCGTCGATAAACACGGACACAACCCACACATGCGCGGCGTCAACGCTACGTCCGAAGCGTAAGGGATATGCACATCATGAATAACTTAAAAATCAAACGCTGGGCGGGACTGTCGTCCTTGCTGGGATTTCTTCTGCTGTCAGCCGGATGCTCTTTGTCTCCGACGTATGAGAAGCCAACGATGTCCAGTACAGCATCGTTCAAAGAAGCGTCGCCTGAGCCAACGCTCGCCGCTGGTGAATCTGGCACTTGGAAAACTGCACAACCTTCGGAGCAGGTGCAACGAGGCGAGTGGTGGGCTGTCTTTGACGACCAGACGCTTAATGACCTTGAGCATGAAGCCACCATTTCTAACCAAAATCTGAAAGCCGCCGCTGCACGAGTCAAAGAGGCGCGAGCCATAAATCAAACTACGCGGGCGGCCCTATTTCCTACTCTGAATGCTGGATTTGGTCCGACTCGCGAACGACTCTCGCCTGCGTCGCAGTTCGAGCCAGACAACTCAAATGTCCCGTCTCAGACGCTTTGGCGAGCTCAAGCTGCTGCGTCTTACGAGGTTGACCTCTTTGGCCGCGTTTCTGACTCGGTGAAGGCATCGACCGCTGATGCGCAGAGAAGCGAGGCCCTTTATAGGTCCGTTTTGCTAGCCCTCCAGGCAGATGTTGCACAAAATTATTTCAATCTTCGCGAGCTCGACGCTGAAAGCGACGTTTTCGCGCACACTGTTTCCCTGCGAGAGGAGGCCTTAAAACTCGTACAGCGCCGCTTTTCTGAAGGGGATATCAGTGAATTGGATGTCGCACGGGCAAGGTCAGAGCTCGCCACCGCAAAGTCTGACGCAATGACCGTCCAGCGGATGCGTGCAGCATCAGAGCACAGCTTGGCAGTGCTGCTGGGCAAAACACCGTCAGAGTTTTCGATGGCGGCCAATCCGTTGGCACCGGTCAACATCCGTATTCCTGCGGGGCTGCCGTCATCGTTGCTCGAGCGTCGGCCAGACATTGCTGCCGCCGAGCGCGCCATGGCGGCCGCGAACTCCCGAATCGGCGTGGCGAAGGCAGCATACTTTCCCTCGCTGAACATTACAGGTTCGGGAGGCTTTGAATCAGCCACTCTAGGGGACCTCTTCAACTGGTCAACGCGCACGTTTTTGCTTGGCCCGTTCGCTGGGACGGCCCTGTCAGTGCCGATATTTGATGGCGGGCGGCGTAAAGGGAATCTAGCGAACTCGAGGGCTGTGTATGAGGAAGAGTCGGCAAACTATCGTCAGCAAGTTCTGGTTGCCTTCCGCGAGGTTGAGGACAATCTTTCAGATTTACGGATCCTTGAAACGCAAATGCAGACGCAGTCGGAGGCCGTCAACCAGTCGTCCCGCGCGGCCCAACTTTCCCGCACGCAATACACCGAGGGTGCCATCAACTATCTGGACGTTATCGATGCGCAGCGCACCGTTTTGCAATCGCAGCGTGCGGCTGTGCAGCTCGCTGGTGTGCAAGCGGTTTCAACCGTCAATCTGATTCGAGCATTAGGCGGTGGGTGGGGTGACACGGGCATCGCGCCTGCCGCCCCTAACTCGCATCTCGATAAAACAAACTAGCGAGATTTATAACGCCAAAAGTCGCAGGCAGCAAAGCGTTAGCACAGGTGTTTCCTCTACCGAAGAAACGACTCGATGATGAGTGTGTCGCTCCGACAGACGCTCTACCGGCGTGAAATGGTTCCGCCGCTTTAACCCTATACGAATCATGGTGTCGCTCGACTTTAAGCTCGATTCCATCTCGCTGATGTTATTTTGAAATACCTCAAAGTATGTATTTAAGGGCGCGCTTGGGAAGAGCACTAGAGCTGGGGGTCCTTCCCTCTCATGCAAAGCGCACGACAAGCAATGCCATTATTGATTGAGCGTGTTGTGCCCCCACAGTTCGCTCGCCGCAGCAGCCCATATTCGCCGGTCTCACGACTCGCGAAACACTTACCAAGGAGCAGTTCATGACCAGACAAAATGTTGAGTTCTCTGCCACTGACGGCACGATCCTTCGAGCGTGGCTGTTTAAGCCCGACCACGCCGCGAAAGCGTCGCCTGCTATTACAATCGCGCACGGGTTCGGCGCGACAAAATTCCATGGACTTGAGAAATATGCTCAAGCATTCGTTGACGCCGGTTTTGTCGTACTTGCCCACGACCACCGAAACTTCGGCGAGAGCGATGGCCATCCCCGTCAGGACATTGATCCATGGCGTCAGATCGAAGACTGGAGGCAGGCAATCAGTTACCTCGAGAAGCTCGAATTTGTAGATTCAAAACGCATCGGATTATGGGGGACAAGCTACTCCGGCGGCCACGCTATCGTGCTAGGAGCAACTGATCGACGCTTGAAAGCCATCGTGGCCCAAGTTCCTACAATTGATGGATGGGCCTCAGGACTTCGTCGCGTTACACCCGACCGCGTGGCTGCCATGGAGTCGGCATTTGATGATGACTCACGTGGACAATTAGAAGGAAAGCCAGCTCAGACTCGGCGACTCGCAGACTCGGATCCGAACGTTCCGGCGCAGTATCACTCGCAAGACACGGTTGATTTCTTTTTGCAAACCGTTCCCCCTGGAATGTGGAAGAACGAAATAACTTTACAGTCCAATCGTCGCGCCCGAATGTACGAGCCAGGCCGTTGGATCGATCGCATTTCTCCGACACCGTTTCTGTTGGTTGGTACGACGCACGATACAACCGCACCGAGTGATATGGCGCTTGCTGCTTACGAGCGCGCATTGGAACCCAAGGCACTTGTCCTCATGCCCGGAGGACATTACACGCCGTACTTCGAGGGTTTCGAGCAATCCTCGCAGGCGGCCGTTGCTTGGTTCGTCAAGCACCTGAAGCCATAGTCATGGTAACCGCTCATCATTTGGTTAGAGATGTTTAAAGCGCGGGCAATCTAATCGAATCAGGGATGCTCGGGATTTCGAACAAACCGTTCGTCTGCTCCAATCTGGTCTTAATTTAATAATCATCTAAATATCTTAAGTTCTATTGATTTCTTCGACTTATTAATATAAATTAAAACCAACTCGCGTTCTCCTCGAAGATTGTTGCCAAACGTTTTTCAGTGCGAGCTAGGGGTTGTGAAAATCATTTCACAGCCCCGCATTCCCTTACTTCGTCCAATATCAGACTATCGCATGTCCGCCATCAACCACCACGGTTGACCCAGTGGAGTAAGGCGTTGTTGCTACGTAGACAATGGCATTGGCGACATCTGCCGGCTGACCCATCCGTCTCGCAGGCAGACGTGCCGCAGTCGCTTCATACATGGATTCACGCGACTTATCGTCAAGCTTCGACCATAGAGGCGTCGCTATGATTCCGGGCGATACGGTGTTCACTCTTACTGGCGACAGTTCCAACGCCAGACCCCGTGCGAGTGCTTCAACGGCGGCGTTTACGGCTCCTTGGGCAGCGGCGCCGTTGCTCGGCCGGGTGCTCAAGATCCCGGAGACAAGAGTTAATGAACCATCGTTGGAAATTTTTGCGTAACGGGCCACGCGGTAAGCGCCCCAAAATTTACTTTCCATCGCGGCATACGCGTCCGACATAGGTAATTCGCGTAACGAACCGATCGGCGTTTGAGCGCCAGACACAACAACATGGTCGTAAGTGACGTCAGAATCGAAGAACCTCTGGACGGACAAGTCATCGGTAATGTCAATCGTTCCGACTTCGACCGACGGATTAATTTCGGCAGCCGTCGCGCCTAACCTTTCCATGTTGCGCGATGCAATGGTTACATCTGCACCTAGATCCGCGAAAGCCTTCGCAGTTGCAGCACCGATTCCTGAACTTCCCCCAACGATCAATATCTTCTTGCCGGTAAGTTTTGACATGTTCCGCCCTTTTTACGTCATAAACGAGATAGGAAGCGCTGGCCAAGCACGCGTGCCACCAGGCAATCTCTGCGCACGCACTTTAGTGGCAACCAGCCCGAGCTTCGTGCTGTCAGTCGCTTTGGTGTCATGCCGAAACTTGCTGCGTAAAGTGCGCGAATCCGACGAATGACATTACTGCGGTTTATCCAAAAACTCCGCCCGATGAAGACGCGCAAATCGGACCCAATCAATAGGCTCCACGCCTGTGATTGATTTGAAATTATCGAAAACCTTATCTTGCTCAGGGACGGCGCTCAGCCTAAATCTTCTAAGGGTGTCAAGAGCAGATGCGGCATAATTCGGCTCCATGCCGCCTGATATCAACGCTTCGTGAAAGACCTCAGGTTCGTGATCTACCACGGTAAATTTCTGGTTCAGTGTCCGCTCCAGTATCTCAGCGATTTCACTCACCGACCGCACTTCAACGGAAAGATTATATTTTTCTCCCGCGTGGGTATCTACGTCATGAAGCGCCGCGACGCTTGCACGTGCAATATCCTCTGCTGACACCCATCCTATCTTTGCATCACCAAAGAACGTATGCAGCGGAAGGCCATCCGAATCTTTACCTTTCGAAAATGAACGCCACAGGCTTCCCGAACCGAGCAAATTCTGCATAAAGAAGTTGGGAGCGATATGCGTCCACTCCAGGCCACTCCCTTCGATGTACCGCTCGATAAATTGATGCCAGCCGAAATGAGCGATGTCAGTGTCGTCGGGTGCCCAAGCTCCCATATGGACAATGTGCTTCACACCCGCTTTGACTGCCTGGTCGACGACAAGCTTGCATTGTTGAAGCATCTCGACGGTGTATCCGGTTAGCAGGAACACACTTCGAATTCCTTTCATCGCAGCGGCTACCGAATCAGGTGAAGCTAGGTCCAAGATGACCGTTTCAATTCCCTGCTTGTTAAACGAGGCGGCTTTTTCGGGATCTCGCGTGGCAGCAACTGGCGAGAACACTCCCGCCTGTTTCAATTGCTGCACGACATACCCGCCCACCGTACTTGTTGCGCCAACCACCAAAACTCGTTCCGTGCTCATACGCTTACCTCCGTTTGAAAGACGTATCACATTGTTGAACGTTTGCAGATGTCCAACGATGTGAACTACCGCTAATGGCATGTGAAAAGACGTGTGTGTCGAGAACCTCCCCGACCCGTCCATGTCATTGTCACGTGGTATTACTTAATCAGACTGACGACCCTATAGAGACAACTACGACATCAAAATCTGTGTCTGATACCAACAACTGCAAGTTCCTGACTGCTTGTCCCGTTGTAGCCATAAGAGCCGATTGACGCCTGTGCATTTTGAGTCGTGCCATCCGAATTTCGTTGGGTCCCGCGTGCGTGTTGGTAGGCCGCGACCGCGTACAGGTCAGTGCGCTTCGAAAGTGAAAAGTCAGCACCCAGACTCGCCTGATGATAGGTTGCGGACGTATCGCCGCTCGCCTTCATATAAGAATATCCCGCCCCCACAAGCATCGCAGGCGTCAATTGGAAATTCAGAAAAGTGTTCCCGACGTTGAATTTTTCGGTGCTGTTGAACGACGAATTTCCGTCGTTCTTGTACTGCGCATTGCTGTATGAGCCGCCTACTGTGACGGGCCCGAACACATACTGAATAGCAGCGCGTGCGATACCCAGCGAATGTGCTGACGCGTAGCCACTGTTGATCGCGCCATCGAAGATGGCGTCTGATGAAGCAGTAGAATCCCAGCCACCTCGCACTGCGTTAGTAGTCGGGCTGGGATTAGTGGCAAGAAAATAGCCGCCCGCTATACCCAGCGGGCCGTTGTTATACGTCACTGCACCACTGTATGTGTACCCCTGCCCGGTGCGCCCAGCGAGGCCTCCGAACGCGTACAGTCCTTCAAATTGGAAGCCGGCGAAATTCGGCGAAATATACTTTACAGCGTTAGAAACCCGCAGGCTGTTGTCGTAGTTATCGACATCGCCCGGGGTCGCGATCGCAGCGCCGAAATAATTGTCGCCGGTCAACGGCTGCACCATATCAACCAGCGGATCATATTGACGCCCGATCGTCGCGGTGCCCCAGGCGTTTCCGGCTAATCCAACGAATGCTTGACGTCCGAATTCGCGACCACCTTGATTCAAGCGCCCAGTACCGATATCGAATCCACTTTCCAACGCAAAGATCGCTTCCATTCCCGCGCCAAGATCTTCCTGGCCTTTAATCCCCCATCGGTCGCCCGACAATGTTCCGTTCACCATTCCATACTGGTTTCCGTTACTTGTCTTCACATAGCCCAAACCTGCGTCAATCGTGCCATAAAGTGTGACACTACTTTGGGCCTGCGCTGCCCCTGCGGCTCCTAAAATGCTCGCCGACATGGCGGTCAAGACATACTTATTCATCTTTTCTCCTAGATATGGCCGAAATAAAGGAACATGGCGACAACAACGCGACTACAAGTCGCGGCGTATTTAGCAACTGACCTCAAACCTGAGTAGCGGTAACTAAGAGAACTCCTAGTCCAGCTTAGGATGCTGCCTTACACATCAGGTCTAAACAACGTGGCCGCTCAGAACGAGCGCGGACGCTTTCGTACCACTGAATTTCTGCAACCAAGAAATGGAGCAGCCGGGTCCGAGATCTCTGAACTTCAGAGTGAGCGCCGCTAAAAATGCCAAGTCGACGGACCCATGCTAGTTGAGATGGACTAGACGAAAAAGCGGTCGCTCAGAACAACAGTACTGAAGCTGGATCACTAAGAGGGCAGTTCAAAAAGAGCTCGGAAGGGCTGTTTACTTTTCCACGAAACGGTTAACCTTGGATACCTGAACAACGGATCAAGGAATGCCGGCACCTATCATCGATGACGAATTGTGGGCACTGATCGAACCGCTACTTCCACCGCCCAAACCGCGACGCCAGCGATACCCTGGAAGGTTGCCGGTCTCGGACCGTGCAGCACTCAATGGCATCCTGCTTGTGCTGAAGACAGGAATGCGATGGAACCATCTGCCGACCCGGTTGGGCTTCGGCTCTGGAGCGACTTGTTGGCGTCGGTTGCACGACTGGCAGCAGGCCGGGGTGTGGGACAAGCTGCACGGGCTACTGCTCGACAAGCTGCGCGAATCTGGCCAGCTCGATTTCTCATATGCGGCTGTCGATTCATCGTCCGTGCGAGCCGTTGGGGCGGGCCAAAAACTGGGCCAAACCCCACCGATCGCGCACGACCAGGGTCCAAACACCACGTCCTCGTAGACGCGAACGGCGTTCCTGTCAGCGTGATCGTGACCGGCGCGAACCGCAATGATGTCACGCAACTGCTGCCGCTGGTCGACGCTATCCCGCCGATTCGCGGCACACGCGGCCGACCGCTTCGCAAACCCAAGGTCATCTACGCCGACCGTGGCTACGACTCCGACTCGCATCGCCGCCAACTTCGCGAGCGTGGAATCAGACCGGTCATCGCCAGGCGCCGCACCGAACACGGCAGCGGTCTCGGCAAGTTCCGTTGGGTCGTTGAACGGACTCATTCGTGGCTCCATGGTTTCCGGCGTCTTCGCATTCGCTTCGAGCGCCGATCTGACATTCACGAAGCATTCCTCAAACTAGCCTGCTCACTCGTCTGCTGGAACATCTTCAGCCGAACTGAGCAGCCTTTTTGAACTGCCCTCTAA
>NZ_JBLKRU010000069.1:0-29158 GCF_047608185.1 Caballeronia eucalypticola
TGGTTCGTCAGTAAAAAGTGTGGGTGGATGGAGGCTCGGGAAGCTTGCCAAGTGCATGATAGAGCGCGATTTCTGTGGCTCGGAAGGTTCGGAAGCCGTACGCTTTTCTCATAGTGACTTTGGCCTTGTTGTTCAGCCCCTCGATGACGCCGCTGGAGAATTGCTTTCTGGCACGGAAGTAGTTGAGGATCAGCTCTCGGTGCGAGCGCACGGTCCAGGCAAACTTCTTCATCGGCTCGATGCGTGAGCGCATCACCTGCTTGCACCACTGGTCGAGGAACTTGCCCGCCCAGACAGGAGAGATGTAGTCCCAGAGTTGCTGGAATTCTTCTTTGAGCAGATAGGCACGTACGCTACGTAAGTTGTACTGGAGCAGCTCACGCAGGCGAACACGTTGTTTGCTAGTAAGGTTCTCGCGTCGCGCGAGCAGGCACCAGCGGGATTTTTTGAGAACAGGCTCATAGCCATCACGCGTCATGCGCCGGGCCTCATCGGCTCGCACCTCATCGATCGCTTTGTTCATCTTGGCAACGATGTGGAAACGGTCGAGGATGTTCAGGGCGTTCGGGCAATGACGCGCAATCATTTCGAGATAGGGCTTCCACATGTCGGAACACACGAATTCGACCCTCTCGCACAGCGGCTTGCCGATCAAGTCAAAGAACTTCGCGAAGCTTTCCTTAGTACGTTCCTGTCCGACCCAGAGCAGTCGCGTGCAGCCGGCCTCGATCTGGTAGACGAGCGTGAGGTACTGGTGCCCTCGGCCATACTGGATCTCGTCAACGCCGAAAGCGCGAATCGTCCCGAGCTCACGATGGTTCAGCCCCCAGTCGACGACCCATTCCACGGCATTGAAGACCTTCTCCCAACTGGTCCTGAAACTCAGCGCGGTTTCTTTGCACGACAGCTTACGAGCCCACTGGGCCAGAAACAGCATGTATGCCTTGGTCAACGTATGCTTGCCGATGGCCCACGGTACTGTCTCAACCTTTACGCCGCACTGACGGCAATCGACACGACGCATCGAATACAGCAGGATGACGGCAAAACCCCAGATCGGGATGAACTCGAAGCGACGTTCTCCGAGCGTATCGTAGCCGCTTGCGCGCTCGTTGCAGCACGAACAAACTGGTTTGGATCCTTTACGTGGGCGCACGTCAATCTCAATGGTCTGCGACCTTTCGCACAGCCGCGCCCCTTCATAAACGAAACCGCGGAAATGATGACAGGAATTGAGCAAGCGGGTCAAAAGCATGGCTAGCAAGCGAAAAATCGTCGGTAATACCGCCATTGTCACACCCGAATCAAGCGATCTTGAACGAGTCGTTCCCGACCTGCAAAACTGGCCCAAGTCCTGGAGCTTTGAGGAACAGGACATTCCGTTCGGACAGGATCTCGTCAAGATATTCACCCCGTATCTCCTGCATCTTCTGGACAGCGGTTACAGCCGGAAAACCCTGCGCCAGCATCGGGACTTCATCTGGATGCTCGGTGGTCGTCTCGTTGAAGAGCGGCAGCTTTACCGCGAACTCAGGAAGCTGGACGCCCGCTCAATACTGTTACGGTATATCGACGAGTAAGACGGTGGCCCGCTCCTGGATGACCGCTCTGAGCGCGAGCAAGGCCTCTTCGATGCCACCTGCCGAAAGCTATGCCGTTTCCTCAACGCCGCCTGAATCCATCGATTTCACCCACAGATTCCCCCGACCATCCAAAATTTTAGAAGGCAAAAATCGCAAAAGAGACGCTGGGATGAATTTCCGCGGAGCGGTGTCGCGACTGGTCACTGATTCTGGACAACGCATTCGCGCCCATCGCTAAGGCATGGGTTGATCCGGAGGCATCTCCCTCATTTCGATTGCGCGTGAGTAGGCATGCGAAATACCCTGCACAATGCTCTCGTTCACTTTTGATGTGTCAAACGAGGAGATCGCTGCAGCCGTGGTTCCGCCCTTGGACGTCACTCGCTGACGCAAGTCCTCCACTGACTGGTCGGAGCGAGCCGCAAGTTGCACGGAGCCCGCGAACGTGGCGAATACAAGGGCGCGGCCCTGCTTTTCATCCAGGCCAAGCCGCTGCGCCGCCGATTGCATCGCTTCCATAAAGTAAAACACGTAGGCAGGACCACTTCCGGAGATCGCCGTTACCGCGTCAATCTGCGCTTCGTCGTTCATCCAGACAACCTCGCCCACTGACTCCATGAGTGCAGTTACGCGCGCTCGCTGGGCGTCGGTGACGGCAGCAAGTGCGGTGAGACCCGTCACGCCCATGCCGATCATCGCGGGCGTGTTGGGCATCGCCCGCACAACGCGGTCGTACCCGCCTAACCATTGGGCGATATGAGCCGCGCCGACCCCGGCAGCGATACTGATGACCAGTTGGTCACTCAGAATTGGCTTCAACTCTTCGCACACGCGCGGGAGTATTTGCGGCTTCACCGCCAGGACGATGGTATCGAAGCTGTCTAACGCGCCGTCGATACAGCTTCCCGTGCGTATATCGAAAGTGCGGGAGATGCGCTCGCGCGCCGATTCGTCCGGGTCTATTGCGTACAGGCTGCTCGGAACAAACGCCTGCTTAATAAGTCCGCCTATGATGGCGGATGCCATGTTGCCACTTCCAATGAATGCAGCTTTCAAGTTTCACCTCGTGATGACCGGGCGGCCCTTGGCGGACCGCCGGAAAGATGGGTTGAGCATTGACTCAGTGAGCCGGAATAAAAGGCGCGGTATAGGCGAATGTGGGCATCAGTATCGCTGCCACGATGACGACAAGTGGGAAATGCACAAAGAACTGCATGGCGGTGTAACCAACAAGATCTTTGGACTTGAGCCGCAAGATTCCGAGCAGCGGCAACATCCAGAACGGATTGATGAAGTTGGGAAGCGATTCGGTGATGTTGTAGACCATTACAGTCCAGCCAAGGTGAGCATGCAACTGATTGGCTGCGGTCATGATGTAGGGGGCTTCGATCACCCATTTACCGCCAGCGGAAGGGATGAGGAATCCGAGCACCGATGAGTAGAGGCTGACCAGAACGGAGAAGACGCTGGAATCACGACACATGCTGACGAACCAGTGAGCAATGGAATCGGACAGAGTGCGATTGTCGGCATTGACGACCTTCGTCAGCATGAAGCCGATGCCGCCATAGAACGGGAACTGAAGCAGCACACCGCCCACGCTGGGCATGGCACGCACGAAGCTTTCAAGGAAGCTGCGCGGCCGCCAGTGAAGTAGCAACCCTAGCAGAAGGAAGAGGAAGTTGTAGGTGTTTAATTGTGAGAGTGCGATGAGCGGATTTCCGGACTTGAATGTTTCCCATACCCAGCCGCTTGCCAAAACTACAACGACGACCGTCAACAACGGATGAAACTCGAGAAAGTCGCCCGGGCGTTTGCGCTGGAATGGGGTGAGCTTATCCTCATCGAGATTGATACCAAGATCTTCAGCAGTCCTGGCCTTGGCGTCGCTCGGTGCAGTGAGGTAACAGACTATCGCCGAGACGACCGTCACGAGCACCACGATGACAAAGTTCTGCCATGTCAGGATGGTGTCGCCAAAGCCAATCACACCAGTGATTGGCATCAATGATGCGGGAATGCTGGCCGGAGTGGCTTGCAATTGTGCCGCCGAAGAGCTCATTCCCAGCGTAAATCCGCAGCCAAGACTGAGGTATGCCGCGGCGCCAGCGGCGCGATAGTCGAGGCGAAAGTCCTTGCGCCGCGCCATCTCCCGAACTAGCAGACCGCTATAGATGAGAGCAAGGCCCCAGTTGACGAGTGACAACGCGATGCTCAACACACCAATAAACACCACGGCTCCGCGCGCCGTTTTCGGCAACCGCGCCATCCAGCGCAGCAGACGTGAAACGGGTGGCGACATTGCGAGGACGTAACCGGTCACAGCGACCAGCGCCATCTGCATCGTAAATGGAATGATGCTCCAGAAACCGTCGCCGAACGCCTTGCTAACAGCCAGAGGAGATCCGCCGTGTGCGATGACAGCAAGCGCTACCACCGCGCATGCCGCGACCACAAACACGTAGGCATCAGGAAACCATCGTTCCGCCCAACGGACGATGGTGAGTGAAAGACGTTCCAGAAATCCCGTAGAAGTACTACCTGATGTTGCGTGGTCCGTGGCTTTGGTTGACATGTGCTCTCCCCTTAGCGGGCTTGTTGGCTAAAAAGTGGGTAACTGGTAAAGCAGTCAGCGGCGAAGTACGAGTGGTGTGATCGGCACCGCACGACAGGTAAGACAACTTGTTGGCGGCCCGTCGTAAGGCGACAGGTGCACGACCTCGCCCGACACGATCTGCATCTCACAACTCTCGCACTGGCCTACGCGACAGCCGCTAGGCAGGCCGATGCAGGCTTCATCGGCGGCGTCGAGCAAGGTTCCAAGCTCCGGTTTCCAGTCGAAGCCCCTCACCTGGCCTTCAATACGTACCAACTGCGGTTTCAGCGTGTCCGGCACGCGTGTTTCTGCGCTAAAGGTCTCTGCGAAGATGTCAAAGCGTGGAATGCCCCGTTCGGCAAGACCGTCACGTGCCTTCTCGAGAAACGTGGGCGAGCCGCACAGATAGGCCAGCGCCTTCCCCCGTACGAAATTCTCGTCAATCCATCCAAAATCCGGGCCGTGTGCGTAGTCGTAATCGACTCCGGGCCGGTCAGTTGGCAACGCGTCCCAGTACACGGTGATGACCCTTACCGTGGGTAGCGCACAAGCGAGTTCGCGCAGGCGCCGCCCAAACGGATGCATGCGCCCGTTGCGGCATATATTGATAAGTAAAACATCTGGGACAGGTACGCGGCGTTGCACGAGCGCCTCGAGATACCCGACAAACGGTGTGATGCCGATACCGCTGCCCATCAGGATGACAGGGCGGCGTGTTGAGGTCGGCAGTGTGAAAATGCCGGATGGCTGCGTGAGATACACCGTGTCGCCAATGACCAAACCGTGAATACGAGACGACATCATTCCATCCGGCTTACCATTGGCGCACGCAAGGCGCACGCCAATACTCAAGGCCTCGGGAGACAGGTTCGACCCTGTCAACGAATAGGCCCTGCGCGTATCGAAGCCGGGAAGCGAGACAATAACGTGCTGGCCGGGAAGGTAGTCGGGCAGCGGACCGCCATCGGCGGGTGAGAAACCTAGCGCGACAATGTCGTCCGCTTCGAGTGTTCGTGAGACAAGCTTGAATTCGCGACGACCCTCCCAGCGGCCCCGATTCATCCGTGTTTCGCGAGAGATTCGACAGAGGGTGGCCCGAAGCGGCACGGAACCACTCACCGGATCACGCTCGGCGTCGGACAAAATGTCATTCACGTTAAAGGAAGCTGCGCCGTTGGCGTGAGCGTCAGTCAAGCCTAGTGGCTCACATCCTTGCCACCAGCCGAATTCGGCGACAGCGACGTCGTCATGCAGGTTCTCGTCAACTCTTGCCTGCAGCGTAACGTGCCCGGACGGGGTGGAGAGTCGAGTCCAGTCGCCGTTACTGATCCCGTGCCGCAAGGCGAGTCGCTTGCTGATCTGCACCAGCGGTGCCGGCGATTTTCTTCGGAGCGACGCAACGTGCCGATGCGAGGTGTGGACAAACCATCCGCTCTTCGCCGTCGTGAGAACCACCGGATAGTCTGCGGCGAGTTTCTCGTTCGATGGTGAGTGCGCCGGTTCGACATAACGGGCAAGGGGCGGCTGGCCAACTCCGAGCAGCGCTTCCGAGTACAACTCGACTCGACGGGAGGGTGTGTGAAAGCCGCGAGCTTCACCCTCGGCGTTGCGTTTTTCGAATTTCCGGAAGCTGAAGGGCTGAGGAAACCGGAGCCCGTCGGGATTGGCCCGCAGATCACTGACAGTGATGCCAAGGGGTTCGAGTTGATAATTCCAGCCGGCCTCGATACTGCCCCCGAAGAAAGCGCTATCCATCCCAAGCCGGGTTGCGAGTGCAAAGACGATGTCGTAGTCGGCACGGCACTCGCCAAGTGGCTTGAGCATCTGTTGACGCAACTGGACGTGCTCAACCGCCGCCTGAGTGATTTCAAATCCAAATTTCATCGCCTCGCGTTCCCACGGCATGCTCGCCGGCAAAACGATGTCCGCGTTTTCGGCCGTCGGGTTCATGAACATATCCACGTGCACGTGGAAGTCGAGGGCGCGCAGCGCGCGTTCGTTGCGGGCCGAGTCCGCTTGGGAAACAAGGAAGTTCGAGCCGAAGCTCATCAACGCATGCACGGCATAAGGCGCTTTTTCGAGGACGGCTTTCGCAAAGTCCCGAGCGGTAATCCAACCGTGACGCGGCGGCCCCAGTGGCAAATCTTTCAGACCCAAGGCTTTCGCACGTTGCTCCGGCGCGAGCAGCGTCTGATAGTCGCTGACTCCCCGGTACGGCGGCGCGACGGTCCAGAGGTTGCCCCCTTCCCGGTCACACGCGCCCGTCAGTGCGTACAAGCTTGCAACCGCCCGCTCGGTTTGCGTCGCATTGGTATGCTGCCCGAGTCCGGTCCATGCGTGATATGACAGTCGCGGCTTGCCGGCGAACAGTTCATTGAATTCCTGAATCTGCGCAGAGTCGGCCCAGGTGATGTTGGTGACCCGCTCAACGGTGTATTGGCTGACCTCTTTTGCGAGCAGTTCCAGGACCGTCGAGTAACGTCTCACGCGACCGAACTTGTCTGTTGCTTTACCTTGCGCACGCAGACGCAGCGTTTCGTCAGCAGCTCGAGTCAGGTCGGAGGAACGTAATTCGCCTTCTGTCGTCACTATCATGAAGCTAGATTCTTGAGAGTCGTCCCAGAACTCGCGCGCACGCAATAGCAAGCCCGAATCTTCATCGACAAGCATTGGGGCGTTTGTCCAGCGGCTCGCAAAATCGTGGTCGAAGCTGTTGGTCTCGATCAGGTGTCGCACAGCGCCTAAGGCGAGCGCGCCGTCTGAGCCTGGCCGGACGCGGATCCAGAGGTCCGCGTGCTCGGCCGATCCATCGATCTTCGGATCGACGACGATGACCTTGGCGCCTCGCTGCCGGCTGGCGGCAATACGGGAGGCCTGGGCAAGCCACGTCCTGGCCGGGTTATGGCCCCACAGAACAACGATGTCGGTGTGCTCGAGGTCCGGCACGCCGATACCACGGCCGAAGGTCAACGCGTGCGCATAGTCCTTGTGCCAACCGCAGACTTCAACGGCGTAAATCAGGTTCGGACTGCCGAAGCATCTGACAAAACGCTCCACCCATTCGAAGCTGTCCACCATCGGAGTACCGCTTGGCGTTGTGACTGCAAACGCCACGGACTCCGCGCCGTGTTGCGCGCGAATGTCGGCAAGACGTGATGCGACCTCATCGAGCGCGGCATCCCACGAAATTTCTTCCCATTCCGAATGCGCGGCCCCGCGTGCCGATGTGCGCCTGAGCGGCTTTGTCATCCGCAGGGGACTTTCGACCTGCTCCGGCGCGGATCGACCTTTTGCGCACAGGGCGCCGCCGGTCGGGTGATCGGCATGCGGAGAAACCTTGATCAGGCGTCCGTTTTCCACGTGATTCACCGACCCGCAGCGAGACCTGCAGAGCGTGCAGTAACCGACCAGCTTTTCTTCCATACCCGTTCCAGACGATAGTAATGCGTGACGCATTACAGCATAGAAAAAAATGTGGCGCGTCACGCATTACGACACTTCGGTGTAAACTCTAATCACCGATAAAACTGGGGTCAGACGAAGATGGAGACAAATGGCGTGGCGGAATGGCTGTCGACGGGCGATGAGATGCAGGATGCGAATCTGAGATCATCGATTTTGCAGCGCATCCGTTTTGGCATCGTCTCGGGGAAAATCAGTCCAGGCGAGATCCTGACTGTGCCGACGGTAGCGAAAGCCTGGGGTGTTTCGTCTACGCCAGTTCGCGAAGCCTTGCTTGAATTAAGCAGTGCCGGTTTGATAGAGCCGCTGCGCAATCGCGGTTTTCAGGTATGTGTGCCTTCGGCGAGTGATCTGGGCGATTTGTTCGCTATTCGCGTCCAGCTCGAGTTGTTTGCAGTTGCCCTCGTGCAGGAAATGCCTGTCCCGGAGAAGACTTCTTTGTTGGACTTCGCTCAACAGATTGCCGGCGCCGTCAAATCCGGAGACACCATTGCTTATCTCGCGGCCGATCGGGCCTTCCACTTTACGTTGGCTTCGCTGAGTAACAACCCCCGTCTGACAAGCATGATCATGGATCTGCGAGACAACATGCGGCTGTACGGAATAGAGTCGGAAGTCGGTCTTGAACGCCAGGCATCGTCGGTGGCCGAACACTTTGAGCTCGTAGAACTCGTTGCCGCTCACAAGTTGGAGAAAGCGGCGGACCTCCTGCGCCGCCATATTCTCGATTGGGAACCAGTATTCCTTGCCGTTATCGATGGTTCTTGATCGTCTGCGCCTTCAGCGGAAGCCGCGCGTTGCCTGCACCAACGGATGGCGTTTGGTACCGAAGCTGAGCAATGTAAGCCATTGTCATCTGCACGCGCTACGCGTCGTCCCATCACTTCGCTGCCGGGAATTCCGATAGATCCGCCTTGCCCCCGAAACGGTTTCTCAAGGTACGCGACCGAGCCAAGCTGCGAACTTACGGCCAGACTTGAACGACTTCGTGTCACCATCGTTGCTACCGCTGTCGGCGCTTGGATCACGGGTCTCTGCTCTGCCTGTTCAACGTCGTGCCGCGTTCGGCTACGAAACGTCATTCGGCAATCATTGTTGATAGCTAGAGACGGCCGTTCCACGAAGCAAAGCGGTTCGTCGATACGGTAACGGTGACGACAGCAGTCCCCGAAATGATAGCCGAGCACTTCGAGGCGAAGCAGTCACAGATGTCGTCAAGAACTTTAACTCGCGTTCAGGGATGGCAAGCTGGTGGTATTAGGCAGCACCAATGGGCATCGGCAAGGCGACAACCCTGCGCAAAGCCCAAGATCGTTGATCGAGACAAGAAGAAGGGAATCCTGGTCTGCTAAGTCGCCGTCGTTGGACGGCGGCTCGCTTTCTCCCAGCACGCTAAGCATTAGTCATCTCATCTGTGAAGTTTGCTGCAGACGTCTTGCCAGCATTAAACCAAGGTCCTATATCGGATAGCTCCAACTATCCGCCCCTTCGTTTCTGACTCTCGTGGCACGCCGACCGCCGACAACACTCTGGAAGCGCTTCGAATCTACCTTTCGTCCGAGATTGGCAACCTTCATATTAGCGCGGCCCTGCTTGCTTGCTCGGCAAACGCGATCAACAGCCGCTCAATTCATCGGCGTTTGCAGCCGCCTCACAGGTGCGTTTGTACTTTGAAAACTCCACAAATATCCGGCTATTATTGATATTTCTGTAAAACATGACAACCAATCGGAGTCCTGTGCGATATATCTTCAATGAACTGTCTGGAGGTATGGGGCATGGTCAAGAGAAGATCGGACGAGGCGACAAGGAAGCGATTGCGTGCAGGGAGACTTCTGCTCAGGGGGAAAAAGCCTGCCGAAGTCGCACTCGAAGCGGGCGTGGCCCGGCAAACCGTGTACACGTGGAAGGCCTTGCTCGATGAAGGCGGAATCGATGCGCTGCGCTCGGTGCCGTCGAGAGTCCGTCCGGGCAGACTGGACGAGTCCCAGCTGGAAGGCTTGCGCCGAGCCATTCTGCAAAAACCTACCGAGCACGGCTTTGGTACAGAGCTTTGGACGCTCAAGCGCGTGGGGGTGGTTATCGAACGGCTGTACGACGTCAAGTTCGGCCAAACGCAAATCTGGCGAATCCTGGGCGCCTTGGGTTTTAGCGTGCAAAAGCCTGAGAAGCGCGCCATCGAGCGCGACGAAGATGCAGTGCGTAGCTGGAAACGCAGTACCTGGCCCGCTCTCAAAAAAAAGCCCGGCGAGAAGGCCGACTGATCGTCTTTGTGGACGAGTCCGGCATCAGCGAGCGCCCCACGTGCGTGCGCACCTGGGCGCTCAAGGTCAGACGCCCGTCATCCAGTTTCACTTCAACTGGAATCACGTTTCGGTGATTGCCGGACTCACGCACACCAACTGTTTGTTCAGGCTGCACGAGGGCAGCATCCGCAAGGAAGAGATCGTCGAATTTCTCAAAGCACTCAAGGCCCATCTCAAGCAACCTCTGCTGGTGATCTGGGATGGTTTGAAGGCACATCGCAGCCGCTTGGTGCGCGACTATCTCGATGGGCTGAACGGGCACATTCAGATTGCTTTTCTTCCCCCGTATGCCCCCGACCTCAATCCCGTCGAATATCTGTGGGCGTGGCTCAAGCGACACGCACTGGCCAACTACTGTCCCAACGATCTGGGCGAGTTGCACGCCACCGCTCGCAACAAACTCAAGAGCGCTCAAAAGCGACCCTCGATCATTGCGGCGTGCTGGATGCAGGCTACGCTCTGGTGATGTCATAAATTATGGAAGTCTCAATAAGATAACTATCCTTATCTTAAGGGGCCGGTTTTCTGCCTAAACTGGCGGATATGGAGACGCTTAACCGTTGGACCTGACGATGCTTACGACGCCCCGGTACGCCGGTCCAGTTTCGCTGTAGTGCGCTCCAGCTCCCGCGCGATCAATGCCTCATCTGGCAACACTGTCTGGTATTCCGCCGCGAGAATCTTGTTTGGCAGGTTGTCCAGCGCGTAGTGTGCTTCGGCCGCACCCTTTTCGGCGCAAAGGATCAGACCAACAGGTGGATTCTCCCCAGGTTTCATCCAGTGCTCGCGGGCGTAGTTCAGATAGAGATGCATCTGCCCGGCGTCCGCATAGCTGAAGCGACCGACCTTGAGATCGATGATGACCAGACATCTCAAACGTCGATGAAAAAATACCAGATCGACCCTGAACCACGTGTCATCGATTCTCAAGCGTCGCTGCCGGCCGACGAAAGCGAAGTCGTCGCCGAGTTCCAGCAGGAAATCTGCCAGATGCTGGATCAGTGCCTCCTCAAGATCCGACTCCGAGTACTCGTCCTTGATGTCGAGAAACTCAAGTACAAACGGGTCCCGAATCGCCTCCTCCGGCGGCGTGAGTTGATCACCCGGCTGTACATCAGCGGCTTTCCTGAGCAGGGCCGCCTTGTTACGCGACAGTGCCAGCCGCTCGTAAAGCTGGCTACTGATCTGGCGGTCGAGCTGACGCACCGACCAGCCTTCGCGCAAGGCCTCTGTTTCATAGAAAGCGCGAGCGGCCCCTGTCTTCACTGACAGCAGACGCACATAGGCCGACCACGGCAACGTAAAACGGGTGCTTAGCGCCATGTAATCGGGCGCCGTTGTCGTGGTGTCGACGACGTCTTTCGCAGGCCGCGATTTTCCAGACGCCGTCTGGACATTTACTGGGGCTGAAGATTTTCCAGACACCGTCTGGAAAATCTCAGCCGCGGGCCAGGCGAGATAAAAGGCCCGCATGCTGGCTAGATTGGCCTTGCCGAATCCGCGTCCGAAACGGCGCGTCAAGTCGTCCGCGAGTCGCTCGATGAGCGCCTGCCCCTAGCCGGCGCGCGCCAGGCCGCCCTGCTCAGTGCCGACGATCCGCCGCCCGATCTCCCAGTAGGCAGCGGTCATCACGGCATTGACGTTGCGTGCCGCCGTGCGTCGCGCCGACTCGACCACGCTGATCAATTCCTTGTGCAGCCCGGCATAGTCGCCGGGCGCGATCACCGGCTTCGTCATGACGCGTTCACAGCGTCCTTGAACGCCTTGCCGGCCGTAAACTTGGCCGTCTTCGCTGCGGCAATCTGGATTTCGGCTCCCGTCGACGGGTTGCGGCCGGTGCGTGCAGTCCGCTGCCCCATCGAGAACGATCCGAAGCCGACCGGTTGCACGCCGCCGCTGGCGGTCACCGCGCGCGTGATGACGTCCAGCACTGCATTGATGGCTTCGCCGGTGGCGGTCTTGCTGTCGCCAGTGCTGGCGGCGACAGCGTCGACGAGATCCTGTTTGTTCATGGACAGCCCTGTTCAGTGAGTGAAACCCGCACCCTACCCCATCGTACCTCGCACAGGCAAACCCGGCGCAAACGTGACGCGGGCCGATACCAACGCGATGCAGGCGCCCTTCGCTCCCCTCGCGCTTCCCGATCATCATCGCTACCCCACAAGTGCACTGCTCCGGGTCCGTCCAAGTCTGATAACCGTTACTATCAGACCTGGTGCCGGTGTCAAAAACCATCGCGGAGGTACCCAGTACAACATCCCGTAAATAAGTTGAATATTTAGCGGTCTTTTTTTATCGTGGCGGGATGAGCCGAGGCCGTCATGCAACGCCAGTGAAGCTGGCGAAGAAAGAAAGACAGGAACTGCTATCACTGATCGGACGATCAGGATCCGATTGTTGTGGCTCGTCTGACTGAGCTCGGCCGCAATCTTAACGGTGCAGCCTTTCGCAGCCACAGTGGCCGATGGGAACCTCTGCCAGGTTCAGGCCCGCTCGATGAGATGGCTCAAATCGTCGTCACGCTCCTGGAGCCTTATTTACAGCCAGATAATTATTAAACCTATTTACGGGATGTTGTACTAGACAGGATCAATGCACCAATTTCACAGTTAGATACGGCCCATATTGACTTCCCGCACGCCTTTTACATCGCGCAATGCGATCGCCGCGCGGTTGAGCTCGTTGTGCAATTGTTCCGCTTCCTTCATCCGGGGCAATCGCCACACTGGGTTGTTCGAATCGCTCGTCATCACGACGACTGCGCCGATTCCGAACATGCGTTGCCACCAGGGATGAACTGAGGTCACGTCTTGAATCCTGAACACTCGACGCTCTGAACCGTTCTATTGAGGATCCCCTTGCGACAAGTGATCCGTTCCACATCGATCTCAAACTCGGTGAATTTGACCTGCAGATACGCGAGTCCGATGCCGCCAAGCACCAGAAGGACAGCGAGCACGGGAATGAACCATGGCACGGGCCACTGGGTTGACGCATATCCGAAACCGATACCAATGGTCAAGATGGCAACCGCGCCTTTGATGAAGGCCGGCAGGTTAATAAGCTGCGACGGCGTGCCCCGAAATATCACTGCGTTAATAGGTTCGCTTCTCGGAACGATGCCATAACGTGCCATAGGTTTTTGCCTTTAAATTGTGCTTTCTTTCGCGCGACCGAACGTGGCCGTGCCGGTGATTATCGATCAAGCTCGGGCTGATCAGGCTCGTCCGAGCCGCGTTCTGGGTCGTCGTTCTGTCTCAGCTGTTCCGATGCGCCGGGCGCGTCCGGCTTTGAAGTGCGCGCAGGCAATTCGTCACGCTCCTGACGACGCACGGCGTCATCCCGCTCGCGTTCAAGTGCGCGCCGGTCATCTGCCTCGGCATCCAGTTCGGCGCGCCGCGCATGCAAGATGCCGCTCGACACCTCATCATCAAAATCCACATTCATGCACGCCTCGGCCGCGACGCGCGCAGCTGCCATCTTGAATTCCTCGGGCCCGGTAAGCGTGAGCGTCGGCCCGAACTTCTGTTGTGCAAGGCTTAGACCTATCTCGATCGCATCGCGGTCCTGGACCCACATCCGCACGGTGCGGCCTTCGTCGACCATTAGCGCCGCGCCATCGCGCTTGTAATCGACATTGCCGTTTTCCTGTACATAATGCGTGATGATCGGGCCGCCATAGATGATTTCGTTCAGCTCGCTGGCGCTGACCCGGCGGCTCGCTCCGAACGCAATTCCGGTGCTCTCGCGGTCGTCGCCCGTTCGCGGCGTTGTCTGCGTTGTCTGCGTTGTCTGCGTTGTCTGCGTTGTCTGCGTTGTCTGCGTTGTCTGCGTTGTCTGCGTTGTCTGCGTTGTCTGCGTTGTCTGCGTTGTCTGCGTTGTCTGCGTTGTCTGCGTTGTCTGCATCCTTCTCAGCTCACGCAGTGCCCGCACATTACCGAGTTGCGCCTGTTCCTGCAGGAAGTCCCGGTACTGGTCCGTCAACGGCCGTCGCATCGCCGCTTTTAATGCATCCCGCTCGCGTGCGATCTGTTTTCGCAAGACGGCCTCAGCTTCAATCCTCTCCACGCGAGCCACTGACACCGCACCACGGCGCGCGGCCGACGACATAGCACTGTTGTCGACGACCGCACTGCGTTTCGCGTAAAAGGTCGATTTAATCGCATTGCGCCGGGCTTGCTCACGAGCACCCTGCTCCAGCCATTCGGCACGCAATGCATCGCTGTACTGCTTCCGAAAGTCCTGAAACTCGCTCCACAGATCCTGCTCCGGCGTGCGACGGGGTGCATGCGCGGGATCGAGTCCGGTCTGCGCCCGGTATTGCTCGCGCATCAACTGGGCGGCTTCCGACCACGGCAAATTCATCTCCTTCGTCAGAAAATCCGAGACATTCAGGTTGCGCGAGCCGGCCTGAATCCGGTCGCTACCGTCGCGCCCCTTCGTGATCTGATATTTACCGACGACCAGTCCGTGCGAGTGCGAAAGAGCCGCGAGAAGCCGGTACGCATCGAGCGTGGCTTTGATCTCTTGAAACTCCGAGCGCGTAGCATCGTTGCGTGCCGCACGGGCTTCAGCCAGGTCCCGTGCAAACTGGTCGCGCACCGAATCGGCTTGCCGTCCGGTGGCGGACTGCGGGGAGATCGTTAGTTGCGATATGGCGCCACCAGGTTGCAATACGTTGACGTCGCGAGGCGTCGCGACCGCCGGCATGCCGCGTGAGGCTTCGGCGGTGCTCGGCGGGCCGCCAAAGGACTCATCAGCCCCATCAGCGCCATCGAAACGGTATGGGTGATCCGCAACGCCCGGTGAATTGGGCGACGCCATGCGCGACCGTCCACCGCTTGAGTCGCTCGAGCCACCAAGCCCACCGCCAATCCCGCCAGCCTCGCCGCCTTGAGCACCGGCCGCTGGGCCGCCAAACGAAACCGACGCAACACCACCCAGCGACTTGACCTGAGCCAGACTGCGCGGCTCAGTGTCCGGGTCGAAATCGCGGGGGAGCTTGCCACCGCCTTTGAGGCCAAACTTTTCTCGTGCGAATTTTTCCGCGCTCGTGGCAATGAGCCGTGCGCGCTCTTCACTGTCCGCGTGCTCATACGCCGCATACATCCGCTCAACCACCGTGCGCCAGCCTTCGCCGCGCTCCGCCAACGGCTCTTTGCGGGGCTCGCTTGATACGTCGTTTGACCCGTCGCTTGATTCGTCACCCCATCCGTTGCTTGATCTCTCGTCTGATGCATCCCCTACTCCTCCTTCTCCATCGCGATCGCGAGGCCGTCGCAGTGCGTCAACTCCGTCGGCTCCGTCGTCTTCCACGTGAACATGTGCAGAATCCGACAGTAGCATTTCACTTCGCGCGGCGCCGCCATCCACACGCCGGCCGGGCACACCTCGCATACCGTCGATGGATTCGGCCGACGGCCCGGGTCGATCGAACTCAACGTCATCGTCACGATCCGTTCCGGCTCGCCACCGGCCGAAGAGTCCTTGTTCAATGAGGCCTTGTTCGACGAGCGTTTCGTGCTCCCGCTCGAGCGCCGACCAGTCTCGGCTCCATTCTCGGCCCCACTCGGTTTGCCCTCGCTCTCGTGCGGCCTCTCGTGAATCTCGTGGATCACCCCATCCTCGTCGATCACCGGAGCCAGGGTGTCCAATTCCTCGCCATGGCTGCCATTGCCCGAATCGGTCGTCTCGTCGCGAGCTGGTTCGTTCTTCTCTGCCATCGTGCCCTCCAAATGGTTGGTAAAAGCGCGCCTCGCGCTCGATCAGGATGTGCCGTTGTTCTTCCGGCGAGGCCTTCTGATACACGGTGTAAAACGGGCTGCCGCTATTGAGATATTTGGCTTCGAGTGCACGCACCTCATGCCATTCGCGCAACGCCTCAAGCATCGCGGTCGGCGTCTCGCGAGGCACGCCGGGTATCTCGTATTTCGCGTTCAGACTAGCGACCAAGGCCTCGCGTTTCGCAACGGCGTCCAGTTCGACGAACTCGCGCGTGAACACGTACTCCTTGAGGTTGACGCCCTTCGCGTCCCCTGCCCGTTTAACGTTCTCGTATTCGCGGCTTCGCCCTGCGTTGCGTGTACGTGTCTCGCCAAACTCGGCAAGAAGCGCCTGAAAGTCTGCGTACTGGGTAATACCCCGCGTCATCATGGCATCGAGAATGGAAGCCTTCAGCTCGCGGTTCGCCCCCGCAAACACGTCGCCCTTGTAGCGACTGATCATCTCCGACGCGTCATTGAATTCAGCGCGCCGGTTGTCTTTCGGGCTTGCCAGCCCGAACCGGCTGTTGGTGTGTTCCTGAAACGCCTCAAGGAATCGTACCTGCCGATCGACCAGGCCGAACGGATCAAGCCGCTGCCCGGTGAGCAGGTTCACCTTCGGCAGCACGATATGGACGTGAACCTTCCGCTCGATCGGGTCACCGCTTCGTCGATCGGCGTAACTCTTTAGACGTGGAACGTGGGCTTCGGCATAGAAAGCGTATTCGTCTCGCCGAAAAGCGGACATCGCAAACGCTTCGAAATCGCGAACAACTTGCTCCAGCACATCGCGTGATACTTCGTCCTCTTTAAAAGAGAGCGTGATATTCAGATACCGTTCCGAATCCGTCTCGATCGACTGAATAATTTCGTTGGTCAGATCAAGATCACCCGCAAGAATCACCCGCTCATCCATTTCATCACGATTAAATTCACGATCTTTCTTCTGGCCTTTTTCCAGATACTCTTTAATGCCGTCGTGATAGCCGCGGATGCGAATGAGCATGATGGATCCGCCTATTCGAATTGGGCCAGGGTGGCCTTCAAATAACGCGAAATCATTTGCAATTGATCGAGGATTTGCTCGCAGGTCGCCTCAGACAGCTTGCCGCGCACGTGCTCGGAATTCGCGCGATGCGCGAGCTGATTGAGGTTGTTGCTGGTCTTGTTGAACACGTACAGCAGACGCTTGCGGTCGTCGCTCGCCTTCGGGCGCGCAATCACTTGTGTGCGATTGGTCAGCACGGCCTGGCGAAAAAACTCGGATTGAGTCAGGCCCGACGCGGCAACTTTCTCAAGGTACGCAGCTCGGTCCGCTTTCGACAGCCGGAATGCGATGGGCTTCCCGAGCCCCACACCACCGTTACGCTTCGTGCGTGGCATCCGCCCCCTCCCGCGCTTCACGGGCCTTCTCGGTTTGGATTTCCCGATAGAGCCGGTTCACGTTCGCCTTGGCAAGCGCCTTCTTCGAGAGCGCTGGAGGAATGCCCAGATGCATCTCCAACGCATCGACCGCGTCCGCTCGATGAAAACACGGGCTGGGATCTTCGACTACATTGTCCTCAATCGAAAGCCACACCTCGCCTTCTTCGATCGTCTGACCCAGATGCGCGATGCTCCGTTCATCGGCTTCTGCCTGCCTTAACAGCGCGCGTGCCGTCTCGCGATCCGCGATATCAACCTCCATCACGATGACCATCTTGTCGTCGTCAAAGCTAGGGTTGTCGCTCTGCGCGACCTCGACCACGATCTTCACCAACTCCGATTTCATCGGCGCTCCTGTGGGGTTCAGGAGGCGGCAGTGGCCGCCGGGGTTTCAAAGGGGAGCGCCCCTTTGGCACGGATATTTTGCACGATGCGTAGCAGCGTGTAAACATATCAGACGTGCCTCGCTCCACTACCGACCTCACTTAAACACTGCGAAAATAACGCGAAACTGTGCAAATGGCTTCCGAGAAAACGCGAACGACTGCGACCGTACGCGAAACTGGTTGAAGCAGACGCGAAATCTCGATAATGTTCTGGCAATGTGGTCACTGCCCCGGTCACCCCGTGAAAACCGCCGAATATCTCAAAAGCATCAAACCAGGATCACATCTATCGGCCCTTCGGGCCTTCCACACCGACATCGTCGAACTACGCGTGGCAGGATGCACGCTTGCTCAAATCGTCGAATTTCTTCGCCTTAATGGCCTGACCATCACGCTCTCCAGCGTCGGCAAGTACCTTCAGAAACACGCTGTCCTTGCAACGTCACCATCAGCCCCGCTGCACACGCTTCCCCGAAACACCCAAACGCCGCTCGTCGCTTCGCAATCCGCACCGCAGAATCCCGGCGCTTCCGCACCGCCCGGCTTCAAGAGCACCGAACAGTTGAGGGCGGAGAATCCAACCCTTCCCCGTACACAGATCAACAAGCTGTACGCGCAGCAGTACAACCAGCCTGTACTGACTGCCGACGAGATAGAAGACCTTAAAAGGAAATATCCACCGCCCGCACCCCGGACTGCGGGGACATGAACCGAATCGCCCCGCCGCGCTGCGTCGGGTCGGGCCGCTCCCCATGCATCCTGCCTGCATGGGTCCCTGTGGCCCTCGATCCGGGCGCGCAGGCGCGCGCCAATCCGCGTGGCGGTCGTCAAGCGCAGCAAAGGGCTTTCAGAAAAGACGCGGTATTCAGGGTTTTACTGCCGTGCCGTTAATGAGGCTAGCTGGCTGGTCCTCCGACCCGTCGGCGTGTGTTTTCAGAACCGGGCCTGGCGTTACCCTGCGGCCTCGGTTCCCTTTTTTGCCCACACGACATGCAGGGCGCAAAAAGCCGCCCGGGTTTGCACCCGGGCGGCTTCACGTCTGAACAGGTACCGTCGTCGATGCGGCTTCGGCCATTCCTTCGTGGTCGTCGCCAGCTTCGTGCCCGGCCTCATCAACCACGTCATCCGGATCAGCGCCCGCGTTGTGCGCCTCGTCGTCCGCCTCACCGTCTGCGTCATCATTCTCCCACGCATACGACCGGAATTCCGGCACCGCGCGGTTCGCGAGCACTTCCGGTAGCCAGCCCGACTCGGCCATCCGCACTTCGGCGGCAGCCGCCGCCGCGTCCTTCTTCATGCCTTGCACCTCGGCGGCGGCCTGCGGTGATACGTGCTCGCGCAGCACGTCCGCGATGCGCGACTTCGACACGTGATCGAAGTAGCTCGCGCGCGTGGGCTTCCAGTAATACGACAGGTCCACGTTCAGCACGTCGGCAAGGCTGTTGACGGCGTGTGCGCGGTCGGATCCATCGATACCATCGACGGCGGCCGCCACGCAGAACGCAAACAGCTTCGACTGGATGTCGGAACCCTGGTCGAGCAGCATCGGCAGCAGTGCGTCCGCGCGCGCCGGAAGCATGCGCATCCACTTCACGCGCTCGGCCTCGATCTCCTTCCACGCCACGCTGTCGGCCATGTCGTCGGCGTGTTTCACCAGTGCACAGCGCGATGTGCGCAGGTTCACCTCGGTCGCGTGCTCCGGATACTGCCGTTCATAGTGTTCTTCGAACACGACCGGAATCATGCGGCTCATCAGCACCGCGAGTGCGACGCTCGGATGCCTCGCCAGCTCGGTCTGGATCGCCGCCGTGCGGTGTGCAGTCAGGCGGCGGCACAGCTTTTCGTTATGCAGCGGCGTCACACGCGCAGGCATGCTGGATTGCCCCGTTGCCGCCACCGGCAAGGTATCGTCACCGCGTTCGACGGCCCTCTCCTCGGGCCGGATCAGGCCGCGCTCGATGGTCACGAAACCATCGTCACTGAGATAGACGAACGCCCCGGCGCGCTGCATGTTCTCTGGTCCGAACACGTCGAAGCGCGCGGCGTACTGATCGACCGCGGTAGTCCGCCGCGATTTGAGCCCGGATAGCACATGGGTTTTACTCCTGGATCATGTCCTCAAAGCGTCAGGATACTTCCGACGACTGAGCTCCCCGGACGACGTCGCGCAGCGTTTGAATCCTGTCCATCAGCTCGGTCTGCGCGAGCTCGTCCATTTTGCTTTCGCTGATATCCAATTTCAGCCTTTCCAAACGAACAGCGAGTTCGCCGGCCATTTGGGTGCGGTCCTCGGGCAGACAATCCTTCCAGTCGTGTTCGGCGGCTTCTACCGCTCTTCGCCATCGGATCCTCGCTCGATTCTCCTTGCTCAACTTCTGAAGATTCGCTTTAAATCTGCTGTCCATTCCAGTACGTTCCGTTCTTTTATCACGTAGTCCTCACCGCCTATCATTTATCCTCAAGACAAAGCTTAGCCTGTCTGGTAAAAAAACTATGCATGCACCTTGGCGGTCAGGTCGATCCCCAACGCCTTCATCACGGCAAGGATCGTTTTCAGCGTGGGGTTGCCATTCTCGCTAAACGAGCGATAAAGCTGCTCGCGGGACAATCCTGTTTCATTTGCTATCTGTGCCATTCCCTTCGCACGGGCAACGACACCAAGTGCCTTCGCAATATATGCGGCATCCCCAGTTTCTAGGGCATCAGCCATAAAAAAGGCAATCTCATCACTATCAACCAGCGCCGCGGCTGGATCATAGGTAGTCAGTTTCTCGACCATGTCAGTCCTTCCACTCTTGTGCGAGTTTCTTTGCAAGACTAATGTCCCGCGCTTGCGTGCTCTTGTCGCTTCCGCACAGCAATACCACGAGAATCGTACCGCGCTGTTGCAGATAGACGCGATCGCCGGGGCCGTAGTGAATTCGCAACTCACTGACGCCGTTTCCAACCGGAGCGATGTCGCCGGGCAAGCCTTCCGCAAGGCGTGATAGACGCCAATGAGGTCCGCACCCGTTTATCCTTCAGTTTTGATTCCCATAGACGGAAGGTCTCGGTCTGCTTGATCTCAATCGTCATGTATGGATTGTAGTTTATAAAATACAAACGGTCAAGTTATAAGATCCGCACCCTTCCGCTTCGCGCCGTCACCGTCGAAATACACTCGTTTCACGTTCCTCCCGCGGTTTAGCGAATCCCGGGCAATCCATCCATGAACTGGCGTGTTGCGTAATGTGGCACTAGCTTTTCGAAACCTCGGACAACATCCGCTTCCATTTCCCGCACGCCCTTCTCCCCGTGCAAATTGATTTGCCCGTCGCGTTAAATCGGCGATTGAAATAGTCGCTCACCTCATCAATTTTTTCAGGGCTGTCCGAGTCGGTATAGAGGACAGATCGGGGCGATGCGGCATCGTAGAACAGGTTGTACTTCCACTTAGGTACGAACGAGACAGGCTTCGACTCAGTGACTAGAAACGAGCCGATGAGTTGTAGCCGATCTTTCTTCCCCTTCGGGGTCACAAACGTCCATACCTTGCGAGGGAGGCGTTCCTTCAGTTGCTCAAGCACGGCTCCGTCAGACCCGAGCGTACCGATGCGTCCCTCCTTCATATCGAGCGCGAAGTCCCGCCAGTGATAGAAAATGTCCACGTCTCTCCTTGCCGTTCATCAATACGACACAGGGTCTCCCGCGGAGAAATCCGACTGAGAATTTCCAAGCCATTCTAACGTCCGCGACAGCACTCGATGCGCACACCTGCGTCGGCAAACAACGGATGCATTTCGCCCTCACCTATTACCGTTGTCGATGACGACGGCCAAGGCTAACCGCGCGTCTTCGAGCTCTTGGACGGCGGCCGTCAGACGTGCAAGCTCCAGCGCGGAAGCCTGTCGCTCCCCCACAGCGTTGAAATGCGCCTCTATCGCCGCGGACGCAGCTTGCACTTCGCGGGCGGCTTCGGCCACTCTTGCCAGCGCCGCTGCCTCACGAGGATTTGAATTCTCAGCTTTCATGTTTGCATTGTGGATTGCATTTCCGCACGTCACCCTCTCGCCTACCGTTGAAAATCGCCTGCCTCCAGTGGGATAGAAGCAGCCGCGAGTCGAAGCGCCTTTCGTTCGGCGATAGCGACGATTCGGTGGCGCCCATCAATGAAAATCTTGAGCACACGTGCATCGTCCGCATCAGGCTGAAGCCAAAAGAAGCGTTGCAACGATTCACGCGAAACCGTGCATTTCACGACGCGACCCGCAGCGATGAGTTAGAAGGCGACCGCGAGTCCGCCGTCAACGACGATAGCTTCAGGTGACTTGGTTGCCTTCATTCCCATCCTCATGCGAACCGATGATCCTCTAACGCACGGCGCCACACCTGAAGCATCCGTTGAACGACCGTACTAGCTGGGTTCAACTTCATGTCGCCCGTGAAGAGGCCCTGAACGTCAGCTTGTTTTAATGCAATGCCCACGCCGCGCAGATCGCGCCGTGCAATTTGCAACGCTAACTGCCCAGGGCGAACTCGATCATGCCACGGCAGACTCAGCCGATTGCGTGAAAGCCATGACCGGCAGGAGATCACCATGTGGTCCACTCGCCAATCACCGGTCAGCGCATAAGTCGCCGCCGCCGTGGCGACGAGATAACAAAGCAGGTCAGCACGCGCGTCGGGCAGGAGGCTCATTTCACGAGTTTTCATACATCCACTTTTACAATTAAACGTATCATTTTGGAAATCGCGGAACCGTTGGAACGCGCATCGCGAAGGGGCCGCCTCGTTCCCATCGAACAACAAAACAGACGTAGATAAATGACGCAGGCAATAGCCAAGTTCCATCTTAGTCATGGACCCAAAAACCGACCGATCCTTGTGTTCTTGCCCGGCGCCCTCATTCCGCCTAACGCCATCGCGCCCGTCACGAGAATCGTTAAACTTCGGGCCGTCGGTGTGGGTTGGCTCGAGGGTGCCGGCCCGCACGACCTTCACTCGGTTGCAGCGCGTGTAGCCATGCTAATAAGAGAGCTTGGACCAACGGTGTTGATAGGACATTCGGTAGGCACACCGATCGCGGCGCTCGCCGCTGCGATCGATTTACGCTCGGCGAAAAGGAACGTGGTTGGTCTGGTGTTGAGCAATAGCGGAGCGAATACGAAGGGACATGGGGATGTCGAATCAGTCATCGAGCGCGTCCTTCGCACATGGGGTCCGCCGCTGTGGAAAGCCATGACCGAACGCTCGCTTGGAAGCGTCTGCCCCGCCGAGCTTGTCGACTCGTTTATGACGTATCCACGCCGTATTACTGCGGACGCGACGGCCGAGAGCTTACGCAGTTTGCAACAGACCGACCTTACAAGCATGCTCGGTGAATTATCACCCGTTCCGACGGCGGTGGTCCATGGAAGCCGCGACCCGGCTCGCACTTTGTCCCATGCAGAAAGCCTAAGCAACGGCATTCCGGGTTCGAGACTCGTGGTCCTTGATACCGGTCATACATCATGCGTCGAGGCGCCTGGCGAGTTCGCCCAGGTAATACGCTCTGTCGTCGAGCAAGGCGTAAAGGCCGGCACCGGACGCGAAGATTAGCTGTTGGCCTGCTGTGATCAGAAAGTGTATGGCGGGGTCACTACGGCTCCAGATCAATGACCGCCCTCCCCTGCTCAGTCTCGCGCTCGCCAAGCTTCGCAGGCCATCTAATCCTTTCCTATGCACAACACACGCTGGCAGCGTGGTGCGCAACAATTTGGAAGTCCGCTCGGTGGACATCGTAGTGACGATATCCAGGCGGCGGCTATACAAGCTTGCGGTGGCCGATGAGCGGGGCGCACTACTTGCTGCAAACTCGCGTCGACTTGCTCGACGGTTGACTTGAGGAATGCTTTAACAAGCGCTTTGCTCACTTCGGGCCGGCTGAGTTGGCATTACCTCGAGGAAACAACTCACCTAATTTCTATTCACTCCCAAAATTAACGAACATTCGGCTGTACGGACCTTGCCGAGACGCAACGCGCCCGAAAGCTGCGATTATTGGCTGGTGACCTTATTTCTCGCAGGTCTTCGGGGTTTTTCGCTAGCACAATTAATAGGCACAGCTTGGGCAGAATAATCGAACTTCAACACCTGGAGACACGTCAGGCCGACGCACGGGACGAATTCATGCGCCCGAACACAAATTGTCCCAGGTACCAAACCAGGTCCGCATTAACGAGGATGGCCTCCTCGGTTACAGTCGAGGCCTCAAGTCTCATACGTCGGAGCATGAGTTTGCCTTGGCTCGACGAGACCCACGCGCGTATCAGTTCTTTCCGGTTTTTTGCGTCGGCAGCGTTGAAGTGTTCACGTCCCTTACGCGACTCCTCATTCATGCGTGCACGGACTTCTTCCTCGCGCGACTCCATGGTGCGTGCGACCGAACTCCGGGTTTCGTTTTTTGCGACCTCTGCTTCAGTTTCGTCGGTAAGCAGCTTTGCTTGAACGTCGACCATCGTCCGTTCGGCTTCAGACATCTTCCAGTTATCGCGCAAGGCTCTCATCAGGTAGCCGGCAGGACTCCTTTGCACCTGCCCGCGATTAATCTTGAACCGAGTGTATTCGACAGCTTGCTGGATATGCGCATCGGTCCAGACCTCACGGTTCTCGGAAATCTCTGTGAACTGTTTGGTCGACAGGTTGAATTCATCCTTGAGAATCTTGTACAGGTGGCTGGCGTCAGCCAAGCTGGCCAGGGCTGCGTCAGCAGTATCCTTGCGTTTGAGCAGAAACCTTATGCGGTCGATTCTTTTCGATGTGCTGGACTCGGTCCTGGTTTCATACGTCAACTCGATGTCCGATACCTCATTGATTTCCCGTACTGCCGGCTCAAGCCAGTCGCGCTTGAAGTATTTGAAGATGGCCGCGTTCGCCCCCATTTTCCCGGGCCAGCTTCGCATGTCTTCAAGCCTTATCCATTCGGTTCGGCCATCGGGGACACTCGGTAGGACCTGGTCATAAATCGCACGCGCCAGGCTGCGCGTGAAAGCCGTTGAAATGCGCAGGCTCAGCCAGTGAGACTTTTTTGGGTCACGGATGTGCGGCACTAGCCTAGGATGCACGTCGAATCGAATGCGCCCTCTGTGGAACCCCACCATCCCCATCAGTTGAACAGAGACCCACAGGTCGTCTTCATTGGGGTCGCGATCGAGCGGCGTATCTGTGACCTGGATTTTCGCGTCCTGCGCTTCCTCTGCGATTGTGCGCAAGTGCTTGAGATTGCGGCTGTCGTAGCGCATCAGCCACTTGAAATAGTTCAGTTCAACGTCGTACTGGTCACGTGCCTCCTGCTCTTGTGCGACGATGAAATACGCAGCGTCAAGAAAGCGCCGTGCAGGCAGTCCCATGTTGACGATTTGGGTGAAGAAGTTGTTCCGCTGGTAGCCGATTTCACGATTAGCTTCGCTGATGGGCATGCCCAGGTCGAACATGTCCTCGAACAGCGCGAGCGCCATCTGACGAGGTGTCACTCTCGACTTGCCTTCTTCCGGATTGTCCTCTGCCGCCATAAGCTCATCCGCTCTTCGTTTTCACTGCGGGGAATTTAGCATGCGTGGGTGAGCTGTCAACACATACGACCTCACCATCAGCCGGTTACAGAAGGCCTCTATACGACCTTCCCCGCTGACTTTGCACAATGAACCTCACCGCAGCACAATCAACCTCACCACTACGAACCCGCTTTCACTGTCAACGCCTTATCCCGTGGCACTGGAAGCTAGCCCCTCCCCACTCGGCACAGCCAACCTCACCTTCGCAGGAGCAGGTTTTTTGTGCACATGGGACCTCACCTTTGTGTGGAAAGAGCCTCACCTTTTCACACAAAGAAACTCACCTTCGCGCACAGAAAACCTCACCTTTGACACAACGCACCTCACTTTTAGAAGGTTAAGCCGTTGAAATTAAACAAAGTCGTGGTCCTCCGTTGGTATGTTGGTATGTTCGATTTTTTAAAAAAACAAACCAACCAGCCGCCATGAAGTTGGATTACTGAACGTCCCACAAACAATGGTGAGGTTCATTGTGCAAAGACTGGAGGCTAGACGGATGGTGAGGCTGGTTGTGCAGAATTCATGGTGATGGTTGATTGTCTGTTACATGCCCAGGTTCTTTTTCACAGAAACACGTTTTTCGATGCCTAAAGTACGCAATTGAAGGTGAGGTTCTTTGTGCTGATTTGCGCACGAGCCTTTTTCCGGAATCCTGTCGCGTTTCTTTAGTTGAAATCCAGAGACAAAGGTGAGGTCCGTTGTGCTGTTTGCAGAAGATCGAATGGCACAGGAGTAGTAGCAGCACGATCGGTCTCACCCTGAGCGTCATTTTTGTGCATTTTTCCATTTGCACAGGCGCGACCTCGCAGAAACAGCACAAGCGACCTCACCTTGAATGTCTGGTCAGTGACCGACAGGCCGGGTTCACAGCATGCAACCCAGGACAGCGGGGCCGGATTGCGACAGTTCCGAAGGGGAGCCCTCCAGCTTTACGCTTGGCGAACGCACTCCACTAGGCGGAAATGAAAACATGATGGTCGTTTTCGCAGGAACTCTCTTATAGTAAACAGCAATTTATAGCGCACTTTTCAAGTGTTTCCTGTATTCTGAGGTTCATCGAAATTTCCGGAAAAACCTCAGAATGGTGAAAACGAGCCAACTTCCTGCTGTAGACCGAACTGTTCACCTTGAGCAGATTAGCCAGTTCGCTGAAAAGGTCTCGATTTTCACGGATGAACTCCGTGACACTATTCTCGCCCCCCGACCGCGAAAGGCTGCACCCGTCTTCAAAACGGGGGAGATTGCCGAAATGTGCAATATTGCTCACTCACAGGTCCAATACCTCGCCACCAAGAGTGACGGTGAGTTGCCCCCGGGCACCGCTGCGGGCACAGGCCGAACCCGCACCTTCACTCTGGAGGAAGCACGTGTCTGGGTGCAGAAAGTCTCTGACATCTATCAGACTCCGCTCATTACCGGTACACGCGAACCTGAAGGGAAAATCATCATCACGGCCCAACTAAAAGGTGGGTCGGCAAAGACGACCACAACCATGTGCCTCGCACAAGGATTGACGTTGCGCGGTCGCAAGGTGCTGGTCATCGACCTCGACCCGCAGGCCTCGCTTTCCGAACTTTGTGGTCTTTACGCGGAAAAGGATGTGACGCCGGACGACACCATTCTGCCGTTCATTTACGATCAGGACATTGAGGGCGGGTTGGGAGCACGTGTTCAGTCGACGTACTGGGACGGACTTGACGTGATTCCGGCTCACACTGAACTAATTGGTGCAGAGTTCCATCTGCCTGCGATGCAGAAAATGAGGCCCGGCTTCCGGTTCTGGACTGTGCTGCGGCAAGGGCTAGAGCCGCTGCGCAAGCGGTATGACT
Organism: Caballeronia eucalypticola; assembly: GCF_047608185.1. Taxonomy (NCBI): domain Bacteria; kingdom Pseudomonadati; phylum Pseudomonadota; class Betaproteobacteria; order Burkholderiales; family Burkholderiaceae; genus Caballeronia; species Caballeronia eucalypticola. Next base: position 26,921 of record NZ_JBLKRU010000069.1, read on the forward strand.
ACATCCTGATGGACACGTCGCCCTCCCTGTCGTACCTCAATCTGAATGCGCTGCTGGCGGCAGATGCAATGGTGATGCCGATGGTCCCTGAGAATCTGGATTTCATCAGCTCGTTGTCATTCTGGCGACTATTTTCCGATGTTTCCAAGAGCTTCATCAAGTACGAGACGGACAAGAAATACGACTTTATTTCGTTGCTGCTTTCGAGGGTCGATTATGGGCGGACTTCGTCCGCACCCATAGTGCGTGCATGGGCTCAAAGCGCCTACGAGAGCTGGTTGCATTCGATTGAAGTGCCCGCCAGTTCCGTGATGAGTACAGGAGCGCTGGCGTTCTCAACGGTATTCGATGTCAGCAGTACCCATAGCGCGTCCAAGTCGTTGCAGCGGGTAAGGCAGCCCCTTGTCGACTACTGCCGATGGATGGATGAAATTTATGCAGAAAAATGGAGGAACGCGCAATGAGCAACATGCGTGAACAATTGTTGGCCAAGACCGCCGGCATCCGGGCGACCTCGTCTATCAATGAAGATGAGGTGAAGCGAAATACCCGAACGCAGACGGCGCCTGGCCTCGCGGGTGCATTAGCGGTTGCACAGCTCCGTGTGCAAGAGCTGGAGTCCACCGGTGCCACCTCGCCATTGGCGGTGTCCGATGTTGTGCCGAACCCCTGGCAGCCGCGTCGAGTATTCAACGAGGCGAAGCTGTCGGAACTGGCCGAATCCATTCGTGAAGTCGGGCTTATGCAGCCCATCGTGGTGCGCCGGTCTGAGGAAATCTATCAGATAGTGGCGGGAGAACGTCGGTGGCGCGCGCACAAAATGGTGGGGCTCGACAAGATAAACGCTGTTGTTGTGGAGTGTTCCGACGCGGACATGGCGGTGCTGGCCCTGGTGGAAAATGTCAGTCGTGATGACTTATCCGACTATGAAGTCGCCATGTCCATTAGGCAAACGGAGAAGGAGTTTCCTGACCGGAAGCGGATGGCCGAGGCGCTGGGTATGTCCCGCAGCGGACTCTACCAGTTTCTCTCGTTCGAAAATCTGCCTGACTTTATCAAGAAGGACCTCGACATCCAGCCACGGTTACTTGGTGGGACCGCAGCCCAAGCAATTGTTGCGGCCATCAAGAAGCATGGCAACAGCGGTCTGAAGGCCGCAGTAGAACTCTGGCCGCTCGTTGTGAAAGGAGACATGGACCAAGGGAAAGTTGCTGCGGCGATTAAGGCGTTGGCAACCCGCCGAACAACGATGACGAACTCTGCCAGCGAGCGGAGCATCGACAAGTTTTTCTCCGGCAAGGAACACGCGGGCTCCATTACCAAGGACATCAGCGGTATTACGGTGAAAATCAAGTCCGGCGTGCTCACCGACGCGCAGGAGACGCAGATCCGAGAGCTTATCAGCCAGATGTTCCACGCCCAGCCTAAAGCGAGTTGAGGGAGGCTCGCTGCAAAAAAGCCCGCCTTGCGCGGTAATGCCGTTCAGTTAAGGTTCTTCTTAAGGTATCGAACGGTGTAACGTTTAGGTCGGGATTTGACGACCCGCTCGCATGCGCGACCGGGTCGTTTTTCGTTGGGTAAGGCCTTGAGCCGTTCACGCAGTCGCACAAGGCACGCGGGCAATTTTGCATAGGCCGGAGTAACGGCGGCCCATATCATTTCGTGCTGGATCGTGTGAAAGGCCCGCACGAAGCTGATATCGGTCGGCTCGAGTTTGGCTTCCCATGCGGCACTGGCGATCTCACGGCGAATTAGGTTGTAGGCGATCAACGCACCCCATATCTCCTGATACACCCCTTCGACCGTGCGACTGCGCAAGGTCAACTCCGAACCCAGCATCGATTGCTTGATCTCCCGGAAACTGGTTTCGATCTGCCAACGACGCTCGTAGCAGGCCACGATATCGGCGGGTTTGAAACGCCGACGCTCGCCCAGCGAAGTCAGCAGCACGCGTTCACGCCCGCGCGCGTCGATGGTGCGGATCGCCCGCGCATTCCAGAATTCGGGCAAAGCCGGGCACTTCTTGCGCGCCTGCTGCGAGACGCGCATGCGCACCGTTGCATCGTCAGCGGTACCCGCGATCACTTCCCAGCAGGTATTGGATTTGGCTGGAATCAGGAAGTGGCGATTGCGTGCGCCCATCGTCAGACCACACAGAATCTCAGCGGCCAGAAAGCCCTTGTCGAACACAGTCAGCGAGTCTTCCGGTATCTGCGGCAGCAGGCTTTTGGCGTACAC
>NZ_JBLKRU010000070.1:0-28706 GCF_047608185.1 Caballeronia eucalypticola
AGCACCGTGCTTTTGGGGCACCCATGAATAGAAACTGCACGCTGTGGACACTTAGGGTAGAGCGGTGAAAGCGTTTTCTTTGCTTCGTTTCTTTGTCGCTTTGGACAAAGAAATGACGCGCCGCCACGCGCAGTGGCTAATAGTGATAAAGAAAACAGCTAACACCGAACGCGCAAAGACCTGGAAAGCAGCAACCCAGCATCAACCCCGACACCAAACCCAAACCCCGAGTGCAAACGAAAGCCTTAGGCTACTGCATCAGCCGGCTGCAGCGTCAACAGTGCAATCAACCGCGCGATTTCTTCGCGCATCTTCCGCCGATCCACGATCATGTCGATAGCACCCTTCTGGATCAGGAATTCCGAACGCTGAAACCCTTCCGGCAGCTTCTCGCGCACCGTTTGTTCGATCACACGCGGCCCCGCAAACCCGATCAGCGCCTTCGGTTCAGCAATCACCACATCGCCCAAAAACGCAAAACTAGCGGACACGCCGCCCATCGTCGGATCGGTGAGAACGGAGATAAACGGCAGCTTGGCTTCGGCCAACTTCGTCAGCATGGCAGTAGTCTTGGCCATCTGCATCAACGACAGCAAGCTTTCCTGCATCCGCGCGCCGCCCGACGCCGTGAAACAGATAAACGGTGTGCGCTGCTCGAGCGCATTACGCGCGCCGCGAGCAAAACGCTCGCCGACAACCGACCCCATCGACCCGCCCATGAACGAGAACTCGAAGCAGGCGGTCACAACAGGAATGGTGTGGATCGCACCGCCCATGACGACCATGGCGTCGGTTTCGTCCGTATCTTCCATCGCCTCTTTCAGGCGGTCCGGGTACTTCCGGCTGTCCTTGAACTTGAGCGCATCGACCGGCAGGATCTCCTGGCCGATTTCATAACGGCCTTCCGGATCAAGCAGCCCGTCCAGCCGTTCGCGCGCGCCAATCCGCATGTGATGGCTGCATTTCGGGCAGACATGCAGATTTGCCTCGACGTCATTGCGATACAGCACCGCTTCGCACGACGGACACTTGATCCACAGCCCTTCCGGAATGCCCTTGCGGCTTTTAGGATCGGTTTGCTTGATCTTCGGCGGTAACAATTTGTCGAGCCAGCTCATCGTATGTTCTTCCTATTTTCTCGTGTTTTGCGGCCATTTGGAGCGGATTTGATCCCTCCGGGCCGCAATAACGGGTTATTTTGCAGAATCGAGCGCAGAGCGAATTTCAGCGATAAACCGCGTCAGCATCTCGGCCGCCTTCTCCGGCGGCGCTTCTTCAAGCAGTTGCACGAGACGGCTGCCAATCACCACGGCATCCGAGACATCGGCCACCAGCCTCGCCGACGCAGCGTCGCGAATGCCGAAACCCACCCCCACCGGCAACGCAACATGCGCCTTGATGGCCGGGATTTTACTCGCGATGCTGGCTACGTCCAGATTTGCTGAACCTGTCACGCCTTTCAGCGACACGTAATAGACATATCCACTCGCCACTTTGCCGACCGCTGCAATGCGTGCATCGGTCGACGTGGGCGCAAGCAGGAAGATTGGATCGATGCCGGCAGCGCGCATCGATGCACTGAATTCCACGGACTCTTCCGGCGGGTAATCGACGACCAGAACGCCATCCACGCCCGCGTCCTTCGCCGCTTTGGCAAAGGTTTCCGTGCCCATCCGTTCGATCGGATTGGCATAGCCCATCAGGACTACCGGGGTCGTTGTGTTGGTTTCGCGGAAGCGTTTCACGTCAGCGAGAACATGTTTCAGCGAGACGCCCTTCGCCAACGCGCGCTCGGACGAACGCTGGATGACGGGACCATCGGCCATCGGGTCGGAAAACGGCACGCCGAGTTCGATGACGTCCGCGCCGCCCTTGGCGAGCGCGTGCATGAGTTCGACGGTTTGCTCAGGGTTCGGATCCCCGGCCGTGATGAACGGGATCAAACCTTTCTTGCCCTGCTCGGCCAACGCCGCAAATGTGCTTTTAATACGGGACATGAATTAATCTCTTTGCGCGATACGCGCCTTTTAGCGTTTTTTAGTAGTGACTTTTGAGCGTGCTAAGCGGCGTTCGCTCGGTCAACGGCAGGGTCTGCGTGTGCAGTGCCCGGTTCAGCCTGAATCCCAACGGAACGCGTTTCCGCGACCCGTTTTTCGGCAATCGCGTGATAGTCGGCGTTGATCTCGTAGCCAACGAACTCGCGCCCGTGACGCGCACAGGCAACGGCGGTCGTGCCGCTGCCCATGAACGGATCGAGCACGCGGCCGCCACGCGGACAACTCGCCAGAACCATCCGCTCGATAATCTCAAGCGGCTTTTGCGTCGGATGATCCACGCGCTCGGCGTGCTGCCTGTGCAGTCGCGACACCGACCATACGTCCTTCGGGTTGTAACCGAGCTCCAGCCACTTGCTGCCTTCGAACAATTTGCGCGAACGCGCCTTCTTCGTCACTGCGTCGTAGGGGATGCGAATGGGATCGAGATCAAAGAAGTAATCCTTCGACACCGCGAAATAACCGATGTTGTCGTGCACCGACGTATATCTGCGCACCGTTCCACCCATGCTCGGCACGCGCCGGTCCCACACGATCTCGTTGACCATCGTGAGGCGGCGCTTGAGGAACACGAAGATCTCCGGCGCATATTGCCACGTGCAAAAAATGTAAAGCGAACCGCTTGGCTTGAGCTTCGGAATGGCCAGTTCAAGCCAACCGTAGGTCCAGTCGAGAAAGGCATCGCCGGAACGCATGTCCGAGTCGTTGCCGTAATCCTTGCCCAAGCCGTACGGTGGATCGGCGACGATCAAGTCGATCGAGCCGTCCGGGAGGTTCGCTGCATCGGTCAAGAAATCGCGGTGATGCAAATGAATCCCGCGTTCGGTGCTGCCGTGGACGCCATTGGAGACGTCACCACCGGCAGCGCCGTGCGCGCTTGCATGATCGATTTCATCGCGCATCGGCTGGGGGCTCAGAACGTGATGCCGGTGCGCTCGGCGACCGTATGCATGTCCTTGTCGCCACGGCCTGACAGATTGACAAGCAGCAGCTTGTCTTTCGGCAACGTGGGCGCGAGCTTCGCGGCGTAAGCGAGTGCATGGCTCGATTCCAGCGCGGGAATGATCCCTTCGATCCGGCAACAATCGTGGAAACCTTTCAGCGCTTCTTCGTCGGTAATGCCCACGTACTCGGCACGGCCCGCATCCTTCAGCCACGCGTGTTCCGGGCCGACGCCGGGATAATCCAGCCCGGCTGAAACCGAATGCGTCTCGATGATCTGGCCGTTTTCGTCCTGAAGCAGATACGTGCGGTTGCCGTGCAGGACGCCCGGACTTCCGCCGATCAGCGACGCCGCGTGACGACCGGTGCCGATCCCATCGCCAGCTGCTTCCACGCCGATCAACTTCACCTCTTTATCTTCGATATACGGATAAAAGATGCCCATCGCATTCGATCCGCCGCCAACACACGCGATCACCGCATCCGGCTGGCGACCCGTCATTTCGGGCATCTGGACCTTGCATTCATCGCCGATCACGCGCTGGAAGTCGCGCACCATCATGGGATAAGGATGCGGCCCCGCCACCGTACCGATGATGTAGAACGTGTTTTCCACGTTCGTCACCCAGTCACGCATGGCTTCGTTGAGCGCGTCTTTCAGCGTCTTCGAACCGGATTCGACCGGCACGACGGTCGCGCCGAGCAGCTTCATGCGATACACGTTCGCCGCTTGGCGCCGCACATCTTCCGAACCCATGTAGACCACGCATTCCATGCCGAACCGCGCGGCAATGGTCGCCGTGGCAACGCCGTGCTGCCCGGCGCCCGTTTCCGCGATCACCCGCGGCTTGCCCATCTTGCGCGCGAGCAGCGCCTGGCCAATGACGTTATTAACTTTGTGCGCGCCGGTGTGATTCAAATCTTCGCGCTTGAGGAAGATTTGCGCGCCGCCGAGCATCTCGCTCCAGCGCTTGGCGTGATAGATCGGCGATGGACGCCCCACATAGTGCTTCAGCTCGTACTCGTATTCCGCGATAAACGCCGGATCCTTGCTGCATTCAGCGTATGCATCGCGAAGTTCATCGAGTGCATGGATCAGCGTTTCAGATACGAATGTGCCGCCATATGGACCGAAATGGCCCCGATCGTCTGGTAAGTTGTACATGTGTCACTCTCTCGATACGTGGCAGCGTTGCGCTTGCCCACGTAGGTTCCCATCTGGATCATCCGGCGTCTGCTTCGCGCACCGCACGTACAAACGCCGCCATTCGGGCGTGATCTTTCACGCCCTTCGCCCCCGCTACTTCGATGCCGCTGGAGACATCGACTGCGTAAGGGCGCACGCGCCGGATGGCGTCAAGGACGTTTTGCGCGTTCAACCCACCACTCAAAACGGCCCGATGCCCGAGATCTGTTGGGATAAGTGACCAATCGAATACCTTTCCACCGCCACCGTAGCCGTCGACAAGGGTGTCGAGGAGCAAGCCGCTGGCTGCTGAATATTTAAGAGATGATTCTACCAAATCGCGCGCGGTGGCATCAGGCCCTACCCGCACAGCGCGCCACCACGGCAAACCGGCCACTTCGGCAAGCGCCTCGCATTGGGCCGGGGTTTCATCGCCGTGAAATTGCAGCAACGATAAGCGCACGTTCGATGTCACCTCCCGAATCCATTCCGGCGTCGCGTTGACGAACAAACCGACCGCCGAGACGAGCGGGGGCACGTGCTCCGCCAGTTCGATAGCCTGCCCCACGCTCACTGAACGCGGGCTCGGCGGATAGAACACGAAACCGACGGCGTCGGCGCCGAGCGCGACAGCGGTATCGACGTCTTCCGTTTTTGATAATCCGCACAGCTTGATTCTGGTCCGACGCAAATCGTTGCGTAAGTCGTTGTTCATGCCGTCACTCATGCTTTGTCTCGTTGCTTAGTCTCGTTCTTGTTGTCCTGCCAGACCGCGCTCCACGGGTAGCTGCCCAAGCGCGGCGCGGGCACTGCGAAGTTCTCAGGATAGCCGACCTCGGCCAAATACAGGCCGTCGGGCATGAACGTGGGCGCGGCGCGCTTGCGGTCTCGGGCTTCCAGCAATTCCGCCATCCATGACGCCGGATGTTTGCCGCGGCCGATTGCGACGAAACATCCCATCAAGTTGCGCACCATATGGTGCAAAAACGCGTTCGCCCGAAAGCGAAAGTGGATGAAATCGCCCTGCTCGACAATATCGATTTGATGAAGATATTTCACCGGCGTCTTCGCCTGACATTCCGACGAACGGAACGCGGTGAAATCGTGCTTGCCGATCAGGCTGGCGGCGGCTTCGCGCATCGCGTTGGCATCGAGCGGCGCGTAGCACCAGCCGGCCCGGCCGGTGATCATCGGCGAACGCACGGGGTGGACGTACAGCGCGTAGAAATAGGTGCGCTCGAAGGCGCCGAAGCGCGCATGGAAGTCGTCAGGCATCGGCCGCGCCCACTGGACCGCGACGCTCTGCGGCAAGAACGCGTTCGTGCCGCGCACCCAGGCGAAGTCGGTGCGCTCGAGTTCGGTATCGAAATGGACGACCTGGCCGAGCGCGTGCACGCCGGTATCCGTGCGCCCCGCGACGACCGTCTGCACGCGCGTTTGCGTGAATTTCCCCAACGCGCGTTCGAGAACGTCCTGGACGGTCGGCACGTCTGATTGAGTCTGCCAGCCGCTGAACGCCGAGCCGTCGTACTGGATGCCTAATGCAATTCGTTTCACAGGCATCTCAGGACAGCGGCGCCAATGTGGATAACAGCGTGGCCGCGGGTTGGCGCGTGGCCGGATCGTTTGATTCGATCACTTCCTGCAGCAACGTGCGCGCACCGGATAAATCGCCGAGTTCAATGTATTCGACAGCCAGTTCGAGCTTGTTGCGGGCTATCGTCGAGATTTGCTCGGGGGTGAAGGCCGGCAGCGGTTCGGTCTGGCTCGATGGCGAGTTGTAGTCGAAGTCGAGGCTCAAAGGGCCGAAACGCGATGCGCCAAGGCCCGCCACCGATGCCGCGCCCGCCGTGCCGGATTCGATTTGCTCGCTCACGGATGGCGGGGGTGTGGCCGGTTCAGGGTGGCTGTGCTGTGCGTTTTGACGATCGAAGATGGCTGGGTCGGCGATCGGCTGGGGCGTGGCGGGCGCGGGGGTTAAGGGGGCTTCGGTTTGTGCAGCGGCTTGGGTCGGAGCGGGCGCCTCCTGACGCGGCGGCAAGCCGAAATCGAGCGCGCTCAGGGCTTCAATAGCCTCTTGCGGGAATTTAGGCTGCGGGAAACGCGAAGCCGGCGACGGCTCGTCGTCATAGGTGGACTGGCCTTCGGCGTCGTTTCGATCGTCTGATGCCGGGTCAGGTACAGCCGGCTGGGTCGATGCCGAGTGTTCTCCACTTTCGTGCGCGCTAGAGGTGTGCGTCGATGCTTCACGGGCAGCGGCTTCACGTGCTTCTGCTTCGCGCGCTTCTCGTTCCCGGGCCTCTTCTTCGCGGGCAGCAGCCTCGCGGGCTTCGGCCTCGCGCGCCGCAGCTTCACGGGCTTCGGCTTCCCTCGCTGCAGCTTCACGGGCCGCAGTCTCGCGAGCTTCTGCTTCCCTTGCCGCAACTTCACGGGCTTCCGCCTCACGCGCCGCAGCTTCACGGACTGCAAGTTCGCGGGCTTCTACTTCACGGGCCGCAGTCTCACGGGCTTCCGCTTCGCGCGCAGCAGTTTCGCGGGCTGCAACTTCGCGAGCTTCCACCTCACGCGCTTCCGCTTCGCGCGCCGCCAACTCACGCGCCGCAGCTTCACGCGCTTCAGTTTCCCGCGTCGCCGCTTCCCGTGCTTCGGCCTCTCGCGTCGCCTGTTCTAACGCGGCGGCCTCACGAAGCTCCTGCTCCCGAGCTTCCATCTCCCCGCGCAACGCCTCGGCGCGATCAGCCGCCGCCCGTTCCGCAGCCAGCGCCGCCTCAATCGCACCCGGACGCGGCGGCGTGAAATCGCGATGAAGCGCTGCAGGCGCACCGGGCATGAACGGCGCGCGTTTGGTGTCCGCATCGCGCGCCGGACTTGCCGCATCCTGCGCGCGGCTCTCGCTCAGCGTGACTCGCGCACCGTCGGCATCGTCGTCTATTGCATTGCTTTCGGAGGGGACAGGCTTGTCTTCGGTCGGGGTGTCGAAGGACTGCGCGGCATCGTAGTTTTCCATGCTTGCAGCCACCACGTTCAGCTCGCCCTGGCCGCGCTCAATCGATGCGCCGTCAAGATCAGCAGCGCCCGTGGGACTTTCGGCGTGGCTCGCCGATCCGTGGTGATGCGGCGGGACGGCGGTCTCAGGCGGCGTGAACGATGGCGATGGTTCTTGCGTGCGTTCATTGGCAACCGCAGCACTTGCAAGACGGCGCCGCTTGCCGGCCCGCATCACGAGCAGCAACAAGCCGATCACGACGACGGCCCCAATAAGCCAGCCGATCGGCCCGTTCATCGACGTCGCCGTAGAACCCGTCGCTGACGGCGCACTGACCGGTGCGACAGTCGCAGCGGGTGCGCTCGATGCGCTCAATGCCGGGACCGCTTCCGATGCAGGCGCAACGTCGCTTGCGCCTGCAGCCGCGCTCGCAGTCGTCGCAGGTTGAGCTTCGGAGGTCGGCAACGCCGCGTTCGGCTCGCTCGATGCATTGGGCGCGACCGGCGCAACAGCGCCACTCGTCGCAACAGCCGCCACTCCGTTCACCGCGCCGACGGCATTCGATGTCCCCTCGGCCGGCGCCGCGACCGCCACCGCAGCCGAACCGCTAGCCTCGACTGCCGGCGCCGCCGATACGGCCACGGGCGCAGAAGCACCAGAGGCCCCTGCAGCCACCGCCGCGTCCTCGACCACCGGCACGTTCAATACCGATCCGAGCTTCAACCGGCTTGGGTCATGACCCATGAACGCGTTGGGATTCGCGTCGAAGAGCGCGCGCGCCATCTTTTCGCGTGTGGCGCGGTCGGTTGAACCTGTGATCTGGGTGGCAATATCGCTAAGCGACTGCCCGGGTTTCACGCTGTACTGCGTGACAGCGCTCGCCGATGCCGCCGACGCATCCAGAACGGCTGACGCGCTGCCGGCCTGGGCGATGGCATCGGAGGAAACGAACGTTCCGAGCAGCACACTCGCGAAGCTTGCCGCGATCAGCGCCGCGCGCCGCGAGCGGCTCAGGAAGCGAAGCTGTGAATGAAGCGGCCGACTCGGACGAACGATCATTGAAACTCCAGGCGAGTGGACAGCAAACAAGAACCCAACAAAACGGGACAACATCTCAACACGGCGACGAGTTCGCGGCGGAAATTCAGCAACCCAGGCAGCAAACCCGCCGCAAAACGACAAAGCGTCGCGCAAGCGCGACGCTTCATTGAACTACACCGCGTCGTGGCGCGTAGTTTACTTTACTTGTCCAGCAGGATGCGCAGCATCCGGCGCAGCGGTTCTGCCGCGCCCCACAGCAGCTGGTCGCCGACCGTGAACGCCGACAGATATTCACCGCCCATGGCCAGCTTGCGCAAGCGGCCGACTGGCACCGTCAGCGAACCCGTGACAACCGCCGGCGACAAATCGCGCATCGACGCTTCCCGTTCGTTCGGGACAACCTTCACCCAGTTGTTCGCCGATGCCAAAATGCCGTGCAATTCGTCCAGCGGCACGTCCTTCTTGAGCTTGATGGTCAGCGCTTGCGAATGACAACGCATTGCGCCAATCCGCACGCACAGGCCGTCCACCGGAACCGAACCCGGCTCGCCCATGGCCGGCAACCCCAAAATCTTGTTGGTTTCCGCGCCGCCCTTCCATTCTTCCTTCGACATGCCGTTGCCAAGATCCTTGTCGATCCACGGAATCAGCGAGCCGGCCAGCGGCACGCCGAAATTATCGATGGGCATACGCTCGCTGGACATGGCTGCCTGCACGCGCTTGTCGATATCGAGAATAGCCGACGACGGGTCCGCCAGATCTTCCTTCGCCGCGCCGTAAAGCACGCCCATTTGCTGCAGCAGTTCGCGCATGTTCTGCGCGCCCGCGCCGGAAGCCGCCTGATACGTCATGGCGGTCGTCCATTCGACCAGGTTCTGATTGAACAGGCCGCCGAGCGCCATCAGCATCAGGCTGACCGTGCAATTCCCACCGATGAAATTCCGGCCGCCCTTAACAAGCGAATCCTTGATGACGTTCAGGTTCACCGGGTCGAGAATGATTACCGCGTCGTCCTTCATGCGCAGCGACGAAGCCGCGTCGATCCAGTAACCTTTCCAGCCTGCCGCGCGCAGTTTCGGGAACACCTCATTCGTGTAATCGCCGCCCTGGCACGTAATGATGACGTCGCACTTTTTCAGGTCGTCGACGCTTGTCGCATCCTTGAGTTTCGTCTCGTTTTTCGCGAATGACGGCGCGTCGCCGCCTGCATTGCTGGTGCTGAAAAACACCGGTTCGATCAGGTCGAAATCGCCTTCCTGTTGCATGCGTTGCATCAGGACGCTGCCGACCATGCCGCGCCAACCAACGAGACCTACGTTCATGACTAACCTTTTTTGTGGACATTTCCCCGCTTGGGCCAGACCCTCCGCCGGCGTGACCGCGCGGGGAAGATGAGCGGGCACGACAGGCGATCAGCGGAACGTGATCGTTTTGAGGGAAATGGTTTTCGTAATGCGTTTGGACAGCGCAACCGTACCCGGCAGCGTGTTCATAAGCGTAATGGCGAGACGAGTCGTGCGAGCGCCTGAGCTAAAGCCGCCGCTTGAAGTCGAGTCCAGAGAGATTGAAGAGATCTTCGCCATGACAAAAGACTATACACGATAACCCGCATATTCGTCCCTCCGCGCGAGCGTTCCACGCCTTTCGACGCGTTTCGTGCGCTAAAAGAGACGAATCGAGATGAAATATCGCGATTGGCACCATCTTGAAAAACTGACTGCCGCGAGACGCTTTTCCACCGGAAGTTTTTACTAAATCGTCCGATGGAAAAGCACGTTACCCGATTTAAAGCGCCGCCAGAACCGCGTCGCCCATTTCCTTCGTGCCGACTGTACGGCCGTCCGGTGTCGCGATATCGCCGGTACGCAGACCCTGCGCGAGCACCTTTTTCACCGCCGCTTCGATCCGGTCGGCCTGCTCGACCTTGCCGAGCGAGTAACGCAGCATCATGGCGGCCGACAGAATGGTCGCCAGCGGATTCGCCACGCCCTTGCCCGCGATATCCGGCGCCGAACCATGCGACGGCTCGTACAGGCCCTTGTTGTTTTTATCGAGCGAGGCGGACGGCAACATGCCGATCGAACCCGTCAGCATGGCGGCTTCGTCGGAGAGAATGTCGCCGAACATGTTGCCGGTCACGACCACGTCGAACGCCTTCGGCGCCTTCACCAGCTGCATGGCCGCGTTGTCCACGTACATGTGCGACAACTCGACGTCCGGATATTCCTTCGATACATCGATCATCACATCGCGCCAGAATTGCGACGTTTCGAGCACGTTGGCTTTATCGACGCTCGTCAGCTTCTTCGCGCGCTTTTGCGCGGCCTGAAACGCCACGTGAGCGATACGACGCACTTCCGGCTCGGAATAGCGCATGGTGTCGAAGCCTTCCTTCGCGCCTTCGAACAAGCCATCCGGCGATGACCGCACGCCGCGCGGCTGGCCGAAATAGATGTCACCGTTCAGTTCGCGGATGATCAGGATATCCAGCCCCGCGACAATTTCCGGCTTCAACGACGAAGCCGCCGTCAATTGCGGATAACAAATGGCCGGACGGAAATTCGCGAACAACTGCAGATGCTTGCGCAGACCCAGGATGGCTTGCTCCGGACGCAACGCGCGTTCGAGCGAATCGTATTTCCAGTCGCCCACGGCGCCGAACAGGATTGCATCCGATGCTTTTGCCAGCGCGAGCGTTGCTTCCGGCAGCGGATGACCGCTCGCCTCGTAACCCGCGCCACCGACAGGCGCTTCTTCGAGCTCGAACTTTTCGTCGAGCGCGTTCAGGACCTTGACGGCTTCCTTGATGATTTCCGGACCGATGCCATCGCCGGGCAGCACTGCAATCTTCATGGTGTTTCCTTTTCTTTGTTGATTCGTACGCTTCGCACTATTCGCTTTTATCCGACGAGGCGGTTGTTCAGCCACGGCTGCTTCAGGAGGCGCTCGTTCTCATATTGCTTGATCTTGTCGGCGTGACGCAGCGTGAGCGCAATGTCGTCGAAACCATTCAGCAGGCAGAACTTGCGGAAGCCCGGCACTTCGAACGAAAACTCGGAGCCGTCACCCGTCAGCACGACCTGACGCTCGAGATCCACCGTCAGCTTGAAACCGTTGAACGCGTAGGTCTCGTTGAACAGCCGGTCCACTTGGCTATCCGTCAGGACGATCGGCAGCAGGCCGTTCTTGAAACAGTTGTTGAAGAAGATATCGGCGAAACTCGGCGCGATGATCGCGCGGAAACCGTACTGATCCAGCGCCCACGGCGCGTGTTCACGCGAGCTGCCGCAGCCGAAATTCTCGCGCGTCAGCAGAATCGACGCGCCCTTGTAGCGAGGCTGATTCAGCACGAAATCCGGATTCAGCGGGCGTTGCGAATTGTCCTGGCCGGGTTGGCCGACATCGAGATAACGCCATTCATCGAACGCATTCGGGCCGAAGCCCGTGCGCTTGATGGACTTCAGAAACTGCTTCGGGATGATCGCGTCCGTGTCGACGTTCGCGCGATCCAGCGGCGCCACGAGCCCGCTATGTACTGTGAATTTTTCCATGATCCGTCACCGGTTTGGTCTGCTTGACCGTTCTTTAAAACCGCTTACTTGTCGGCCGCGTTGCTGATCGAATTGCCGAGGTGATGCAGATCCTCGCCAAAGCCGTGAACCGTGTTGCAGCCCGCGACGCCGGCAAAAACCGCGATCAACCCCAGCACAATGAAGACGCGCTTCATGTCAGTTCGCGGATATCGACGAAATGGCCTTCAATAGCAGCAGCCGCCGCCATCGCCGGGCTCACCAGATGCGTACGGCCACCTGCGCCCTGACGCCCTTCGAAGTTGCGATTCGATGTGGATGCACAGCGCTCGCCCGGCTCCAGCCGGTCGGCATTCATCGCGAGACACATCGAGCAGCCCGGTTCGCGCCACTGGAAGCCGGCGTCGAGGAATACCTTGTCGAGCCCTTCGCGTTCCGCTTGCGCCTTCACGAGACCGGAACCCGGCACGACCATCGCCAGACGAATATTCGGTGCAACTCGGCGACCCAGCGTTTTCACCACATAGGCCGCGGCGCGCAAGTCCTCGATCCGCGCATTCGTGCACGAGCCGATGAAAATCTTGTCCGGCTTGATCGACTGCATTGGCGTGTTCGGTTCGAGCGCCATGTACTTCAGCGCGCGCTCGATTGCGTCGCGCTTGACCGGGTCCTTTTCTCGCTCAGGATCCGGCACTCGGCCGTCGATGGACGTGACCATTTCCGGCGACGTGCCCCACGTCACTTGCGGGACGATTTCGGCGGCGTTCAGCTCTACCACGCGATCAAACTCCGCGCCCGGATCGGACGTAAAGGTGCGCCAATAGGTTGCTGCCTGCTCGAACTCCGCGCCATGCGGCGAGTACGGACGATCTTTCAGGTAGTTGATGGTCGTTTCATCGACGGCAACCATGCCTGCGCGCGCGCCCGCTTCGATCGCCATGTTGCAGACCGTCATGCGGCCTTCCATGGACAGCGCCCGGATGGTCGAACCGCCGAACTCGATGGCATAACCGTTGCCGCCCGCCGTACCAATCTTGCCGATGATGGCCAGCACGATGTCCTTCGCGGTGCATCCGCGCGGCAGCGGTCCTTCGACCTTGACGAGCAAGTTCTTGCTCTTCTTTTGCAGCAGCGTTTGCGTGGCGAGGACGTGCTCGACTTCCGACGTGCCAATGCCATGCGCCAGCGCGCCGAACGCGCCGTGTGTGGAGGTGTGGGAGTCGCCGCAAACAATGGTCATGCCCGGCAGCGTGGCGCCCTGTTCCGGCCCGATGATGTGCACAATGCCTTGGCGCAAGTCGTTCATCTTGAACTGCGTGATGCCGTAGGCGTCGCAGTTGTTGTCGAGCGTGTCGACTTGCAGCTTCGAGATCGGGTCCGCGATGCCATGCGAACGGTCGGTAGTCGGCACGTTGTGATCCGACACCGCCAGATTCGCGCTGATCCGCCACACCGGCCGCTCGGCCAGTTTCAGACCCTCGAACGCTTGCGGGCTGGTCACTTCGTGAAGCAAATGACGGTCGATGTAGAGGATGGACGTACCGTCGTCCTCAGTGTGGATCACATGCGAGTTCCACAACTTGTCGTACAGAGTCTGGGCCATGGTCTTTTCAGGTGTTGTGACTGCGGGGGTGTTTTTTGGTTTGATGATTATGCCACGCAGGATCGCGTCTTGCGCTAGTGCTTCGAGAAAAAACCGATATAAAACAGTGAGTTAGGGTAGTAGTGGAGCTACCTGTATGGGGAGTGCTGGGATGCGCGGTTTAACCAGAATGCAGAAAAGAATCAGCCGCTTAGCCGCGTCGCCGGCCTGTTAAGAAAGCAAATCAGGAAAAGTCAGCCGCGCGGAATAACTGGCCTGATTGCGGCGCCTCGAATTCGATATCCGCAGCGATTGGAGCAGCTAGCCGCTCGACAATGCTGTCGGTGGAGGCGCCGGCGCCGCGTGGAAACTCTTCAATGGCAGCAGGACATAGGCTAGATTGCCGCGGTCTGCGATAAAACCGGGGCATCGCTCGCCATGCGTGTCTCGTTATTTTTGTCTTGATCTGTCACATCCGGGTTCTCGGTAAATTCGTGTAGAAACGTCGCCCAACGGACGAATTGCCGAGCATAAAAAATGGGTGTGGGCGCTGATTGCACCTACACCCGTCGAATGTATCAACAGTTCGTCTCAAGCACCTGCTACAAAGCCCGTCCCACGATCAACGGATCGACCATTCCAATCGCGCGAACATCCCGATTCGCATACGGAAGCTTGTGCAGAATATGGCGCATTGCATTAAGCCGCGCCCGCTTCTTGCAGTCCGAGCGAACCACCGCCCATGGAGAATCGGCCGTGTCCGTTTGCGCGAACATCGCTTCCTTCGCGTCCGTGTATTCGTTCCACTTGTCCAGCGATGCGAGATCGACCGGACTGAGCTTCCATTGCTTGAGCGGATGAATCTCGCGTTCCTTGAAGCGCCGGCGCTGTTCTTCCCGGCTCACGGAAAACCAGAACTTGACGACGTGCATGCCGCTTTGAACAAGTTGCCGCTCGAACTCGGGAACCTGCTGCATGAAGTCGTTGTATTCATGTTCTGAACAAAACCCCATGACCCGTTCCACGCCTGCCCGGTTGTACCAGGAGCGGTCGAACAGCACGATTTCGCCCGATGTCGGCAGGTGCTGAACGTATCGCTGGAAGTACCATTGGCCGCGCTCCGATTCGGTCGG
The DNA here is from genome assembly GCF_047608185.1 of Caballeronia eucalypticola. NCBI lineage: Bacteria > Pseudomonadati > Pseudomonadota > Betaproteobacteria > Burkholderiales > Burkholderiaceae > Caballeronia > Caballeronia eucalypticola. The sequence goes on from NZ_JBLKRU010000070.1 coordinate 14,455, forward strand.
CTTTTCGAGCGCGACAACTCGCGCGCCGCGCGGATTCATGTGTTCCATAAAGCGCTTGATGGCGCCGCCCTTGCCGGCAGCGTCGCGTCCTTCGAACAGGATCACCAGACGCTGGCCGGTCTCCCGTACCCACGCCTGCAGCTTCAGCAATTCGACCTGCAGCGCATACTTCTGCTTTTCGTACGCGTGGCGCGACATCAGGTTCCGATACGGATACCCGCCCCCACGCCAGTCACGCGCCAACTCGTCGTCTGGATGCCGCGATGCGCGCGCGTGCCAAAGGGCCGGATCGCCTTCTAGCATCACGCTGCGCAAGGCGGTGGATTCATCCGGGGAAAGACCGTTCATCAATGTCTTGATGGTGTCCATCAGCGTGCCCGGGTCCTGCGCGGCACCCTGCAACACGTGTTGCAAAGTGCTAGAAATTTGCTCATTGGCCGCCTGGACAGCGCGGCCGGTTTCATCGATCTGTGCTGCACGCGGAGTGCGGGTCTCCAGAACGTCGCCGCGAGAGACGCTTCGCACGGCTGAATGGCGGGCGTCGGATTTGTCGTGCTGTGATGTCAAAGTCTGTTCCTTATAACTAGGCGCCCCGCCTCTCAGGTTTAAACGAGGCGCTGCCTGCTTAAGCCGGCGTCGCGGCCTTCTTCAAGACAACGTAGAGCTTGTCCTTCAAAAGCAGCTTTTCCTTCTTGAGCGTTTCGATAGTTCGACCGTCCGCGGGTAGCGGCCCACCCTCCATGTTCTTGATCTCATGATCCAGTTCGTTGTGACGCTGAAACAATCGGGCGAAGTGGGCATCTTCAGTCTTGAGCGTGGAAATCAGATCGCGAAATTCTGGAAACATCGGTAGCACCTCTTGCAGTTTGCGGGCAATGCCCGCAGGGTCAGTAAGCCTGGATATCTTGGCATTACTACACAAGTCACGTGTTGATATGGCTCGTGTTTGCGCGAGTTTTGGCTTGGACGGGTGGGGCTGGCAAGAGCGCGAAGAGCAGGACGGCAGATCGAGAAACATCGAGAAACAATCAGGCTCAAGAATGAAAAAAGCCCCAGCAAACACCCGCCGGGGCTTCCTTCCAACCACTACTTAATGCAACTTACCGCTTATCAATCTCCTTCGCTTCGCGCGGCGTATCGCCGATAAACAACTGACGCGGACGGCCAATCTTCTGTCAGGATCAGCGATCATTTCGTTCCACTGCGCAATCCAGTCCCCATACGCGCTATCGCCACCCCGCACGTGACATGCCCGTCAGAACGCTCTGCTATAGCTCCGTCAGTACAGTTTTTGCCGCCTCGTATCCTTGCCCCGCGGATAGTTGTAACCACTTGAGAGCCTCTTGCTTATCAGCTTTAATGCCTTGGCCACGGAGATAAAGTAATCCAAGGTTAAACTGGCCCGCAGGATCACCCTTCTGTGCGGCCGATTTTTCCCATTTCAGGGCTTCTCGGTCATTCCGTGCAACTCCATACCCGTTCATATACATCCAGCCCAATTTTGTATGAGCCAGCGCCAAACCTTGATCGGCAGCTAGCTGTACCCACTTAAACGCCTGCTGATAATCTTGCGTTACGCCGGATCCATCTATGTAGAGCTGCCCTACGCTCACCTGTGCCTCAGCGTTTCCAGCATCGGCCGCCAGCTTGTACCAATGAAACGACTTTTGCATGTCCTGAGGAACAGCTTCACCCAATCGATAGATATCGCCTAGATATTGTTGCGCTAACGTGTTTCCAAGCCCCGCTGCCAGCGTGAACCACTTCACTGCTTCGGGCCCGTTTTTGGGTGCCCCGTCCCCAGTTAGATAAATGAGGGCCACCATGTTTTCCGGCGCTCCCCGTTCAAAGAATTGCGATAGAGTCCCCTGCTCCACAGCTAACCGCATCAAGGCTAGGGCCTTCGGTTTGTCTTGCGGTACACCCTCACCGCTGAAATACAACGAGCCGAGAAAGTATTGCGCGCCGGGATATCCTTGATTTGCTGATAAACGGAACCAACTGGCGGCCTGCTGCTTATCTGCGGGAACACCAAGCCCTAACGCATATGCTCTGCCAACGTCATATTGCGCTTGGAGATTCCCCTGGATGGCCGAGCGATAAGCCCACTGAAATGCGATACTCAGATCGGGCGTTACACCAATTCCATTCGCGTACATCCGCGACAGTATGCTTTCGGCAACATCGGAATTCTGATCAATTGCCAACTTCAGCCAGCGTAGGCCCTGCTCGGTATCCTGCGGCACCCCGCCGAGGCCTTGAGCATAGATATTGCCGAGGTAGGCTTGCGCTGGTGCGAATCCCTGGTCCGCCGCTAAACGGAACAAATGCAACGCTTGCGATTTATCTTTATATTCGTCCGCTTCCCAGTAGGTCTTGCCGAGCTGATACTGTGCCACTGGGTACTTTTGGTTTGCAGCCTTTTGATACCAGCGAATCGCCTCTTCCCTATTTTTCTTACCGACTTGACCACTCCAATACATGTTGCCAATGTTTAATTTGGCCGCATCATATCCGTGCCCGGCTGATTTTTGAAACCACTCCAATGCTTTCGGATAGTCGCGTTTTGCGAGATAGTAGAAACCCAGTCTATTTTCAGCCGCCATATTTCCCTGATCGGCTGACAGTCGATACCAGAAAACTGCATGCTCTGCGTTACCGATGTTTTGATAGAGCCATCCCACCGCAAACTGCGCCTTTGCGTAGCCTTGCTGTGCCGCTGAGAGGTAATTCCTGAATATTTTAGTGTCTATTTCCGCGGGCATATCTTCCGTATATTCGATTTTCCAGCCGAACGTGGACTGCGCCATTGCATAACTCTGGTCGGTCCGTAACTGAAACCAACGGATTGCAACACGATCATCATCCAACGTATGTCCGGTCAGATACAGCGACGCCAACGCGTACTGTGCTTGCGCCAGCCCTTGTTTTGCCGCTCGTTCGATCCAGATCTGAGCTTGCCCCATATCTTGCGGCACGCCCTTGCCGGCTTCGTAATCCAGTCCTAACCTGTATTGCGAATTGGCGTCGTTTAAGGTCGTTGGCGCATTGTCTGATACGGCATTTTTATCCAATATCGTTGTGCATGCTTGGCAAAGAAAAACAGCCATAATGAGTAGATAATTTTTCGTTGTCATTTGTTTTATGATTAGTTACCGACTGCCCACACTTGTTTCGCCAGCAGGCCACTTGCATGCGAAGGTTCCCCTATGGAACGAGCACCTCGCGCTCCAACGTCGATGATCGAGGGCAGTTCCCGGCGCAATGAGCAGCAGTAGAGTCCTTCGGCGATCCCGACGACGCATCTCTGAAGACATACCTCGACCAACCAGACAGCCAGTAGAGCCCACGAAGGTACCGGGCGCGCCTATTCAGTTGGCTATGCCGCTGTGTTCGCTTTCAGATCTGGGCGTCAGTGAGCCCGGTCGGTCCGATGGAGAACCATCTGGAAAATAGCTTCAGCACGGTCCGCCGACATCCCTTTGTGAAAGTCCACAGACAGCGGATGATCCGATTCTTCGAGTTTGACCAAAGGCCTGAGCCCTCCAGCCCGAGCGAAAATACGCGACTGCTGTCCGGCTAGCGGCGGGTAGCCGGGAAGCTCATTCGCAAGCCAACTGAAGTACGGGCCTCCGGCCTCACGCCGTTCGAATCGCTCGGTGTAGTCGTCAAAGCTTCGCCTGCTCAGGGTCACCCAAATGCCCCAGAGAAATGGCGCGCTGGCACCAATAATTGGTATCTCAAGGCTTACCCGTGCGAAAAAGAATTCATCATCGACCGCACAAAGATCTTCCGAGCAGCGGACGCGCGACTTATGCTGATCTTGGGGAATTCCCGACAAGTAGTCCGGCACGGCGAAGGCAAGACTCGGCTCGCCCACGTGCCATTTATCGCATGTAGCGCATTGAAATCGAAACAATTTGTCTCCGAGGTCTTTTACTGCGTTTCGCTAAGGCGAGAGCCTTTCAAAATGAAAGTTTGCACTACTTCGTATCTCGAAACAAGCCATGCCTTGAGCTTCTGCGCATTAACCAGTGGTACCACTGTAACGCCTGGAATACGCTGCCTAACGCGTCCTTCGCGTTAGCCCGGCGCGAGGACTACGAACGCACGCGCCTACACGGTCGGCGTAGCGCCCAGAGCAATGACCCGCGTCTTCTATTCCCGCTCCGCCTCATCAACGTCGAGCATCACATCGGCCAGCAACGGGACAGCGGCATCCCCTGATGCCGAGACTCCCATGCGCACTCACCCTCACGCAGTTGTGCTTTAATCGCCGTGGTCAACTCACGGAAGGACCTACACTTCGAAGATTGCGCCCATGCTGGGCGCACAATAAGAAACGCCCCAACGGCAAACCCGTTGGGGCGTTTCTTATCCCGCTACACACTGCGCAGCTTTCAGCCCCAAACGGGCTTTACTGCGCCAACAACCGCTACCATTTACCGCTTATCAATCGCCTTCGCTTCGCGCGGCGTATCGCCGATAAACAACTGACGCGGACGGCCAATCTTCTGTTCCGGATCAGCGATCATTTCGTTCCACTGCGCAATCCAGCCCACCGTACGCGCCATTGCAAACACGCACGTAAACATAGCCGTCGGAATTCCCAGCGCGCGCTGAACAATACCCGAATAGAAATCGACATTCGGATACAGCTTACGCGACACAAAGTACTCGTCTTCCAGCGCAATCTTTTCCAGCGCCATTGCAAGCTTGAACAACGGGTCATCGTGCAGACCCAGTTCTTCCAGCACTTCATGGCACGTTTCACGCATCAGCTTCGCGCGCGGATCGTAGTTCTTATAAACGCGATGCCCGAAGCCCATCAGCTTCACGCCCGAATTCTTGTCCTTCACTTGCTTGATGAACTCAGGAATGTTGTCGACCGAGCCGATCTCTTCCAGCATGTTCAACGCGGCTTCATTCGCACCGCCATGCGCCGGGCCCCACAAACAAGCAATACCAGCGGCAATACAAGCAAACGGATTCGCACCGGACGACCCAGCCAGACGCACGGTCGACGTCGAAGCATTCTGCTCATGGTCCGCATGCAAGATCAAAATCCGATCCAGCGCGCGCACGAGCACGTCGTTGACCTTGTACTCTTCGCACGGGTTCGAGAACATCATGTGCATGAAGTTCGCGCTGTACGACAGGTCGTTCTTCGGATAAACGAACGGCTGGCCGATCGTGAACTTGTACGCCATCGCCACCAGCGTCGGCAGCTTCGCAATCATGCGAATGGCCGACACTTCACGATGACGCGGATCATTGATATTCAGCGAGTCGTGATAGAACGCCGACAACGCACCCACGGCAGCCACGAGCACCGCCATCGGGTGTGCATCGCGACGGAAACCACGGTAGAAGAAATGCATCTGCTCGTGAACCATCGTGTGCTTCGTGACGGTTTCAACGAAGTCTTCCTTTTCCTTGACCGTCGGCAGATCGCCGTGGAGCAGCGCGTAGCAGGTCTCCATGAAGTCGGCCTTGACCGCGAGTTCCTCGATTGGATACCCGCGATACAGCAACTCACCCTTATCGCCGTCGATGTACGTAATTGCGGAATTGCACGCCGCCGTCGACATGAAGCCCGGATCGTACGTGAACTTGCCGGTCTGGCCGTAGAGCTTGCGGATGTCGATTACGTCCGGGCCCAAGGTGCCCTTGTAGATCGGCATTTCAACGCTCGGCGAGTTGTCGCTGAACGATAGCGTGGCTTTAACATCTGACGGGGTCATAGCACATCCTCAATCGAAGTATGGAAACAGGTTTTCGATAATTCGCACGACTCTTGCACGACCGCATGAACTGGCTCAGTGAACTAAATCAGGCAGAGCGCAGCATCTCCAGCACGCGGGTCATATCCGGCGAGGCCAGTTCGCCATCCGGTTCCTTGCGTGCCAGCAGCAAGTCCATCAGGTCGTTGTCGCTCAGTTCCAGCAGTTGCGTCAGCACACCAACGTCCGCGTCACTGAGGTCGTGCTCATATCGGCTGAAAAAACGCTCGAAGATCAAATCGTTTTCCAGCAGACCGCGCCGCGCGCGCCAGCGAAGGCGCGCGCGGCGTAGAGGGTCGGACTGATGCCCGGAGTCATTCATGACACAAGTCCTTCTCAGACAGCGCGGCGCACCATCAATTCTTTAATCTTGCCAATTGCCTTCGTAGGATTCAGTCCCTTGGGACACACATCGACGCAATTCATGATGGTATGGCAACGGAACAGACGGTACGGATCTTCCAGGTTGTCGAGACGTTCACCCGTCGCTTCGTCGCGGCTGTCCGCAATGAATCGATAGGCTTGCAGCAAGCCCGCCGGACCCACGAACTTGTCCGGGTTCCACCAAAAGCTCGGGCATGAAGTCGAGCAGCTAGCACACAAGATGCACTCATACAGACCGTCGAGCTCGTCGCGCTCTTCAGGCGTTTGCAGACGCTCTTTTTCCGGCGGCGGCGTGTCGTTGATCAGGTACGGCTTGATCGAGTGATACTGGTTGAAGAACTGCGTGAAATCGCAAATCAGGTCGCGCACCACGGGCAAGCCCGGCAGCGGACGCAGCACGATCTTCTGCGGCAGGTCGTTCATGTTCTGCAAGCAGGCCAGACCGTTCTTGCCGTTGATGTTCATGGCGTCCGAACCGCACACGCCTTCACGGCACGAACGGCGGAACGACAGCGTTTCGTCGACCGACTTCAGCTTCAGCAGTGCGTCCAGCAACATGCGCTCATGCGAGTCGATCTCGATCTCGTACGTCTGCATGCGGGGCGCCGCGTCCTTGTCCGGATCGTAGCGGTAGATTTCAAAAGTACGCTTTGCCATTTCGATTCCTTTGCCTTAGAAGGTACGCGCTTTCGGCGGCACCGATTCGACCGTCAGCGGCGTCATGTGCACCGGCTTGTAATCGAGCTTGTCGCCTTCGCTGAACCACAGCGTGTGCTTCATCCAGTTCTCGTCGTCGCGAATTTCGAAGTCGCTATGCGCATGCGCACCGCGGCTTTCCTTGCGCGCTTCGGCCGAGATCATGGTGGCCCGCGCCACTTCGATCAGGTTCGCGAGTTCCAGTGCTTCGACCTTCGCCGTGTTGAACACCTTCGACTTGTCCTTCAGATGCACATGCTTCACGCGCTCGGACAATTCCTTGACCTTGTCCACGCCTTCCGACAGCAGCTTCGACGTACGGAACACGCCGGCATGCGCCTGCATGGTCGCGCGGATGTCGTTGGCGATCGACTGCGTGTATTCGCCCGACGACGAGTTCTCCAGCACGGCGAGGCGTTCAAGCGCAGCGTCGGCGGCATCGGCCGGCAGCGGCTTGTGTTCCTTCATTTCCAGCGCATGCTTGATGATGTGGTTGCCGGCCGCGCGGCCGAACACCACGAGGTCCAGCAGCGAGTTCGTGCCCAGGCGGTTCGCGCCATGCACCGACACGCACGAACATTCGCCGACCGCGTAAAAGCCGTTGACCGGCTCTTCGTAGCCGCCCTTTAGCGTGCCCACGACCTGACCGTGAATGTTCGTAGGAATGCCGCCCATCTGATAGTGGATGGTCGGCACCACCGGAATGGGTTCCTTGATGCAGTCCACGTTCGCGAACTTCATCGCGATTTCGCGGATCGACGGCAGCCGCTTCATGATGGTCTCGGCGCCAATGTGCGAGAGATCCAGCAAGACGTGGTCCTTGTTCGGACCGACACCGCGGCCTTCCTTGATCTCCTGGTCCATCGAACGCGAAACAAAGTCGCGCGGCGCCAGGTCCTTCAGCGTCGGCGCATAACGTTCCATGAAGCGCTCACCGTCCGAGTTACGCAGAATCCCGCCCTCGCCGCGCACGCCTTCGGTAATCAGCACGCCCGCGCCCGCTACACCGGTCGGATGGAATTGCCAGAATTCCATGTCCTGCAAAGCGATGCCCGAACGAGCCGCCATGCCGAGTCCGTCGCCGGTATTGATAAACGCATTCGTCGATGCCGCGAAGATCCGGCCCGCGCCGCCCGTGGCGAACAACGTGGTCTTGCCTTCGAGGATGTGGACGTCGCCCGTTTCCATTTCCATGGCGGTCACGCCGAGCACGTCGCCGTCGGCGTCGCGGATCAGGTCCAGCGCCATCCATTCAACGAAGAAATGCGTCTTGGCCGCGACGTTCTGCTGATACAGCGTGTGCAGCAATGCGTGGCCGGTACGGTCGGCCGCGGCGCAAGCGCGCTGCACCGGCTTTTCACCGTAGTTCGCCGTGTGGCCGCCAAACGGACGCTGATAGATCGTGCCGTCAGCGTTACGGTCGAACGGCATGCCCATGTGTTCGAGTTCATAAACAGCACCGGGCGCTTCACGGCACATGAATTCGATCGCATCCTGGTCGCCGAGCCAGTCGGAGCCCTTGATGGTGTCGTAGAAGTGGTAATGCCAGTTGTCTTCGCTCATGTTGCCGAGCGATGCGCCAATACCGCCTTGGGCCGCAACCGTGTGCGAACGCGTCGGGAACACTTTGGACAGCACCGCGACCGACAGACCCGCACGAGCCAGTTGCAGCGACGCACGCATGCCCGAACCACCTGCACCTACGATCACGACGTCGAAACGGCGACGCGGCAGGGACGTTTTAATTGCAGCCATTCTTTACACTCTCCAGAGAATCTGTGCCGCGTAGCCGATACAACCGACCAGCCAGAGGATCGTCGCCACTTGAAGGAACAGGCGCAAGCCGACCGGCTTGATGTAGTCCATCCAGATGTCGCGAATGCCGACCCACGCGTGATAAAAGAGCGAGAGCAAGGCTACGAAGGTGGCCAGCTTCATCCATTGCATGGCGAAAATGGAGGCCCAGCCGTCGTACGAAAAATCACGCGCGCCGAAGAACCAGAACAGCAGGACCAGCGTGTACAGGGCCATCACGACGGCGGTAATGCGTTGCGCCAGCCAGTCGCGCAAACCGTAGTGCGCGCCAACGACGAGGCGCTTGGGACCGATTCGATTGTTGTTATTCGCTGCCATTCTCAGAAGGCTCCGAAGAGTTTAAGCGCAACGACGATTGTCAGCAGGGATGACACCGCGAGCACGACAATGGACGTCTGCTTGCCGCCTTCCTTGCTCACTGCACGGTGCGTGTCGAGCAGCAGGAAGCGGATGCCGGCGCAAAAGTGGAACATGAAGGACCACGAAAGCACGAGGACGACGATCTTGACGAGGGGATTGGCGAGAAAGCCCTTGAACGAGTCGAAGCTGATCTCCGACGTGAGGCTTTGGTCCAGCAGATAAAGCAGAAACGGCAGCGCTACGAATAGAAGCAGACCACTAATGCGGTGAAGGATTGAAACCTTTCCCGCTAGTGGCAAGCGGTAGGTTGCTAGCTGAGCGATTCCGATATTCCGGTACTCAGGTCTTGGTTTTTTTGCAGCTTCAGCCATGCTAGACCCCAACTTTGTTATCACACTAGTCCGCGATTTTAGCGCCTTTTTATATCGCGCTGCAGCGAAATGCCGCGCAAGAGGCTATTGCTAGTCGCGTGAGAAAGACTCTTAAGCGCCCCTTGGGGCCTGCCGCCGAGCCGTCCACGTCCGCTTCAACACCCGCTTTAACTTAAATCGTTTTGATAGTAATAGCCGTTCGTGACATACCACCCGCGCCGCACTTCAACCGGCCGGTCGCCATACGTGTACGACACCCGCTCGACCGACAATAACGGCGACCCGGCTGCCACGCCAAGCAGTTCGGCGACCTGGTCGTCCGCACCGACAGCCCTGATTTTCTCCGATGCCCGGATCATGCGCGTACCGAACTCCGTTTCGAACATCGCATAAAGCGGGCCTTTGTAATCCGCCAGGCGTTCAGCCGTCAGACCGCGAAAGACCGCGCCGGGCAGCCAGATTTCATCGAAGACGGTGGTTTGGCCGTCGAATTGCAGCAAGCGCTTGATGCATACAACCGGGTCAGCAGGCTTCAGGTCCAGCTGGCGAGCGATCTCGGCGGGTGCGCGCAAACGGCGGCACTCCAGCAATCGGCTCACGTGGGGATGAAGGTCACCATCTTCCGGCAGCAATCGCAGAAAGCGAAACTGTACGCGATCTTCGTTGTGCGTTGCAACAAACGTGCCTTTGCCCTGACGGCGTACGAGCAGGTTGTCGGCAGCAAGTTCGTCGATAGCTTTGCGCACCGTTCCCTGGCTGACCTTGTAGCGGGCGGCCAACTCGACTTCGCTCGGGATCATTTCGCCGGGCTTCCATTCGCCCGATTCAAGCCCCTGGGTAATCAGGGCCTTGATCTGCTGGTATAGCGGGCTGAACGTAGGCGACGAGGCAGGCACGACTTCCGTCGCACCGGATGCGCCGGAAAGGTTCGTGGTGCTCGCTGGGTTTGAATTCATGCGCGCATTTCATCATAAAGCGTCAACGCGCGTCTAGCGTTTTCCCGGACATTCCTATGTCTTATATAAGACATATGATACGGTTGACTTTGCCCTGATCGAATCCTACACTCCTTGGCGAGCAAGGGTTTGCGGGATGCTGCGCGTGTCGTGCGGCACAGCCGCTGCGTCGGCCAGCTTTACGCCGGCCACCAAAAACGCCCCGGAACGCCCCATGACGCCCTACCGCTCATCGCTTCAAGCCGAACGGCTTTCGTGTTCGCTGCCGCTGCCAGTGCCCCGCTCTTGCAACGCCCGCGCGCCTTCGAAAACGCGACGCACGAGGTGTTGCGCGGCGCTGAACTGCAGGATCCAGCGCAAATCCCATGCTCACAGAGCCAGATTCCCAGCACGAGGGTCGGGCTGCGATTGCCGGCATGCTACCGGAAGGACAGTGACAATCTCGCTTCAGGCGCATTGGCATTGGGTTTTCGTGACAGCCCGCGCAGTTTGATTCACGTGCTTCATCAACGCTTCGCGTAACGCGCCTAAAATGGCGTTTTCCCCTAGCGTTTCACGCACCGTTCAGGAGTGTTCTCAATGGCTAAGTCCGCAAAGCGCGTTGCCGTCACCGGCGCCGCAGGTCAAATCGGTTACTCGTTGCTGTTTCGCATCGCCAATGGCGACCTGCTAGGCAAAGACCAGCCGGTCATCCTTCAGTTGCTCGACCTGCCGCAGGCGCAAGGCGCTGTCAAGGGCGTAGTCATGGAACTGGAAGACTGCGCGTTCCCGCTGCTGGCAGGCGTTGTCGTCACGGACGATCCGAAGGTCGCGTTCAAGGACGCAGATGTGGCATTGCTGGTCGGCGCCCGTCCCCGTTCGAAGGGCATGGAGCGTAAGGACCTGCTGTCCGCCAACGCTGAAATTTTCACGGTGCAAGGCAAGGCGCTCAACGACGTCGCCAGCCGCGACGTCAAGGTGCTCGTGGTCGGAAATCCGGCCAACACGAACGCGTACATCGCGATGAAGTCGGCGCCGGATCTGCCGAAGAAGAACTTCACGGCCATGCTGCGTCTCGACCACAACCGCGCGCTGTCGCAACTGGCATCGAAGTCGGGCAAGCCGGTGGCATCGATCGAAAAGCTGGCTGTGTGGGGCAATCACTCGCCGACCATGTACCCGGATTTCCGTTTCGCCACGGTCGAAGGCGAGTCGCTGACCAAGCTGATCAACGACGACGAATGGAATCGCAACACGTTCATCCCGACGGTTGGCAAGCGCGGCGCAGCGATTATCGAAGCGCGCGGTTTGTCGTCGGCAGCGTCCGCTGCCAACGCGGCTATCGACCACGTGCATGACTGGCTGCTCGGCACGAACGGCAAGTGGGTCACCATGGGCATTCCGTCTGATGGTTCGTACGAAATCCCGGAAGACATCATCTACGGTGTTCCCGTGACGTGCGAAAACGGCGAATACAAGCGCGTTGAAGGCCTAGAAATCGACGCGTTCTCGCGCGAGAAGATGACCGGCACGCTGAACGAATTGCTCGAAGAGCGCGACGGCGTCGCGCATTTGCTGGGCAAGTAAGCGGGTCTGGTTGTCTTTGCGTTTCACGCGAGTGTCTGGCCGGAAGGCCGGCGCTCGCTGCTGATTCGAGTGCGTTTGGTGTTTGAAAAGCGTTTGAAAAAACATCCGAACTCACCCGAATCCGCTGTTTCCACCCTCTTTACAAGCAACCCGACGCCGACGATGCGCGCTCTCTCCCCCGCCGAAGTCCTGTTTGAAGGCGATGTTCCACCCGCTGTGATGCCCCCTTGCGATCACTATGCAGGAAGCGAAAAGCTGATCAGGAAATCGCTCGCGCTGCAGGCGCAACTCGGGCCGGTATTCGACGTCACGCTCGATTGCGAGGACGGCGCGCAAGTCGGTCAGGAAGCATCGCATGCGGAACTGGTGGCATCGTTTCTCGGCAGCGAGGAAGACCGCTTTGGCCGCGTCGGCGTGCGCATTCATGACTTCGAGAACCGTGCGTGGCGTGACGACGTGCGCATCATCCTTCGCGCCGCGAAGAAGGCACCCGCGTACATCACTCTGCCCAAGATTCGCAGTGTCTTCGATGCCGCCGAAATGGTCGCGTTCGTCGAAGCGTCGCGATGCGAGTTCGGGATCAAGCACGCGATTCCGTGCCAACTGCTGATCGAAACACATGGTGCGCTGGCCGAGGTCTTCGAACTCGCGGCACTGCCGGGCGTTGAAGCGTTGAGTTTCGGGCTGATGGATTTTGTGTCGGCGCATAACGGCGCGATTCCCGATACCGCGATGCGCTCGCCGGGTCAGTTCGATCATCCGCTCGTGCGGCGCGCGAAGCTCGAGATCGCGGCGGCTTGCCACGCGCATGGCAAGGTGGCGTCGCATAACGTCTCCACGGAAGTGCGCGACATGAGCGTGGTCGCGAACGACGCCCAGCGAGCCCGCAACGAATTTGGCTACACGCGCATGTGGAGCATCCACCCGGATCAGATCAAGCCGATCGTCGATGCCTTCCTGCCGCGCAGCGATGAAATCGCGACTGCCACAGAGATTTTGCTCGCCGCGCAAAACGCGCAATGGGGACCGACGCGGTATCAGGACACGTTGCACGATCGCGCAAGCTATCGATATTACTGGTCGGTGCTGCGCCGCGCGAAAGCGTCGGCACAGGCGCTGCCTGAAGGCGCAGAGACGCTTTTTTTACTCGACAAATAACGCGTTCCACATATCAGGAGACTGGGTCGAATGAGCGATACGTTAGAGAAAGAGGCACCCGCCACCGGCGGTTTCAAACCGAAGAAATCAGTCGCGCTGTCGGGTGTGACAGCGGGCAATACCGCGCTGTGCACCGTCGGCAAGACGGGCAATGATTTGCATTATCGTGGCTATGACATCCTCGATATTGCCGGCACCTCCGAGTTCGAAGAGATCGCATATCTGCTCGTGCATGGCAAACTGCCGACCGTCGCTGAACTCAAGACGTACAAGGCCAAGCTCAAGGGTTTGCGTGGTTTGCCCGCGAACCTGAAAGCCGCGCTCGAATGGATTCCCGCATCGGCTCATCCGATGGATGTGATGCGCACCGGTGTCTCCGTGCTCGGCACCGTGTTGCCTGAGAAAGAGGATCACAACATTGCCGGTGCCAAGGATATTGCCGACCGCCTGATGGCCTCGCTCGGCTCCATTCTGCTGTACTGGTACCACTATTCTCATAACGGCCGGCGCATTGAGACCGAGACCGATGACGATTCCATCGGCGGGCACTTCCTGCATTTGCTGCATGGTGTTCCTCCGTCGAAGTCATGGGTCGATGCAATGCACGCGTCGCTGATTCTTTACGCCGAGCACGAATTCAACGCATCGACGTTCACGTGTCGTGTAATCGCCGGCACGGGCTCGGACATGTACTCGGCGATTACCGGCGGCATTGGCGCGTTGCGCGGCCCGAAGCACGGCGGCGCGAATGAAGCTGCGTTCGATATTCAATCGCGTTATCAGACGCCCGACGAAGCGGAAGCCGATATCCGTCGTCGCGTGGAAGCAAAGGAAGTGGTGATCGGCTTCGGCCATCCGGTGTACACGATCTCCGATCCGCGTAACAAGGTGATCAAGGAAATCGCGAAGAAGTTATCGAAAGAAGCCGGCGACACCAAGCTCTACGACGTCGCCGAACGCCTCGAAACAACGATGTGGGACGCGAAGAAGATGTTCCCGAACCTGGACTGGTTCAGCGCCGTTTCCTATCACGCGATGGGCGTGCCCACGGCCATGTTCACGCCGCTGTTCGTGATCTCGCGGACATCGGGCTGGAGCGCTCACATCATTGAACAACGTATCGATAACAAGATCATCCGGCCGAGTGCAAATTACACCGGGCC
>NZ_JBLKRU010000071.1:0-26590 GCF_047608185.1 Caballeronia eucalypticola
AAGCGCAACACCAAAGCGTATAAGGTGTTGTAATGCATAAAGCAAATCAGTACGAGCAGTTGCAAGCTGAGGAACGTTTGGAGATTGCGAGCCTACGTCAACGGGGTTCTAGTATTCGGGCCATGGCCCGAATACTCGGGCGCTCGGCCTCTACCCTTAGCCGCGAACTCAGGCGCAATAGTTCTGTGCTTGGTTATGTCCCAGCAGCGGCGCACGCACTCAGTTCGGCCCGACGATCCAACAGTGCGGTCGCGCCCAAACTCGGGCCTCACAGCGCTTGCTGGAGGGTCGTCCTCACGCTGCTGGAGTGGCGTTGGTCGCCTCAGCAAATCTCTGGAGTCCTCAAGCGTATGTTCCCAAACGATCCGACTTTGCAGGTCTCGCACGAAACGATTTACACCACTATCTACGCCCACCCAGGCGGCGAACTACGGCGTCAACTCATTGCTTGTTTGCGTCGTGCTCATCGCGCCCGTATGTCGCGGACACGGGGTAGTGATCGCCGCTGGCAAATTCCAAATATGGTCAGCATTCACGTGCGCCCACCTGAAATAGAGGATCGCGTGATGCCCGGGCACTGGGAGGGCGACTTCATTAAAGGCGAAGGCAATCGCTCTTCAGTGGGCGTGTTGGTGGAGAGAACCAGCCGTCTAGTGCTGCTGGCTAAGATGGACGATGCCACAGCCGAATCTGCACTGGCTGGCTTCTCCGCCAAGCTCAACTCGATCCCCGAGCACTTGCGTCACAGCTTCACTTACGACCAGGGGCGTGAACTCTCACGGCATCAAGAACTTGCCGCTCAAACAGGCGTGAATGTCTATTTTTGCGATCCACACAGCCCGTGGCAGCGAGGAACTTGTGAAAATACCAACGGCCTGTTGCGCGAGTACTTGCCCAAAGGCACCGACCTTTCCGTCCATAGTCAGGCCGACCTCGACGTCATTGCAGACAGCTTGAACAACCGCCCTCGTGCTACGCATGCGTTTCATTCACCCTTCGAGGTATTTGCCGCGACACTAAAAGCAGCGGATCTCGCAACGTCATCTAAACATTAGACCAGTTGTTGCACTTCGACTTGAGACCGCCAAGTATCTCGGCCGAACCGGCTATTTACACCAGAGCCCCAACGCGCACCTTAAATTGGATCAATGCGACTGATCGTGCCAACCACCAACGCGTAACTGGCGATTGCTAGCAGAGCGTGAGCGCCGACGAATACGAGCGCACCGTCGAATGAGTGCGTTGTGTGGACCAGGTAGCCGATGGCGATGGGCGTGGTGATACCCGAGAGGCTGCTGAAGGTATTGAACACCGACGCAGTCAGTCCTGACGCATTCACCGGCGACGTATCGGCGATGACCGCCCATCCGAGCGCGGCGAAGCCCTTGCCGAAGAATGCCAGTGCCATGATCGTAACGACGAGCCAGTCCGCGCTCACGTAATTGCACGCCATGATGGTAGAAGCCATCAGCATGCCCACATAGATGGGCACCTTGCGGGCGACTGTCAGTGTCCGGCCTCGTCGAAGAAGTAGATCCGAAAGCATTCCACCCAGGATTCCACCCGAAAATCCGCAAATGGCCGGAATAGACGCCAGTATCCCGGCATGCAGCAAGGAAATATGCCTTTCCTGCACGAGATAGACAGGAAACCACATGATGAAAAAGAAGCTCAGGGTGCTAATGCAGTACTATGCAAAGGATATTCCTAGCAGCACGCGGTTTTGCAGCAGGCGGCGCAACGTGTCGAAGCTGACCTTTCGCCGCGCCGGCATGCCCTGCATTGCGGCTGGACCGCCGTCCCTGCTTCTGCCGGCCATATCCAGCGTTCCACCGCCCGCTTCGATAAACTCGCGTTCCTCTGCCGTGAGCCGAGGGTGATCCAGCGGTCCTTTCAGCTTGAGTGCAGATAGCACGCCTGCGGCGATGCCGATGGCGCCCATCACAAAGAAAACCGAGCGCCACCCGAAGTTGGTTGCAAGCAAAGCGAGCACGGGCGTGAATGCCGCGGCCGCAAAGTACTGCGTGGCGTTGAAGATCGCCGATGCCGTCCCGCGCTCGGTTGCCGGGAACCAGGCAGACACGATCTTGGCGTTGGCGGGATAGCAAGGCGCCGCGGCCATGCCGACCATGAAGATCAACGCAAAAATCAGTGCGCTCGCCGCGTGCTGACCGAAGAGGGGCGCAAAACCTACCCCTGCGACACAAAACGACCACAGGAAGACGGCCCCCGTATAAGTGCGTTTGACCCCGAACCGATCCAGCGCCCAGCCCCGGCCAATTGGAAGACTGTGTAGGCCCACGCGAAAGACGAGAAAATCCAGCCCAACTGAAGGTGACTTAACTGCAATTCAGCGGACATGGGTGTGGCCGCAATCGACATCGCCGCGCGATCTGCGAGATTGATCGTCATGACGACAAATATCAGGCCGATCACTTCGTAGCGAATGCGCCGCGCCGCGAACTGGCGCATTCGCATAGACAGGCTCTTTTCGATGGGGTGATCGAAGATGCGTGTGGGATCGAAGTTCATATGAACAGTCCGGAAATTGCGCGGCGTGACAGGATACCGAAATGTTTTCGTCTCCGGGAAACCCGAGGCCATTTACCGCATTTGTCGCTGCGCTCTTGGCAGCATGCCGACAACGTTAACGGTACCGCGTTCGGGTTTTCAGGCTGACTCACACACGACGATGCCGGCCTCCCTGGCGACCCGAACATGACCCTGAATGGTGGCAGCGTCCCGCGCACGAACCGACTGCAAGCCAGCAAGCTGCAGAACAGCGTCATAACGACAGCACAAATCGTCGTCCCCGATCAAGACAATGGGTTGTTCGCCATTTACGTTCTCCACTGCCATGGCACTGGCGACTTCCAGGCCAATGAGGATACCCGACAGATAGTCAGGCAAGCCAGCCGGATGCTCTGCACCCATCAGACCCGCCGTACGCGCAGCAAAGAGCACGTGCGTGGCTTGCGAGGGATGATCCAAGCCAAGCGTTGCACCCCGCGCAAAGGCTTCGTTATCGCTTGCGCCAAACTCCATCAACCTACCAAGAATGCCGTGCTTGGTGAGCAAACCGTACAACTCCCCTGTCATATAGGTCGCGAACCGGGTAATCATCGACTGCTCACCGACGAAGGCCCATTTGCTGTGCGTACCGGGTAGAACGCACAAGCTGCCGGGCTCCACGTCAGCGCCCCAGATCTGAGTTTCTTCTCCACGCATGACGTCATACATCGACGCTCCCGAGCCACATCGCAAGCCGGGAATGATATGCATATCGACCTTGTTCGAGATTGATAGCGTCGTGAACGCGTGGGCTGCGGCGGCTGGCGTCGCAGGACAGTCCAGGTAAGGCGCTTCTACCCAGCCCTGACGGCTGCCGATCATGCCGCTCGCCACGATCGGACAGCCGAACTGATCGATCCAGTCGCTGCAGATCGCATGCAGTGACGCCTCAAATTGCCGGTCCTTCACGGACATGACGCCGCCCGCTGCACTTCTTGCCTCAATGACGCCACCCTCGGCCGATACCAAGGTGGCACGCAAACTCGACGTTCCCCAATCGAGGCTAATGAACGACGGACTCATAATATGGGATCCTTATTAATACGTTGAAATGGTTAAATATTGTCGGCACAGCGCGAAACCATGCAATCGCGCTCGCCAGTTCTGCTTCTATACAGCGGGCTTCTTTCGAATGTGCTGCCACACTTTCTCACTTGGCTCGATACCTAGTCCAGGGCCCTCGGGCAACTGGAACGCTCCATTGACGCACCGCATGGTTGTCTCCACGTACTGCAAGTTGCGATCGAAAACTGAATGCTGGTATTCGTGCATCGGCGCGTTGGGGAGCGCGGCGGTTGCATGCAGGCTCGCCGCCTGGAAGATGCCGATGCCGATGCTCGCGTGTGGAATCGCCTTCATATGGAACGCATTGGCCATCCGCGCAATCTGTATGAACTGACTAATGCCGATATGCCCCATTTCAGGTTGAATAATCGACATGGCGCGCTTTTCCAGCCGCGTGCGGTATTCGTAGACCGTGCGCCACTCCTCGCCCAGTGCGAGCGGTACCCGGATATGCGACCCCACGTGCGCCTGGCCTTCGATGTCCTCCGGCTGACACGGCGCTTCGACAAAGTAGGGACGATATGGAGTCAGTTGGTCGATGAGTTGGATCGCTTCCTGAGCCGTGAATTTCCAGTGCAAATCGACCATGAGGTGCACGGCTTCTCCGAGTCCCTGCCGGAGGGCACGCATTTCATCGACAATTCCGTCGAAGGACACCGCCGCGTGATACTTGAACGCGCTGAATCCTTTGGCGACGAACGTGTGCGCCAGCGCGACGCGCTCGTCGAGCGAGCTGCCGGGAAGGCCTGAAACATACGCCGGAATCGACGTCTGACGCTGTCCGCCGATAAGCTTGACCACCGGCTGTCCGACCAGCTTGCCGAACAGGTCCCAGATTGCGATATCCACGCCAGCAATGGCGTCGACGTAGAAACCGCCAAAGAAACCGCGCACCCGCATCATGTCGTACAAGTCTTCCTGGATCACGACAGCGTCTCGCGGATCCCGTCCAATGACCGTCGGCCCGAGCACATCGTCGATGATCGCCGTCACCGCCTCGGGCGCCACGATGCCGTAGGTTTCGCCCCAGCCTACCGTCCCGTCGTCTGCGGTCAGCTTGATGAGCACCGACATGTCAGTCGTCGGATAGATCGTTCTATTGCCTTTGCGGATCAAATAGCCACGGCTGTTGACCTGCTCCTCCTGACCAAGGCCACCGAGGTAAGGCACATCGCGAGGAATCGAAACGATGAACGCTTCGACCGACGCTATTCGAGGTGAGATAGCCATATCGAACGAGTCTCTCTTAATCAGGATATCGAGATACGTGAGCCATCTTGCGCGAAGAGATGCAGTGCTTCGTCGTCGAATGCGAGCCCGACCCGGTCACCCTTCGCACATGGCGTTGTGCCGTCGACTTTCACCATGATCGTTTCCATCACCGTCTTCACGTAGACGAACGTTTCGCTGCCGAGCCGTTCGACGAAGCTGACTTCGCCGATCAGCGGTGCATCACGTTTATCGACGATTCGCATATGTTCCGGCCGCACGCCTAGCGTCAGGCTCGCGCTGGTGATCCGCTTCGTCACGGGAATGCACACATGACCTGCCGGCAACTGGACGTTGACCGACATCGACTCCATGGGCGTGGCCGAGACTTCGATGAAGTTCATTTTTGGCGAGCCGATGAAACCCGCGACAAACCGGTTCGCCGGACGGTGATACAAATCCAGCGGACGCCCGACCTGTTCGATCTTCCCGTCGCGCAGCACGACGATCTTGTCGGCCAGTGTCATTGCTTCGACCTGGTCATGCGTCACATAGACGAACGTCGTGCCAAGTTCTTCCTTGATGCGTGCAAGCTCAAGCCGCATTTCAACGCGCAACGCAGCGTCCAGGTTAGAGAGCGGCTCGTCGAACAGGAATAGCGAGGGCTCGCGCACAATCGCCCGGCCAATCGCAACGCGCTGACGTTGACCGCCGGAGAGATCCTTTGGCTTTCTTGCCAGCAAATGCTCGATTTGCAGAATACGCGCGCTTTCCTGCACCTTTTCGTCAATACGCGCCTTCGGCAAACTCGACATCTTCAAGCCAAACCCCATGTTTTCCGCGACGCTCATGTGCGGATAAAGAGCATACGACTGAAATACCATCGCGATACCGCGCCTCGCCGGCTGCAATGCCGTGACATCGTTGCCGCCGATTGAAATCGACCCGGACGTGCTTTCCTCGAGTCCAGCAATTAGTCTAAGCAAGGTCGACTTTCCGCATCCCGATGGTCCGACGAACACGCAAAATTCGCCGTCGGCAACATGCAGGTCGACGTTTTGGATCACCGATGCGTCACCGAACGATTTATTGATCCGCCGCAATTCAAGCTGTGCCATATCGCTCGCCTTTAAGGGTGGAAAGCTGGTGTTGAGGAATCAGTAGATCGTCGATGTCACGGAGAAAATCGTCTACGTCAGAGGTATCGGCCGCGTCGAGCAGAGGACCCGACGCGCGTTGCAATCGGCATCTAATGAGTCCGCGCCGATGCAGGACGTACTTCGTCAAAGACCAGCGAAAGACAGCCTGCACGTTCAGAATCGGCAGCATGCGCGTGAACAGCGCCCTCACCTGTTCGCTATGCCCTGCGCTATGCGCCTTGAACAGCGCCACGTGAATCTCCACCAGTTCGATGGCCGGCATCGTTCCACATGCGCCGCGCCGTAGTTCGTCGGTGATGTAGCGGCCACCCGCGCCACCGAAGACGCCCAGCATCGTTTTCGGTGCGTTGCTCTTGAGGATCGAGAGGCGCTGCCCGCTCGGCAGGGTTTCTTCCTTGATGTACTGGATCGCCGGCACTGCATTCAGGATTTCAAGCAGCACCTCAGGATCCAGGCCTGCTCCGACCGGCGCCGGCACGTTCTGCAGCATGATGGGTGCGTGCGGCACGGCGGCCGCAATACGACTGAAGAACTCGATCTGCGCCTGCGCGGTCAACCGGTTCGGGGGCACCGCGATCATCAACGCCGCCGCGCCTCCCTGGGACATCCCTTGCGCGAGCCGGATCGTCAACTCGGCATCCGTACTTGAAACGCCGGCAATCAACGGCACGCGGCCATCGATTTCGTCGAACACGATGTTGGTCAGCATGACCCGTTCGTCAATGCTCAGTTGTCCGAACTCACTGGCGACGCCCGGATAGGTGATCCCGTCCACCCCCGCATCAATCACGTAGCGCACGAGATTGCGCAGGCTGGCCACGTCAGGACTGCCGTCCTCATCGAACGGCGTTGGCAACACAGGGAACACGCCAATAAGCGGTGCGTGGGCGTTCTTAATCGTCATTTCTTGTTCTCCACGATATGCAGGGCCGGAAGTCCCCACGAGGAACGAATATGGTTAGACAACATCGCGCTGGCTGCGAGCGACGTCAAGCCGCCGTCGAGCGGAAGATCCATGCCAGTGATAAACGAAGACTCATCGCTGGCAAGGAAGAGCGCCGCATTGGCGACGTCGGCTGGCTCGCCGATGCGGCCCATCGGGTAGCTCTGCGCAACGGCTACAAGATCCGCCGGCGTGAGTCCGGCTACCGTGCGTTCTGTTGCGATGAATGCTGGCGAGATCGAGTTGCACCGTACGCGCTGCACGCCGAATTCGACGGCGATCTGCTTCGTCAGCGCCCGCACGCCGCCCTTTGCGGCGGTGTACGCGGCGAGACCCGGATTCGCGACGATCTGATTGATCGACGCGACATTGATAATCGATCCGCCGCCCCGAGCGATCATTTCCGGCATCGCGGCGCGGCAGAAACGAAACGTCGCAGTCAGTGCCGAATCGATCGTGCGAGCCCACCCATCGTCGGTCTCGTTCGTGAGGCTCGCCGGCGTGTACTGGACCGCGTTGTTGACGAGGACATCGAGTCCGCCGAAGTGCGCTCTTGCAATGCGAATGGCCTCATCGACGGTCGCTTGCTTGTGCGCATCAAGGCACACCATTTGAATGTGCTCTTGCGGCAAGCCGGAGATCGCGCGATCAGCGCTCGCTTCCGAGAGTTCTATGGCGACCACCCGCGCCCCCTCCACCACGAAGCGCTCGAGAATCGCGCGGCCGATACCTTGACCCGCACCGGTGACGATCGCGACCTTGTTTTCAAGTCTCATGATTTAACCGCTCCAGCGGTTAGTCCCTTGATGAAATAGCGCTGCAGAAAAGCGAACCCCAGCACGACCGGCAGCGAGATCACAATGGATTCAGCCATTGCGCCGCCCCAGTTCGCGCGACCTTCGCCCAGATAGCTCAGCAGCAGGCCGGGACCGACTGTGCGCAACTCTGGGGAGCTCACGAGCGTGAGCGAGAAGAGCAGATCGTTCCAGGCCCACATGAACGAATACAGACCAACGGTCACCATTGCGGGAATGGCAAGCGGCAAGACGATCCGATGCAGGATGTAGACCTCGCTGGCGCCATCGACACGCGCTGCCTCGATAATTTCATTAGGAATATTGATGAAGTAACCATAAAGCATGTAGGTACCGCTCGGCAGCGCGAGGATGATGTAGGCAATGATCAGGCCCAGCCGTGTGTCGAGCAGGCCAGCCCACTGGAATATCGGGTAGACGCTGACCAGCAGCATCGCAAACGGGAACATCTGCGCCGAGAGCATCAGGAACATCAGCGGCTTGCGGCCGACATAGCGGAACTTGGCGAAGCTATACGCCGCGTAGGTCGACAGCACGACGGTGAGAAGCGCGCCACCGCCCGCCGTGATCAGGCTGTTGCGCAGTTGCAGCCCGGTCGCGCTGTGGCCGAAGAGCGAACGATAGTTTTCCAGCGTTGGTATGTGCGGCAAGATTGACGGTATGCGCACGAACACTTCGCCTTCCGGCTTGATCGACGTCAGCGCCATCCAGACGATAGGCAGAAACAGAAAACCACCAATCACGAGTAACAGCGTCATGAAACCGGTTCTTGCCCGCCAGTTGTTGAGAAGCAACATGCTTAATTCTCCCGCTTGAACAGAATGCGCAGATAGAACGCGGACGGGATCGCGATGGTCACGAACCACAGCACGCCGATAGTGCATGCACTGCCGACATCCCAGTTCTGAAACGCCTGCTTGTAGACTTCGATGGACAGCATCGTCGTCGCCTTGACCGGACCGCCCTGAGTGAGCGCATAAATCACGTCGAACGCCTGCAGGTTGCTCATTGCACCGAGAATGGTCACGATGATGATCGTCGGCGCGAGATGCGGTAACACCACGTACCGGAACACGCCGATGTTTTCGCAACCGTCGACGCGCGCCGCGTCCATCTGATCCTGCGACACGCCCTGCAGACCCGCCAGGAAAAACGCCATGAAGAGCGGCACCGACACCCAGACGCGCGTGAGGACCACGGCGGCCATCGCTGAGTGCGCTTCGGCAAGCCAGGGCACAGGTTCCGTAATCACGCCCAACTGCAGCAGAATCGCGTTGAGGACGCCGTACTGACCGTTGAAGATCCACGCGGCAAGAAAGGCGGTCACGGTCGAAGGAAGAACCCAGGGCAACAACGAAAGCGCACGCAGAAACGCCTTGCCCCTGAACGACTGATTGAGCACGACGGCCCACGCAAGACCGATCACGAGCGTGATGCTGGTAGTCAGTACGACGAACGTCAGTGTGTTTAACCAGATAGTCAGCGTGTCGGGATTGCTCAGCAGCTTCTTGAAGTTTCTCAGACCGACAAAGCGAGGTGTATCCATTTCTATCGTGTAGCGATAGAAGGAGAGTTTCAGGGATTGGAGAAATGGAATCAGGATAACGGCGAAGAATGCAATCAGCGAAGGCAACGCGAAAGCGAATCCAATTCTTCTTTCGTGCGACTTGAGTGATAGACGCTGCTTGGCTGCCCGTAGGTCGGACTGAGTCGAGGGTAGGCTGGCGTTATTCATGGGAACCGGTTTTGGATAAAGGATTGACGCGCGGGCACAAGTTCATTCGCTTATAAGGTCGTGTCACTCAGTGACGTCACTCAACGGCGTCACTCAGCCGCTTGCTCATGTCTTCGATCGCTTGCGCAGCTGTCTTTTGTCCCAGCACGGCAGCTTGCACCTGTTCGCCGACAATCACCGTCAGGTCCGCGACATTCGGGTAGAACGTCAGTTCGTCACGCGTAGCAGTCTTTGCGCTCTTGGTCCAGTTCGCCACATATGGGTCGCCGGAAAGTTTGGCGATGGCAGTTCGGGTAACCGGGAACAGACCGACCTGCCGGAAATACTCGAGTTGCGGCTCGTCCGTCATGCTGAGATACGAAACGAAGCGGGCAGGCGCGGACCCCACATCGAAACTTTGCTTGTCTTGCGCGAAACTGCCGAGCAGATGTCCCCACGCAAACGAGCGCGGGACATCACTTTGCTTTAAAACCGGTGTGGCGATGGATTCAACGTTCACGTCGAAGGCGGTGCCCTTGCCGGAATTGTCTCGGGCGAACCCACGCGCAAGCGGTGCATCCTGATAGAAGGCGCAGCGGTTCTGCGCGAACAGGCGGCGGGCGTCGTAGCGGTCCGTGTCTTTCGCGGCCAGGCGGTCTCTCACGAGGTCGCTCATAAACCCGAGCGCGCGCACACCGGCTGGGCTGTTGACCGCGACCTGCCCCTGCTCGTTGAAGATGTGGCCGCCGAAGGTCCAGAGCCAGGTCTGGAAGTCCGACGCCATGGACGCATTGTCTTTGGTAGACATGGCATACGGCACCGCCTCAGGGAATTTCGCCTTGACCGCCTTGAGCGATTCGATGAATGCGTCAATCGTGACGGGCGCTTGGGGAACGCCGGCTTCTTTCAGGACCGCCGCGTTGGCGACCATGCCGATTGAGCCCGCGGTCCACGGCATGCTCAATTGTTTGCCCTTGACTTGGCCAAGCCGCAGGATGGCAGGATCGACAACCTTTTCGAGTGCCGCTCGGCCGTATACGTCGTTGAAGTCGAGCATCTTGCCGGTTGCGCCGAATTGCGGCAGCCATTGCAGGGTGAGTTGGGCCGCGTCGACTGGCTGATGTGCACGCAGTCTCAGGAAAAGATTCTGCTGCATTTGCGCATAAGGGAAACCCACTACCTTGACCGCGGCACCCGGGTCGCCCTGCTGAAACTGTTGAAAAATCTTGCCCAACGTGGCCTTGCTGGCCGCTTCATCCTGGGACCAACCCACGTAGGTGAACCCGTTCGTGGCCGCTCTCAGCAGTGAGGGCGCAAAAACAGATGAGGCAGCCACGGCAGAAATGAATTTGCGTCTCGTGAGCATTCTTGTCTCCTTGTTTCTATAATTGGAACTTGTGATGTCATCCTAGCATGGTTTTTTAAAAAGTTCCATTCAGTAGAACAAAAGGCCGGTCGTGATATTTTGGGCGTACAATGCACCCAGGAAAAGCTTTCTACGGGAACGCCGAACTGCCATCTCCGCCAAGGGGCGAAAGACTTGACCAAAGTGAAACAAAAATTAGCAGAAACCACCTATGCGAATCCGCTTACCCCGGAAGCGGAAAGTGAGGGAACAACAGTGGTCGTGACTGAAGACAAGGGCCCAGCAGGCGTCGGAGTGCTCGAAAAGACGATGTACCTGCTAAATATAGTCTCGCAGGCACCCGCCCCCCTGACTTTCACCCAGCTACTCAAGGCCTGCGGCCTGCCCAAGGGCACGCTGCACCGGATACTGACGACGCTCCAGCGTGAAGGCCTGCTCCGCCATGATGCGTACAGCAAAACCTTCCGCCTCGGGCTGCGCTTTCTCGAACTCGCGCACGAAGTGTGGAGCGACTTCGACCTGCGAGTCGCGGCGCAAGACGAACTGGTTCTGCTGCGTGATCTCGTTGGAGAATCGGTGCATTTGGCGATTCTGGACGGCAACAGCGTGGTGGTCATCGCCAGTGAAGACGCGCGCCAGGTCGGGCGAATCTCGCTCGGCGTCGGCATGCGCCTGCCGCTCCATGCAAGCGCGGCCGGCAAGGCCATCGCAGCCTATCTTGACCCGCTGCAACAGCAGGATCTGCTGAATTCGATCGCCTTGCAGCCGCTAGGCCCACGGACGATTACATCCATCGACGAACTCAAGAGCGAACTCGACCTGACGCGCTCACGCGGCTATTCACTCGCCAATCAGGAAAGTTCGGGCAACACGGTCGCCTTGGCGGCCCCGGTGTTCGACTTCGAGGGTCGGCCGATCGGCGCGGTGGCCATCTCCGGCAATGCGAGCCGGCTCGATGTGGCGCGCGCGCACAACCTGTCGGCGGCGGTAATGGGCGCTGCGCGCAAGATCTCACACAACTCGGGCGGCCAGTCGATGTCGCTCGCCGCCAAGAGCCAACCGCCCGCGCTCGCGAGCGCAGACGTTCACTGCGTGAGCCAGGTGCCGTCGCTGCTGGGCGAGGCGCCCATGTGGTCGCCGCGGGACGACGCGCTCTACTGGGTGGACATCCTCACGCCGACCATCCATCGTTTCGATGCGTCGAGCCGCGCCAGCACCGAAATTAAACTGGGCTCCATGCTGAGTCTTGTGATTCCCAAAGCGACGGGTGGCCTGCTCATCGCGACACCGGGCGGCTTGATGACCGTCGACGACGTCGGCAATCTAACGCGGTTCTCTCACCCCGAGTTCGACCGCCCGAGCAACCGCTACAACGACGGCAAGTGCGATCGCATGGGCCGCTTGTGGGTCGGCACGATGGACATGGGCGCGGCGGCGAATCGCGGCAATCTGTTCCGCGTCGACGCGGACGGTTCTTGGAAGAAAATGGACACCGGTTTTACGGTTGCGAATGGCCTGGGCTGGAGCCCGGACAATACGCGGATGTATTTCACGGATTCGCATCGCAAGACCATTTACCAGTATGACTTTGACCTGTTCAACGGCACGATCATCAACCGCCGGCCGTTGATTACGTTCGACTCGTCGGCGGGTTCGCCCGACGGCCTGACCGTCGATGCAAGCGGCTGCCTGTGGGTCGCCATGTGGGACGACTGGTGCGTCGTGCGCTTCGATCCCGACGGCCGGGAAATGTCTCGCATCCGTATGCCGGTGCCGCGCCCGACTAGCTGCTGTTTCGGCGGCCAGAACCTCGACGTGCTCTATGTCACCAGTGCGCGGGTCCGGCTAACCGAAGACATGCTCAACAGCGCGCCGCTTTCCGGATCGCTTTTCGCGGTCAGCATTCCCGGCGTGCGCGGTCTTCCCGAGACGACCTTCGCCGGCTAGCCGCTAAACCCATCCGCGTGCGCGGGACCTCGCCTGAACCGCGTTCGGCGAAGTCGAAGCCCCCTATCTACACCGCCGCTTCAAAATCTCGCTGGTCGCCGTCGCGCCAGACCGCCGCGCGCGCGGCTCGCCCTCTGTTCGCTGCCCACCGCTCCCGGGATGCGCCGTAACAACACGAATCCTAGGAGTATCCCGAAGAGGCTCTAAAACAGCTTGCATCGGTTCCACTGAATGCTAAACTCCAACAATAAGTTCCATTTAACGGAACTAACTGAGGAGACTGTTAGTGATGAGAAAAAAATTATTCGTGGCTGCCTTGACCGCGCTGGGTGCAAACGCCGCGATGGCGCAGTCATCAGTGACACTCTACGGGTTGGTCGATCTGGAGGTCGGCAAATACGACGGCAGTCAGGCTATCCGGATGAACACCGGGGCGACCAGCTTCTGGGGTTTCAAAGGGGTCGAGGATCTGGGAGGCGGGTACAAGGCAATCTTCCAGTTGGAACAACAGTTCAATCCGAACAACGGCACGTTCTATAACTCGAGTTCGTTCTTCAGTGGTCGCTCGACCGTCGGGCTCGAGGGATGGTTCGGTCACCTAGCCCTGGGCCGGGATGTCAATGCGAGCCACTACGCCGAAGTATCGGCCGACCCCTTTGGTCAGAACGGCTTGGTGGCAGGCTATGCTGCGCGCGGTGGCATATCCGAGGCAAACGGCGGCCCAGGACAGATCGATACGGTGCGCACGAACAATTCGGCGAATTATGCGTACACGCTGGGTTCAGTGACTGTGCGCGCGCAGGTCGCCTCACGCGACTCGGCGGCTCAGGGTGACAACATTCCTTATTCCGCTTCGATCGTGTATCAGGATCTGAAACTCAAGCTCGCCGCCTCGTTCATCCGTCCGCAGGGGGACCACGCTCACTGGGCCTATACGGCTGGTCAATACGACTTCGGGTTTGCGCGGCTTTATGCTGGCTATGGCTTTGGCCAGAACACGTTTAGCCAGTCGATTCACAACCAGATGGCCGGCCTCAGCATCCCCATTGGCCCGGCGCAGGCGGTAATGACCACCTTCAGCCACACGGCATCCAACGGACAGACAATTCAATGCCGTAGCGCATTGGGCTATTTCTACTTCCTGTCTAAAGCGACGAGCGTCTATGCCGATGTCGTCTACGACTCCCGGTCAGGCAGATTCGCTTATGGAACCACAGGCTGGCAGGCGACGAACGCGTCGACTAACGGCACAGGCTATACGGTCGGTCTGCGACACCTGTTCTGAAACACACCGGCATGATCGCTGGTCACGCGCACATTCAATCGACAAAAGCGAGGCGTCCTGCGAGGAGAGAGGTCTTCAAGCGAGCTTCCTGTCCAGGTATTTTAAACCTGCAGACGCCAGTATGGAGCGCTTCGCTTGCTGCCCGTTTTGCCGGCCCGGGGGAGCGGACCGGTTTTTTTCGCCAGCGTTCGCTTGCGTGGCGAGGCTTGAACTACGCGCTGCGTCGGACGTAACGAAATGCCGTTTTCGTGAGACATGTTTCACCGGCATTTAGCCTCAACGCCGCGCGCCTAGAACGACGTGAGAGGCTGACCGGGGATCTGCCCTTTACCAGAGGGTTATCGGTTAGGCCTGCTTTTTATATTTCTGCAATTCGGCATCATCGTCCTGATATAACACTATGGCAATAAACCGTCGACTTTTGGCGCCGGGTTGACTCCGGCGTGCTTTGCGGCGATACGTGCTTCTGCTGCCTGAAGATTTCCGGGATACTCTACGTAATCGACGGATCCGGGATGGAAGCCCGCATGCTCGACCGCGATAAGCTCGGCAATGACTTGAGCACGCGTGAACGGCTTGCACGACTGGGCGAAAGAGACGGCGGGAGCGGCTGCTACAGAGAATGTTGCTAAGGCATACAAAAGGAGTTTCACAATGACTTTCCTCCGAGGATAGGAGATGTCGGTCCCGGCCATGCCGGCAAAACGCCGACGGCCGGTGAATTCATTGTAGCGACGCTAACTTCTCATTGCCAGGGCCGATTCGGCGACTGCCACTGGCCTCGAACAGGCGCGGTAGCACACGAGACGCTCGATGACGCCTAGTCGATGTCGACGCTCGCGCTGTGCCATTGCCGCCGACGCTACCATACCTGTGTTTCCGCCGCGGCCAGCGTCACCAAGGCTCTGTACATTTGCGCCGTATAACGCTACGGAGATCTGGCCTTGCACGGTAACCGAACTCGTCGGCGCCGCGCCGCCATCTCTGCCGCTCGCCAATGGCCCTTCATGACCCTGTGGCCACGGCTTGTGTCGCGCCCCTTTGGCGGGATGCGCGAATCCAGCGCTGAATTTATCAGTAATGGATCGATTCGGACACGACCACGCACGAGGCAAACAATTGCTCGATATCGCAGTCAAAGCATGAAACGGAAATACCAGCAAACCGCCCAGCTGATGAGGGCCCCACAGACGTGGTGACCTTCATAAAGCAATCTCGTTCTTTCATCACTTCTTTCTACAGCCGCCTCCCTATCAGCAATACAGCGCCTCAGCGCATGCCCTTCCCGTTTGTCGCGTCCCGGAGTTCGCAGTCGAAGTTTCAAAGCTTGGTTCGCGTCAGGTTTTCCCGTACAAAACTAAATAAGGATCAAGCCAGCAATGGCTCACCGAGGATCGTTCCATTTGGGGAACGCCATGTTCCCCGCAGGGGCTTTATCCGCCTCCGCCAGTCACGTAATGTAGTTCCCACGATGACTACTCAAAACAAAGTGCAGGGCAAAACCGCGGGTGCTCAAGTAGCCCATTCCTCGAAACCCGGCAAAGCCGCTTTGTTTCGAGGGTCGGCGTGCATTTGAAACGCTTCATGACGAGGCCGCCATTTCACACTTATCCGGCGATAGTGCTTTCCTGGGCAGCCCGATGACGGAGAACGAGAGGATGGACCCCGTATGTTCGAAGCAGGCTACGACCATCTGTTCCCTCATGTCGAAGGTCGCGCGCTCTTTCATCAAGTGGAGACTGGTGGCGGAAGTATGCGCTATCCACTCCACTCTTTTTGATGATCGATGTTCGTTAAATCTGCGCAAACGCGGCACTGGTGCTCCATAAATTCGGCACATCTGACAGCAACATTATGCGGCGCGGGAATGTCTCAGACGATTAAAACGCCGCAACGTCCGGGGCAAGATGATGCGACATGTGGCGGAGATTGCTAACGGTCCTAGCAAAATTTAGCCCCCGTAACATCGTGCAAGGGAAGCCGCCGCTGCACGGCCTCGGTGACGCCGCTTCTTTCACGTAATACCTTTTGGGAAATCCCATGATTGAAGTTGATACGATTCTTGCAGGTGGCCCCGCTGACTTCTCAGAACCTAGAAGGCTTGTTTTGAGCGGTTCTCATCAGGAAATTGGGCGCCATCTCGCATCGATTGCCGCCGAACGCTACGGCTGGCTACCCTCGCCCGTTCATGATCCAGCACGGGTGCGTGCGCGCAAAGCCTGGTTCGCCGAGCACTGGCCCGCCCATGCCGCTCGCATGCGCGGCGCCGCATTGGCCTGTGGCCTAGCATATGAAGACGACACTTTCGACCTCGGTGAAGTGCCGTATCTGATGTCGCTCGGTGCCTGCTCTGCTTCGTGGCATCCGCCCAAGCACACGTCCGATGGACAAGGGCGTCTCAGCCGGAACTACGACTTCAGCACCGGTACGCTCGGTGAATTTATCGCAGCCTTCGAGGCGAACGGCGCATCGATGTCGCCGGCTCCTTTGCGCGCCCCGGGTCAATTGCCGATGACCGCCCGTCCCTATGTGATCGAGAGCTACCCGGATTCGGGGTATGCCACGTTGCAGGTGCGGTCCTATGACCTGCTCGGCGGCTGCCTCGACGGCATCAATAGCGCCGGGCTGGCTGTCGCCCTGCTCGCCGATCTCGACGCCGCAGGCAAAACACCGACCATGGCGTTGCAGGCCGGCATCAACGAACTCGAAGTGCCTTGCTATCTGTTGGAAACTTGTGCGAACGTGGACGAAGCACTTGAACGGCTCGCGGGGCTCGAGCACTACGCAGCAACGCTTCCATGCCATTACGTCATCGCTGACCGGACGGGTGCCTCTTTCGTGTGGGAGCCTTTCACGGCAAAGGGTGCTAGGACAGTGTCCGGCGGTGGCAAACCACAGGTCGTGACCAACCATGAGCTGACCCGATTCCCGTCAGTCGTCGATCTCCCGGACGAGGCAGGCGACGGCCTCACCTATCAACGAATGCGAGCTCTCACGGAGCGCATCGGCGATCGCGTGCTCACCACGGTGGAGATCGCCGACGCAGCGGCCGCGGTTCGCTTTCCAGTGACACAGGAAGGCAGGGAAGTCCGGACCTTGTGGAACTCCCAATATGACGTCGATGCCCTGACCCTTGACATCACTTTCTACCTCGGCGACGAGGGCAGCGCCTTGCGCTATTCGCCTGTACAAACGCTTCGGTTGGACGGGACCCGGGTTCTTAATCTCGCTTGACCTAGCGCTGAAGCGATGCTTTTCCCTACAGGGCGAAGCACGGCCGATGTCTCCCAAACGACTGCCAGAACCCATCGTGAAAGGGACCCGCTTGCACTGTGCTGCGAGAACATCGCAAGCTTGATATCTGTGGACCAGCGTAACGGACCCACCGGCAAAGATACAACTAACAAAAGCTACGGTGTTTGAATAAGATCTCAAGGAGAAAAGCAATGAAATGGAAGTCAGAGAAAGACGGCACGAAGGCGAAGTCCCACGATGCCGCTTACGAATGGAAGGTGCTCATTCTCATGGGGCTCGGATTCGGACTGGTGGGTTTTGACAGATGGCTCATTGCCCCGTTGTTTCCCTCCATCATGCGAGATCTCAATCTCAACTATCAACAACTCGGCAACCTATTCGGTATCCTGAGTTTCACGTGGGGATTGTGGGCCATCCTTGCAGGGCCTGTCTCCGATCGAATCGGCCGCAGGAAAATCCTTACCGTCACGCTGATCGTGTTTTCGCTTTTTTCCTGTCTTTCCGGACTTGTTACCGGATTCGCAAGTCTGATGGCAATGCGCGCGCTCATGGGCGTCGCGGAAGGCGCGTTCACGCCGGTCAGCATCGCGGCGGTGGGTGAGGCATCGCTGCCCTCGCGGCGCGGCTTGAATCAGGGCCTCCAGATGGGCATGTTCTCCGTATGCGGACTGGGCCTTGCGCCAATCGTCGCGACGCAACTGCTGCGGGCTGTTTCATGGCACTGGGTGTTCCTGATTTCGGCCGTGCCAGGATTTGTCGTGGCATTGCTCACCTGGCTCACGCTTCGGCCTGATTCAATCAGTGCCCCTGCACATGCAGCGAACCAACGAACGGACGTGCGGTGGACGCAGATCTTTCGTAGTCGGAATGTCTGCCTTGGCGGGATTGCCATCCTAGGCGCAATGGCCGGTATGTTCATCTTGAGCGCAATGGTGCCGAGCTATCTCGCGGGGGTTCTGCATATCGAAACACAAAGGATGGGATGGATTGTCTCTGCGACCGGCTTCGGTGGCTTGCTTGGCTTGTTCACCATGGTGCTTCCTTCGGACTACATTGGAAGGCGCCCCGTGGCAATCTATGGATTCGTCGCATCCTCCGTTCTCCTCTTCCTTTTCACACGCGTGGGCGCCGATCAACCGTGGCTCCTGTTCTGGCTGCTGTTTGCAATTTCTGCTTTCGCCCTTCCGTTGATCAGCCTGCTGTGCGGACCGATCGCAACGGAGGCCGCACCACCTGGACTCGTGGCATCGTCCGTGGGCTTTGTGGTGGGCATTGGTGAAATCTTTGGCGGAGGGCTTGCGCCTGTCATCGGCGGCGCCATCGCCCAGCACCAGGGCTTGCGGGCCACGCTCTACTTTGCCAGTGGGATGCTGATGCTGGGTGCCGTAGCGTCCATCTTCCTGCTCGAAACAGCGCCGCGCCGACGTGGAAGGAGTGCCGCGGCATCTGTGGGCGCCGTTCGCACAACTTCGTAAGCGCCCGAGATAGTCCGGAGTCTTTCCGATTGGATGAGCACTACTTTGCCGCGGTAAGAAGAGAACAAACCCGGCACGCGCATCTGGATCGCTGCGCGCGCGACCAATACGCGATGTGTTTCAGGGGCTGACCGCGAAGGTGCAAACAGTCTTTGACGAAAATCTGCTGCGCGGCGATGCGGCTGCAGTTGCACGCCGCACGCGTCGACCCAGGCATCAAGTGTCGAGCGCGCTATCGCCAGCCCCGCCTGCCCAAAGATCTGTTCCTGACGATCCTGACCCTGCCTCGTTTCTCCGTACAGCAAGTCACGCGGCTATCAGCCGGGCGTCGTAGTCGACAGAGACAAGGAGGTCGATTGAGGCGTGCAGGCGTTGCCAGCTGTAATAGCCTTCGATCCAGTTGATCGATGTCCAGATGATCGATGTCCAGACGGGCATGTGCCCCGAGGCGTTCAATGGTTAATTCCGGGATGAGTGCCTGAGCCTGCACTGATGCGTATCACTGGCTGCAGCGAAACGCGAGATTGCGGCCGGGCGGCACGACTAGGACGATATCCGGCCCTGGAAGGAAACCTGTTGAACAGGCACGAAACCCCTTACATTCCCACTCTAGTTTACACATGGTAACTTACTAATGGTAATATGATCTGACTTTCACTTAGGAGGCCCTCATGCCATCTACCCATGTCGTACGCAACGCCCTCATCGTTGTGGCGCATCCCAACGCCAAGTCTCTTTCCCACTCGCTTGCGCACCGCATTTCCAGTGACCTTTCGGCTAGAGGCATCACCGTCGAGATTGCCGTTCTCCACCAGGAAGCGTTCTCGGCTACCATGTCGGCGGCAGACATCGAGCACTATCGCGGCAACGGTAAAGTCCCATCGGATGTTGCTGCAGAACAGGCGCGGATTGACCGCGCCGACATGCTTGTCATTGTTTTTCCTGTGTACTGGTGGTCCGTCCCGGCCTTGTTAAAAGGGTGGTTCGAGCGCGTTTTTACAGGTGGCTGGGCATATAAGATCGACGAACAAGGTCGACTCACCGGAAGCATGCGCAATATTCCAGTGCGACTTATCGCTACGGGTGCCGGTGACAAGAGCGGCTATGATCGTCACGGATATACACAGGCCATCCAGACACAAGTGATAGAAGGCGTGTTCGGCTTATGCGGCATGAAGGATACGCAAATCGATATGTTTTACGAAGCGGACGAAACCAATGCTGACCACATCGACCGCTTCGTCAATGCGTTATCACTCTGCGATGGCCTCCTCGTTACCGATACAACGAAACCGATAACAGAGCGTGCAGCGGGTTGACGACCCTCAACTCCCGCAACTCATTCCGTTAGCGTTTGTAAAACTGCGTTGCGTCTTCTGTGAACTGAGTTGAGGAATCAAAGAATGGCGACGAACACGAAGAGAATGAGTCGGGATTCCCGACGACAACAATTGCTGGACGTAGCCCGTGCGATCATCCGCAATGAGGGTACGGAATCCCTGACGCTCGGCCATCTCGCCGATCGGGCCGGTGTAACCAAACCAGTTACCTATGATCACTTCGGCGATCGTGATGGGTTGCTGATTGCACTCTATCAGGCGTTTGACGACAAACAAGCCGAGGCTTTGCGCGGGACCCTTGTTGAGAAAGCGGTAACGCCTGAACTGACCCTGCTGATCTTCGCTGACGCCTATGTCAACTGCGCCATTGCTTCGGGCCCGGAAATCGGGCCCGTCGTTGCAGCGCTATGCGGTTCTGATGCACTTCGGTCATTCCTAAATGATTGTCGTGCGACATACACTGAGTGCCTTCGGGTTGCCCTTAATCCTTTCGTGGCAATCAAGGGAGCAAGAGGGGATGCTGCACTCCTCACGATGATCGGAGCAGCCGAGGCAATTTCGGCTGCAGCTGGCAATGGTCAGGTGCTGCGCGCTATGGCAGTCGAAATGCTTTATGGAGCCCTAGAAGGAACTCTGATGATCTACGCGAAGACCCTTGCACTACCCTCCTAGAATAGACATGCAACTATACCAACGGTAACATGTGGCATGATTTTTACCGCAGAGTTTATCAACGCAATTTCTTGCGAACCGCTATGGCAAACGTCATTGGCGGCTCGCAAATAGATACGCGTTTTGTGTCAGAACGTGTGCTGTATGCCAAATCCAATGGTAGATGTATTGGCGTTCGGATAGCCAGTCGTCAACTGAGCCGTTGTCAGTGCCGTGAGCGCATTCGCGCCCTTCTTCGCCGACATCAAGCCAACATAGCCATATAACTTCGTCCGCTTGCTCAGCGAATAGTCGTCGCTGAGAACGTACATTGACGTCGCGTTGGTCGTGTCCATTTTGTTCTCGGTAAAATAATACGCAACGGTGATCTCCTGCGCCGGGGAGAGACGCCAGTTCACCCCGCCACCGGCCTCGATGACGTGCGACGGCGGCGTCGTGCCGATGGGAGCCACCACATTGCCTAGTGGTAAATCGTAATCGACGTACAGGGCCTTGATGGTGACGCTTTCGATTCGATAACCCAGGCCGATTTCCCAGACGCGCAAATCCCGGGTCCCTGACGAATCGTTTTTGGTGAGAAAGCCGCCATTGCCGATCAGGCTGCCGTTGTCGTAGCCAACGCCAGCGGAGATAACCCGGCCCTGGGACAGCGCGCCTGGTATTCCCCCGAATCGGTAGAGCACACCGGCGCTCGCACCGCGATCACGATACGAATAAGAAATGGCGTTCGACTCGTATACGGTATCGCTGGGCGCGGGATCATTCCCCTGCAGGAAATTCCACGTGCCGACCGCGCTATAGGCGTTTTTGGCATCGCGAGGATCGGAAAAGACCACCGCCAGATAGGCGGGATCGAGTTGCTTTCCCACCGTCACGCGGCCGTACTGACTCTGAAAAAACACATTCGACTCCTGATTGAACAGCGTTCCTGCGGTTCCCAGCGCCCCGTTTCCGCTATTGAACCCGTTCGCCAGCTTGAAGCCGACTTGCGTGCCCCCACCAAGGTCTTCCAGCCCCTGCATGCCGAATTCGCTGCTGTCGCTGCCCCCAGCACCTGTAAACATAGTGACGCTGTCCTTCGTCTTCCCGCCCAGTCCGGTTCCGCCATTCTGGTTCTGGTACATCAGCCCGGCGTCGACGACGCCGAATAGCGTCACCGAACTCTGTGCGCGCGCTTCTTCAAACGAAATGAGTAGTAGTGCGAATAAGCATAAATTTTTCGTGATCGACGTTTCCATCCTTTCGTCCCTCCAAGCTGTTTAATTGGTTTATAGCCTGCGTCGTTAATCTATATCTGCGATATCTTCCTCTCGTATGCTCATGGACTTCGTGCGTCAGCTGGCAATCTCCCCCTCCTAAGACGAGAAGCTAAGCGAGCATAAATGATGATTCAAGCCGAATCGGGAACGTGGCGTTCCGCCTGTGAGACGATGGGTCGTGGCGTGCTTTACGACTTAGATTGTCTAATGAACTAATCAGTAAAAGTACCGAGGACTGAAGTTGGTGCCGCAATGCCGCGTCACGCGGATTCCGAATAAACCAGAACAGCAGGAACTTGAAAGCACGCCAGGTCGTCACTGTACTGGTCGAACGACTTTGCACACATCTAAAGGAATCGTTCTCTAAACCGAGATGAGAAAAAACGAGTAGGCGGTCTGACTGACGAATTCGAGGCTGACGCGGTGCGATTGGTAGTTGCGCAAGGCTATTCGATCACCAAAACCTACGAAGCGCCGGGCGGGGTGGCTCAGCCTTGCAGCGGTGCAGCAATGCCCTGCAGGAAAGGCTGAGCCGCCGCTAAACGACGTGCAGAGGAAGTGGAGCCAGACCCGTACAGAGACGCATCCGGGAGCGTCAGGCGCGCGTGATTAAACTCGAAAGGGAGCGCGAGAACTAAAAGATCTACGGCCTTCTTGGTCAAGGAAACGAATCGCCTCCTCGAAGTGATCTGCTCGCCGAAGAAGGCCCGGCCAGGAACACTCCGGACGGTGTCCCAAGGGCTTGACCACAACACACAAAGAGGCCGATGCGTTAATGAGGTAGAAAGCAAAAGCAAAAACGCGCACCATGCGCATCATCACCTGCGCGTACGCCCGCCGCCAAATCGTTGAGCGAAAGCATTCAGCAAAGCAGTTACTCGTGCCGGGTGGACCTTGCGGCTCGGCAACAGGGCGTAGATGGCAAGCGGGACAGGCACGAAATCAGGAAGGATGCGCACGAGGCGGCGCGCCGCCACCGCCTCCTTGCAGAGCATCGTGGACAATACGGCGACGCCGCAGCCCTTTTCGGCAGCGCGCAGTCGTCCCTGTGCGCTCGGCACGGACAGTCTCGGCTGGGTTGAATACGAGTGAATTCTGCCTGTTGGCGTATGCGCGAATTGCCACACCTGCCCGACGCTGGTCGTGACCATCGGCCAGGACTGAAGCTCGTCAGGCGATTTGGGCAGCCCGTACTTCCGGACCAGTGGGGGCGCCGCGAAAATGCCGAATTCGACGTCGTAGAGGTGGCGTGCAACGATAGATGAGTCCGGCAAAGTTGTCTGGCTTTGATAGAGAAGGAGGTCGTACCCGCTTTCAATGGGATCAACTAAGTGATGCGTGATCTCAATCGTCGCCTGCAGTTCAGGATACGTCGACAACAAATCCGGCAGGATGTCGAACAGGCCTTGCGTCACAATCTCATACGACGCGGCGATACGGAGCATACCTCGCGGCAAGCTGCTCAGAGATTCGTGCTCGTTGAGGATGTCGTTGAGCTCCGTGACGTGAGGTTTGGCCCGGGCGAGCAGATCACGTCCGGCGTCGGTCAACCGGACACTCCGGCTGCTTCGCTCGAGAAGCCGTTCACCGAGCCGCGCCTCGAGTGCGGCGACGGCTCGGCTCACTGTCGACTTCGGTCGCCCGAGCCTTTCAGCGGAGCGCGTAAAGCTGCCTAGTTCCGCAACGCACAAGAAAACTTCCAATTCGTCCCACTGCATAGCACTCGCTATCGTTACCTTTCTTCGGCTGATTATGAGTGACGATGCGATGTCAGTCCAGCGACTCCGCAATGGCACGGAAGAAAGCGATTGAATCAGCTCTCGGTTGGCAACCTCCGTTATCGTGGTTCCGAAGTGCCTGTTTGCTGACAGCTTCACTATCACGACTTCCCGCGACCGATCGACGAACATAAACTGGTTGTACACGCCAGCGGCGAAGATCTCGCCGCGCTCGCCTTCGGGCACCCGCCATTGATAACCATATCCAAACGGCAGCAACCCTATGCTGCCTGGCTTTAAGTGGAGTTTGTCGGGTGTGACCGACGCCCGTACCCACTCGGCCGGGACAATCGAGCGCCTCTGCCAGACACCGCCACAATGATAAAGCTCTCCAAGCTTTGCGAAATCGCGCGCAATCAGGTTCACGCCCGCGAATGCCATCTCCATGCTTGTGCTGTCGCCTTGGCGTTTTCACGTTCGCACGAAAAACTCGCGGTTCGCGGACATCGAAGTCGAAGCGCTTCTCCACATCGTTCGCGAGGACCGCTCGGGCCGGCTACGCCTGCGTCGTACACGAGTTGCATCTTCGTGGCCGACGGCAGGGTTTGCTGGCACGCAAGCGTAAGCACGCGTGCGCTGTCTTTATCGAGGCGGAAATGTTTGAGGAGCGCGGCGCGTGCGTTGGGGTCGACGTTCTTGACGGGAATCCGGTTACCCAATCCACTCGATTCGCACCAGATGTTTTGCAACGCCGACGCTTCTGTCGCGGGGCCGTTCAGGCGCAACACGAAGATCTGGTCTTCTTCTATCTCGCCGCCGCCGGGCATGACTTGCGTGACAAACGGGCCGCCCGTTTCGAAGCGGAACTGGCGTGGGCCGGTGAGCGCGTTGCCCGCAGTGGATTTGAGACCGTCGTTCAGCGCGACTGAGCAGCGCATGCCGGGCGTGAGGTCTTGTGCGAAGTCGAAGGCCCAGGTTTTATCGTCGATCCAATGCGCGGATCCCGCCGATGGTCCCCCGCTGCAATGGACCTGAGCCGGAGCTTTGGCCGCCGGGTCGCCGAACGCGATCATCGCTTCGTCGAACTTGACGACCACCTGGCGCACCTGCGTGACCTTGCCCTGTGGCGATACGCTCAGCGTGCGGGCGGCGTCGGCGCGATGCGTGGCGCCGAGCAAACCCGCGGCGAACATGGAAAGGGCGGCAAGCGACGCCATGGGCCAGCGTTGTTTTTTTATGACGCGGATCATCGCACTCGTTCCAGGGTGGCCAAAACGCTGGCGATTTTACCGGAGTGTTACGTCGTCCTTGCCAATTGTTTTCATTTTATGACACCGCGCGTGCGCTGATTGCATCGAGTGCGCGGTTTGGCGTGGTTGGTGCGGTTTTGAATCTAAACTGGCTTGGCCCCGGCGCCGACACGATCATCCGGGATGTGCCGCGTGCTGATCCGCCGCCAGTAGAGAAACAGTCCTACGCCCGCCACGCCCAGGCTTAACGAGTTCGCCACCCAGAACCCGCGCGCGCCCTGCAACCAGGCGGGCGTAAAACCGCCCACGTCGAACCCGAGCAAGTATCCGCCGCCCAGCCCGATGCCCCACAACGCGACCGCGTAGATCACCGTCGGCACGACCGCCACCTTGTAGGCGCGCAGTACGAACGCGGTGGTGATCTGGAGGGCATCGAAGAAATGATAGAACACGACAATCGCCAGCAACGGCATGGCTGCTGCGATCACCTGGCTGTCGGGCGTGTAGGCCGCGAGCAAGTGAGGCCGTAGCGCGAACAGCGCCGCGCCGTACACGCACGCGATACCGCACGACAACGCAATGCCGTGGCGGGCGAGCGAACGGGCGGCATCGAAACGTTCTGCGCCAAGTGCTTGCGAAACGAGGGTCGCGGACGCCACGCCAATGGACAGCGGCGTCATGTAGAGCACCGCGCCAATGTTGCCGGCGATCTGATGTCCAGCAAGCGTCGTCGTGCCGAAATGCGAGATGAACAGCGCCATGAACGTGTACGAGGTCACTTCGATCAGGTAGGACAGCCCCATCGGAATGCCGAGTTTCAGCAGCGCTTTCTGACGCTGCCAGACGGGCCAGCAAAAGCGCGAAAATATGCCGAACGGCCGGAAGAACTCGACACGCACCAGCACCGTTATTCCAACGATGGCGATCAGCCAGTTGATCATCGTGCTCGCGATTGCGCAGCCTGGACCACCCAGCGCCGGCACGCCGAATCCGCCGAAGATGAACCACAGGTTGAGCGGAACCTTCAGCATCAGCGCACCGACTTGCAGGAACATCACGAGGCGGGGTTTGCCTACCGCGTTCGCAAGCGAGCCATAGACGCGAAACGCGAGACTCGCCGGCAGGCCGAGCGACAGGATGCGCAAATAGGCGAGGGTGCGGTCGTGCAGGGCGGGAGGGGTATCGGCGATACTCAGGAGAGGCTGCGGGAAATACAAACAAACGAAGCCAATCACCGACAACACCGCCGCCAGCCATAGCGCCTGCCGGACTTCCTCGCCGATATCGGCTTCACGCCGCGCACCGAACAATTGCCCGGCAATGGGTTGCAATGCCGTCAGGATGCCCGTTAAACCAATATAGACAGAGATGTAGATCGATGAACCGAGGCCGAGCGCTGCAAGATCCGTGGCGGAATATCGGCCGACCATGGCCGTATCGATCACGCTGAACGCGATGATCGCCAGTTGGCCGATCAGCACCGGCCACGCCAGGGCCACGATCTTGCGGACATCGGGCCACATGGTCAGTTGCTTCCGCGATGCAG
>NZ_JBLKRU010000072.1:0-26475 GCF_047608185.1 Caballeronia eucalypticola
GGCATGCGCGTGGGACCTATCCTGCACTGGCTGCACACGGCCTCGACCCAGGCGCTGACGTGGTATGGCTCGCACCGCACGCGTGGCCGCGAAGCACTGGACAGCTTCGGCATCCTGCCCTTATTTACCGGGGTCGCGGTGCACGACGGCTGGGTGCCTTACACCTACTACGACTGCGAGCATGCGTTATGCAACGCGCATCATATGCGTGAGTTGATCGGGGTATGGGAATCCACCCAGCAGCCCTGGGCCGAACACATGCTCAAGCTGCTGCGCCAGGCCAAGCGCGAGGTCGATCACAGCATCGCCAGCGGCCATACGAGCTTGAACCACACGCGCACAAACCACTATCAGCGACGCAGCCGCGCCTTGATCAAGCAAGGCCGTAAGCTTAACCCGCAGCAGGCTCGTGACCCGACGCGTCAAGATGTGCGCGGCAGAATCAAACAAAGCGAAGCCTACAATCTGTTGGGCCGGCTCGAGCGTCATGCCAAGCAAGTGTGGCGCTTTATCGCCGACCATCGCGTCCCATTTGACAATAACCAAGCCGAACGCGATATCAGAATGCCCAAGCTCAAACAAAAGGTGTCGGGGTGCTTCCGCACCGCGCGCGGACTTCAGGCGTTTTGCATCATCCGATCGTATCTGGCTACCCTGCGCAAACAACGTCGCCCGCTCATGGCCGCGCTCGCTCTCAGCTTCGCTGGACACGTTCCCTCGCCTTTAGCTGCTGACTAGTTACCTTTGGACAAAGAAATGACGCGCCGCCACGCGCAGTGGCTAATAGTGATAAAGAAATCAGCTAATACTAAATGCGCGAAGACCTGGAAAGCAGCAACCCGGCAATGAACCCAACCGCTAACGCAGAACCCGTGCAACCCAGCATCAACCCCACCCACTAACCCCCAACTCGCCAAACCCCAAACCGTTCCACGAGCGCGAGCGCCCCCCTTACCACCCATAAAACCGCCCCCAAACGACCACATCACTACCCTCCGCAAGCGCGTGATAAACGGGAAATTGCGCACCTGTAGCGCATGCATGATTCGGCAAGATCAACAGTCGCGTCCCAACCGGCAGGTAAACAGAAATATCGCTACCCGGATGATCCACATTCGCGAGAATGCCATGCTCCTGATTCGCGCCCGTGAGCACATAACCATCAAGCGGTGAGCCATCGAGCGTGCAAGCCTGCCCATAACCGTAATCGTGCGTTTGCTTGGCGGTGCCGCGATCACGGCTCATCGCCATCCAGCCTGCATCGAGAATAGCCCAGCCCTTGTCCACCTGATGCCCAATCACCGTCGTCAGTACACTAAGCGCCAGATCACCGGTCGTGCAGACCCCAACGTTGCGCATGACGAGATCAAAGAACACATACACGCCAGCCCGCACCTCCGTGACGCCTTCAAGATGCTGCGCCGCAAGCGCGGTCGGCGTGGAACCCACACTCACCACATCGCAGGGCAGGCCCGCATCGCGCAAACGCTCGGCTGCGTGCACGCAACCCGCGCGTTCCTGCTCAGCCAGCTCGGCGAGCGCGTCAGGCGTGTTGAGATCGTAGCTCGACCCTGCATGGGTCATCACGCCACCAAGACGCGCGCCATGGCGTTCGCCGTTGCCATGAAGCATGCGCCCTATGTCGAGCAAGCGAGCTTCATCGGGCTGGACACCGGAACGATGACCGTCGGTATCTATCTCGATCCACACCTCGAAAACTTCACCATGAGCACGCCCGAACTCGGCCACAGCTTGCGCAGCTTCCAGGTTATCGACGATCAGTTTGAGATCGCATCCCGCGCGCCGTAACGCCAGCGCGCGAGGAAGTTTCGATGCAATGATCCCCACCGCGTACAAGATGTCGGGAAAGCCCGCAGCAAAAAACTGCTCGGCTTCCTTGAGCGTCGATACCGTGATGCCACGCGCACCCGCATCGCGCTGCGCCTGCGCAACCTCCACGCACTTCGTCGTCTTCACATGCGGCCGGAACGCGACACCAAGCGTGTCCATCCGGCTCTGCATACGAGCAATGTTGCGCTCCATGCGCTGCCGGTCAATCAACGCGGCAGGAGTTTCGATCTGATCAAGCGTCATGACGTGGACGTTCCCTTCGATAAGTTGAAACCGCGCAGCCAAGGCAGCAACGCGTCGAGCGTAGGGGCTTCCAACTCCGGCGCTTGCGCGCCTTGCACAAGCTCCAGACCCACGCGGTTATGCCAGTAAGTGCGCAAGCGCGTCGCGGCTGTACCGAACATGTCGTAGCTCGAACCGGCAACAAACGCTGCGTCGTTCGCATCGACTTTCAGTCGATCGAGCGCCATCTGATACGGCCTCGGATCGGGCTTGTAGAAGCCCGCGCTTTCAGCCGTCACGATCACGTCCCAGTCGATATCGAACAAACCGGCGGCTTGCTCGCCGAGACGCTTTGAGCAGTTGGTCACGATCGCCAGCCGGCAATGCGGTGCGAGCTTGCGCAACACTTCTTTCGCACCGCTCCAGGGCGCGAGTTGCAGCCATTGCGCTTCGAGCACGCGTGCGGCCGATTCACGCAAGCCGACCTGCACTGCAGCCTGACGCACGAGTTCTTCATAGGGAACGTAGGCGCCGCAGCCGTAGGTCAGGCGCAAATATTCCGCACGCCAGGCGCCGCCCTCGGTTTCGCTGCCGGCGGCGCGATTCCACAGGCTCCACGAATCGAGGAGGGCGGTCAGCAAGTCGAACAGCACTGCTTTCG
Organism: Caballeronia eucalypticola; assembly: GCF_047608185.1. NCBI lineage: Bacteria > Pseudomonadati > Pseudomonadota > Betaproteobacteria > Burkholderiales > Burkholderiaceae > Caballeronia > Caballeronia eucalypticola. The sequence goes on from NZ_JBLKRU010000072.1 coordinate 2,735, forward strand.
GATAAGTTGGGATAGATTGATTTGGCATGATGGAAGCGACTTTACTGATGAAAGCCTAAGCTGTGGTTAAATTCAGGCACATCTATCCTTAAGTAAAATTGAACGATGGAACTCGCTGATCTACGGCTTGTAACCATGCTCGCGCGCTCGGAGTCGCTGAGCGCGGCGGCGCGTGTCCTGAACGTGACGCCGTCGGCGCTCTCCATGCGGCTCAAGAAACTGGAAAAGTCGCTGGGTGTAACGCTCGCTACGCGCGACGCACGGCATATGTCGCTCACCGCGGACGGCGCAAGACTGGCGCGCGAAGCGCAAGGGTTGCTGAGCGCTATCGAGGCTCTCCCCGACACCTTCCGCGAACAAACCGCACAACTCGCCGGACATATTCGAATCGCTGCGCCATTCGGTTTTGGACGCGTGCATATTGCACCGTTGCTCGCGCGGTTCGCCCGCGCGAATCCGGGGATTCGCCTGCAACTCGACTTGCTTGAAACGCCCTGGCCTCACAGTCATGCCGCCGATATCGTGATCCAGATCGGCACTGTCCGCGACTCCTCCTGGAGCGCGCGGCCGTTGCTTGCGAACGAACGCTGGTTATGTGCGAGCCCGGGTTATATCGCGGCACGGGGTTATCCGCGTGAACCACGCGAGATTCTCGAGCACGACTGCATCTGCATTCGCGAAAACGATGAGGACGTAACGCTCTGGCGCGTGCGCCGGCGAAGGTCGGACGCGGGCAAAAAACCATCGTCGCCAACCACGCTGCGCGTTACGCCGGCGTTCACCACGAACGATGGCAGCGTCGCACGCCGTTGGGCGGAAGAAGGCTTGGGGCTCGTGCTGCGCTCGCAATGGGACGTAGCGGATGCGGTCGCGGCAGGCAAGCTGGTGAGGCTCCTGAGCGAGTGGGATTTCGGCAGCGCGCCGGTCATCGCTCTGGTGCCTACGCGCAAGGGGCGTTCGCTGCGCATCCAGGCGTTGCTGAGTTATCTGGCGGCAAATCTTGGCGCGGAGAGCGTGGGCGAGAGGACGAAAGGCCGAAGGGTCGGCGACACGCGCGCTTGACGTTTGCGTTCCGGCGGACTTTATAATCGAAACGATCGAAGCAAAAATCATCGCGTGCCGAGTCGATCGTCACGCTTCAGGGAGTGAGCGCATGAAGTATTCGAACCTCGTCGAGCGCCTGCAAGGCAAGCGCACGTCTGCATGGGAAATCCATCACGCTGCTCAGCAGGCTTTGCAAAACGGCGAGGACGTTATCGTCCTGAGCGTGGGCGATCCGGACTTCGCTACACCCGAAGTGATTGTCGATCGTGCTGTCGCAGCACTGCGCGCCGGCGACACGCATTACGCTGAAGTGATAGGCCGCGAGCCATTGCGTGCGGCCATCGCGCGGGATCATTCGTGTGAAACCGGTACGACCGTTGATGCGAGCAACGTGATCGTGGTCGCGGGTGCGCAGAACGGAGTTTTCGCTACTTCCCTATGCCTGTGCGAAGCGGGCGACGAGATCATTGTCCCTGAGCCGATGTATCTCACTTACGAGGCCAGCGTCCGGGCATCGGGAGCCACGCTGGTGCCTGTGGCCGTTGATCCCGCGAAGGCATTTCATCTGGACTGTGCAGCGCTTGAGGCTGCTATTACCCCGCGAACCAAGGCAATTTTCTTCGCGACGCCGTGCAATCCGACCGGCGTGGTGATGCCGCGCGAAGACCTTGAGCGCATTGCCGAACTGGCTCGCAAGCACGATCTATGGATTGTTGCCGATGAGGTCTATGCGGACCTGACGTTTGAGCGCGAGCATGTGAGCATTGCTTCGCTTGATGGCATGGCCGAGCGTACCGTTACGATTGGCAGCTTGTCCAAGTCGCATGCCATGCCCGGTTGGCGCGTGGGCTGGGTGATCGGGCCGAAGACGCTGATCGAACATCTCGGGCGACTGGCGCTTTGCATGCTCTACGGCCTGCCGGGTTTCATCCAGGAAGCGGCGTTGACCGCGCTCGAAAACCGCGCGCGGATCGCGGCGGACATGCGCGAGATTTACCGGCGTCGTCGCGACGTCGTGTTCAATCGTCTTCGCGACGTGCCCGGCTTGCATTGCCTGTTGCCCGAAGCCGGCATGTTCATGATGGTGGACGTTACCGGCACGGGCCTGGATGCCTATGAGTTCAGTTGGCAGTTATTCCGCGCGCAAGGCGTTTCGGTACTCGATGCAAGCGCGTTCGGCGAGACGGCGAGCGGTTACGTGAGGCTGGGTTTCGTCGTCGATGAAACGCGGCTCGCAGAGGCTTGCGATCGCATCGCTGCGTTTGTTGCGGGATTGAGGCGAACGGCGAAGGGTTGAACCATGTTCAAGCCGATGCTCCGTCCGGCTCTTCCGGGTCATCGGTCCGAATCTTCGTCTCGAACTTCGGGCACTTCATCGCGTGAGCGTGTGATACCGCTCCATGGAAGCCGAGCTCACGATCAGCGCAAAGTCGAACTCGCCCGACACTTCGTAGCAGGCCATCACATCGCTTTCCGCCATCATGCGGCGCTCGAACGCGCGCAATAGCGCGTCATTCTGCTTGTCCAGTCCACCGATACTCGACAATAGCCATGTCCTTCAGCAACACGCCATCCGCGCGCAACTGGGCGCGGTGTCGCCGCGTTTGGGCGTGTCTTAGGAGGAACGCGCTGTTCGTTGAGTTTAGAGCTAGAAATAGAACGGAATTATCGGCTATCGGCATCTAATCGAGATTTTTTCTCGCTCGACGGTTCCTATACTGGAGCACACCAGGAATCGAGCGGACATGGGGAGAAACACAATGGACACAAGCAGCGCGGCATTGGACTTCGATCGTCAATTGACAAAGTGGCGACACCGCTTTCATCGCGCGCCCGAAACGGGTTTCGAGGAACACGAGACGAGCGCCTTCGCGGCGGAGGTACTTGAGGGCTTCGGGCTTGAGGTGACGCGGGGTATCGGTGGAACGGGTTTTGTCGCGAGCCTGTCTTGTGGCGATGGTCGCGGTGTGATTGGTCTGCGTGCGGAGATGGATGCGCTCAACATCCATGAGCAAGCACCGGAGCGCGATCACGTGTCCGTTCGTGCCGGCAAGTCCCACGCCTGCGGCCATGATGGTCACATGAGCATGGTGCTCGGTGCGGCAAAGCTTTTATGCGAGCGGCGCGATTTCAACGGGACCGTGCGTTTCATCTTCCAGCCCGCCGAGGAACACGGCAAGGGCGCGAAGGCGATGATCGCCGACAAACTGTTCGAGCGGTTCCCTGTCGACGAAATCTATGGCGTTCACAACATTCCAGGCCTGCGAGCGGGAGCTATTGCAACGCGTGCCGGTGGCATCATGGCGAGTGAGGATAACTTCGTTATCCGTATCAATGGCCGAGGCGGTCACGCTGCAAGACCGCATATGACCATCGATCCCATTGTGATTGCCGCAGAGATCGTGCTGGCTTTGCAGACGGTTGTATCGAGGAGTGTCGACCCCGGCGTGCACGCGGTGGTCTCATGTACGGAGTTGTTCACCGATGGTATTCGCAACGCGATTCCCGGACAGGTGATCATCAAGGGCGATACCCGCAGCTATACGCCTGACGTGCAGCGCTTGCTCAAAAGCAGGATGCGCAGCATCAGCGAGGGCGTTTGCGCGGCTCACGGCGCCGAATGTTCGTTCGAATACACGCATGAGTTTGTTCCCACGGTGAATACGCCGGAGTGCGTTCCGACAGCGATCGCGGCAGCGACGGCGATTGTGGGCGCCGCGAACGTGGACGGCAACGTGGCCCCGATGATGATCTCTGAAGACTTCGGCGCGTTCCTTCAGGTGGTGCCTGGAAACTTTGCGTTCATCGGCAATGGCGCTGAGGGCGAGCCGGGTGCGACGCCCCTTCACAACGCTCGTTACGATTTCAACGACGCCGTTTTGCCCATTGGCGCGCGTTATCTAGCCGAAATCGTGCGCACGAAACTGCCGGCCGTTGATAGCCATAACCAGAACCAGAGGAAAGTTTGATGCTGCAACATAACACCAGCGCTCGCCGGGGGCGTTACGACGAATCGCTTCGCGATATCCTGAACATTCAAGCCGCCGATGAAAGCCGCGCGTGGTTATCGGCGTGGGATGGATTGAATGCCGGTCCCACACCGTTGTGGGATCTGCCGGATCTTGCTGCCCGGCTGGGCGTTGGGTCGATCAGCGTGAAGGACGAAGGCCATCGTTCCCCGCTTGGCAGCTTCAAGGCGCTGGGTGCACCGATTGCGCTGATCCGTTTGATTCGACGCCTTTGGCCTGAGCTGGACTTCGTTCCGGCGAAGTTAACCGCTGGGCATTACAAGGCGCAGCTGCAGGATTTCACGGTCATCAGCGCGACTGACGGCAATCATGGCCGCGCGTTGGCGGCAACGGCGCGCAGCATTGGCTGCCGCTGTGTGATCGTGCTGCATCGTCACGTGAACGATGAGCGGCGCATTGCCATAGAACAGTTGGGCGCGCAGATCGTGCAGATCGATGGCAACTATGACGAGTCGGTGAAGGAAGCTGCGCGTCTGGCGGAAGCGCATGGCTGGCACGTCGTCTCCGATACCTCGTACGAAGGCTACGAGACCATCCCGCGCGATGTGATGCAGGGATACGGGACGATCGCAGCCGAAGCTATCGAGCAAGGGGGCGAAGAACCTTATACGCACGTGTTCGTTCAAGGCGGTGTGGGCGGATTGGCAGCGGGTGTTATGAGCTACTTCGCCGAACGCTTCGGTGAACAGCGGCCATCGTGCGTGATTGTCGAGCCCGTCCAGGCAGACTGCCTGTTTCAAAGCGCGCTGCAAGGCCGGGCGACGTTCGCTACCGGCTCCGTCGACTCGGTGATGGCCGGCCTTGCTTGCGGAGACGCGTCGCCGCTGGCGTGGCGTTTCCTGGCCGTTCTCGCCGATGCCTTCATGACCATTCCCGACAATGCCGCCGTCGATGCCATGCGGATCTTCGCCGAGGGTACCGTTCGAGATGTGCCCGTCGTGGCGGGAGAGTCGGGCGCGGCCGGCCTTGCGGGACTTATCCAGGCGAGCGGCAACGCGGACGATCGCGCTGCGCTTGGGCTCGATGAACGGTCGAACGTCCTGCTGCTGAACACAGAGGGCGCAACCGCGCCGGCGTTGTATGAGCAGTTGACGGGATTGAGTTCCGACAACGTGCTCAAGGCACAGCAGCGCCAGCTACCCGTTTAGGCGACTACCGAGACCGCGGGATCGGCCGCGGCGAAGGCAGCTTCGCGATCGGCGGCGGGCGGATAAATCCACTCGGTGCAAATCTGCCGCTTGAGTGCTTTCGCCTCCGCGCCGACGAGCTTGATCTCACGATCCCAGCCTTCGGTAAATACCGCGCCCCACGAACCGAGATCGAGACACGTCACATAGACAGGCTGCCGATACGGCAAAAGCGTCGCGCCGACCAGGTCAGCCGCCACGTTGTGGCCGGCGAACCGCCCCATGTTCATCGCGTGCTGGCATGACATGAGCGCGTGATTTCCGGCGTCGTCGGTGGCGGCGAAGGCGACATCGCCGGCGGCGAAGATGTCTTCCGATCCCAATACCCGCAGTTCCGCATCCACATGCAGGCGCCCGAGCCGATCGCGCTCGGCATTCAGCTTTTTCGTCAGGCCATTGGCGCGCATGCCCGCTGTCCAGATCACCGTCTTTGCATCAATGCGTTCACCGGTCGATGTGACGATTCCATCGCCATCGATAGCGCTCACCGTCGTGCCCAGACGCAGCGTTATGCCGAGTTCAGTCAACGCTTGCTCAATCACAGGACGCGGACCGAGGCCAAGATCGGGGCCGACTGCATCGGCTTGTTCTACGACGATCACATTGACTGGCGTGGTACTTCCCAACACTGCCCGCAAGCGCTCCGGAAGCTCGGTTGCTATCTCGATGCCCGTAAATCCACCGCCCGCGACGATCACCGTGTTGCGCGCCTGCGTATCGGGTTGATCGGCGAGTTTGCCGAGATGCGCCTCGAGAAGCGCGGCATCCTCGATCTGGTCGATACTGAATGCGGCTGTAGCAAGCCCTGGAACCGGAGGACGAAAGAGTGAACTTCCGCTTGCCAGCACAAGCTTGTCATACCGTACGGTGAACGTGTTTCCGTCCGCGCCGACGGCCTCTACCTCGTGGGCTGCCGCACGAATTTCGCTGACGCTCCCCTGGATAAAGTGAACGCCGGTTGCCTCGAAGAGCGGCAACAAGGGAGCTTTCATGCCAAGCGGATTGGACTCGTGAAGGCGCGGCCGGACATGAAGCATGGGCTCGGGCGCAATCAACACCACTTCGATCTGCTCTCCCGTCTTGTTTGCGATGTCCAGCAGACGAGCAGCGCCTAGCGCGCTCCACATACCGGCGAAACCGGCGCCAACAACCAAGATTCTCTTGCTGCTATCAGTCATTTTTCGATTCCATTCATTGATCAGTTCATTTCACATCGACGTCATGCGATGTGATTTGCAGGCTCGACACCAAGAGTCCGTCACATGCATAACTAGGACTGTAGTTGTCGTAGTTAAATTTTGCAAGTGCGATTGATAGAACTTGTTCATCGTAAAATGATTGCGTAGAATTCGGTAACTAGGATTTGTTGAGTCGGAGATAAGATGAGCCACATCAGTTCGGGCGTCGAATATGCGCTGCATTGCCTTTTGTATTTAACCGACGCACCCGCAGGCGTGGGCGAGGCGAGCGTGCGCGATCTGGCCGAGCTGCAAGGGTTATCGGTGGATTACGTGGCCAAGCTTTTCACGAAACTTCATAAGGCGGGATTGACCGTCGCCACGGAGGGAGCACGCGGGGGATTCACGCTCGCGCGACCGGCGGAACGGATTACGGTGCTTGACGTAGTGCAGGCCGTCGACGGTCCGAAGCCGCTTTTCGATTGCCGCGAAATCCGCGCGCGCTGCGCAATCTTTGGGGATACCGCGCCCAAGTGGGCGACGAGCGGCACGTGCTCCATTCACGCCGTGATGCTGGACGCCGAGAAGCGCATGAACGAGGTGCTTGAGGCGCAGACGCTGGCGAGCCTGGCGGAGCGAACGGTCGCAAAGGCGCCGCGCACTTACCATACCGAAATCGTCAAGTGGATCGACAATCGGGCAACCAGCCGTTAATTCCGCGCCAAGGCTAATCCGAGAAGCCGCTTTCGAAGGTCTTGCGCAGATAGGAGACAAACGCGGTCACTGCACGCGGCACGTGCGACGCGTAGGGCCGGACCACATAAAGCTGTTCAGCAAACCCGCCCTTGGGCTGCCACTCCGGCAGCACTTTGATCAACTGACCACTGCGCAGCGCGGCCTGCGCGCTGAAATCGGGCAGCAGCGCAATGCCGAGGTCATCGAGTGCGGCGTCGCGCAGCGTTTCGCTATTGTTGGCAGAAAACGGCCCGTTGATCGGCACGGTCACGCGCTCGGTTGCTGCCTTGCGGCCTGTTGCGCGTTCGAATGTCCAGGCGGGCGCCTCTTGCGCACGCGGATAGAAAAGGCAGTCATGTGCGGCCAAATCCTGCGGCGAGGCGGGTGTGCCGCGCCGGCGCAGATACGCTCGCGTCGCCACGATCACCGAGTGAGTGGCGCACAGCGTCCAGGCCACATGCGTTTCCGGCGCGGCGGCGCTGTGGCGGATCGCGAGATCGAAACCTTCGCTGGCAAGCGAACTGATGCGGTCGGACACTTCGAGCTGCACGCGTACTTCCGGATTCGCCCGCAGAAAGGCTGACAGATGCGGCACGAGTTGCTGCCGAGCGAACGCCACCGGGGCGGTGACGCGCAGCTCGCCGCGAGCGATACCCGCTGAATCGCGCACGCCCGCGAAACTCTGCGCAATACCTTCATATTGATCACGGGTTTGATCGACGAGACGCTGACCGGCTTCCGTCAGCCGCACGCTGCGCGTTGTGCGCTGCACCAGCGAAACCCCGGCTGCGCGCTCCAGTTCTGCAATCCGCTGGCTCATGGCGGCCTTGCTTACGCCGAGCCGCGTGGCGGCGCGCGTATAGCTGCCTTGCTGCGAGAGAATGGTCAGCCAATACAGATGGGTCCAGAGCGCCTCGACGCGTTGCGTTTCCATATCTTCATTGTTCACCATAGAAAACAATCATTTCAATCATAGCGCCTTTGCAGGCGCGTCTGACGTTCTTACACTCTGAAGACTCCCATCACATTCAGGTGTCACATCATGCAAAGCTTCAGCGATCGCGCGGACGTCGGCCACTTTATCCAGGGCCGCCGTGTTCCCGGTACGGGCACGCGCACCCAGCCGATTTTCAATCCCGCGACCGGTCAGGAAGCACGCACGCTGCGTCTGGGCGATGTCGCCGATGTAGACGCCGCTGTCGCCGGCGCGAAGAAGGCATTCTTCGCCTGGAGCGAGACGCCGCCCATCCGGCGCGCGCGCGTCATGCTGCGTTTCCTGGAGTTGATGAACAAGCACCGCGATGAGCTCGCCGCGATCATCACTGCCGAGCATGGCAAGGTGTTCAGCGACGCGCAGGGTGAAGTGTCGCGCGGTATCGATGTAATCGAATTTGCTTGCGGCATTCCGCAGCTATTGAAGGGCGACTATACCGAGCAGGTGTCCACGGGTATCGATAACTGGACGACGCGTCAGGCGCTTGGCGTGGTCGCGGGCATTACGCCGTTCAACTTCCCATGCATGGTGCCGTGCTGGATGTTCCCGGTCGCGATTGCTGCGGGCAATGCGTTCATCCTGAAGCCGAGCGAGCGCGATCCGTCGGCGTCGTTGTTCATGGCGGGGTTGTTGCAGGAAGCTGGTCTGCCCGACGGTGTGTTCAGCGTGGTGCAGGGTGACAAGGTCGTGGTCGATGCGCTGCTCGTCCATCTCGATGTGAAGGCCATCAGCTTCGTGGGATCAACGCCGATCGCGAATTACATTTATCAAACGGGCGCGCAACACGGCAAGCGCGTACAGGCGCTGGGTGGTGCGAAGAATCATATGGTCGTGATGCCCGATGCGGATCTCGATCAAGCGATTGATGCACTGGTTGGTGCCGGTTATGGTTCGGCGGGCGAGCGCTGCATGGCGATTTCGGTGGCTGTGCTGGTGGGCGATGTCGCTGATAAATTGATTCCGCGACTGGCTGAGCGCGCGCGTACGCTGATCGTGAAGAACGGTATGGAGTCGGATGCTGAAATGGGCCCGATCGTCACGCGTCAGGCATTGGAGCGCATTGAAGGGTATATCGCGCTGGGTGTGGAAGAGGGCGCTTCGCTAGTCGTCGATGGACGCGGTTTGAAGGTGCCGGGACATGAAGAAGGTTTCTTCACGGGCGGTACGTTGTTCGATCACGTGACGCCTGAGATGCGGATTTATAAGGAAGAGATTTTCGGGCCGGTGCTGGCGTGTGTGCGGGTGAAGGACTTCACCGAAGCGGTGGACCTGATCAACGCACATGAGTTTGGCAATGGCGTTGCTTGTTATACACGTGATGGCCACATCGCGCGCGAGTTCGGACGGCGCATTGAAGTGGGCATGGTCGGGATCAATGTGCCCATTCCCGTGCCGATGGCATGGCACGGGTTCGGCGGCTGGAAGCGTAGTTTGTTCGGCGATACGCACGCGTATGGCGAAGAAGGCGTGCGGTTTTATACGCGTCAGAAATCGATCATGCAGCGGTGGCCGGAAAGCACGGAGAAGGGCGCTGAGTTCGCGATGCCTACGGCGAAGTGAGGGGGATTTTGCGGCACTGATTGCGATCGCGATTCCAGCGGTCGATTCGTCGAATGGTCGATTAACCGGGCAGTCGTCTGTCCGACCGAAAGTTAATCGACGCACGATCAGACCGGCCGTGCCCAATCATCTTTTACGAGCGTGCCCTTGCTCGCCGGCTTGACTGTCGGCGCCGCGCTCGGTTTGACGGGTTGTGCCGTGCCGGGACCCGCGCTTTGCGGCGCACTATGCCTCCTGACGGCCTCGCCGCTGATACCAGCAACACTTAGCGAGCTGTCCCGCATCTCGATCTTGACCGGATCGCTCTTCTTCCATTGCTTCTTCGGTACCAAGAGTTTCCACTTCGAATCCCGCCCGTCATCACGGAAGAACGCGACGATACCGACGTACTCCGCGTCGTCACTCATCGGTTCGCTGATGCTGGCGTTCGCATTAGGCCGGAGCACAAGATCCGTCGACGCAAGCAGGTCTGCCTTTAGCGCATCCACGTCATTGGTTTGCAATTGCGCGTAGTCGAGTTGATCGAACGCTTCAGGCGTCTTCAGTTGATAGATTCGCACGACCGTCGACAACGATTGTCCGGTGCCGCTGGTATTCGACGAGGATCGACTGACGAAGTCGAGATTCATGGTTTTAACCTGCGTGGTGAACGCCCATTTTGCTGCGTCAACGGTTCCGGTTTTCACTGCTTGCCCTACTCCACACCCCGCTAAAGCGAGGATGGCGCACGCCGCAGCGGCGAGTTGCGTCTGTCGGACTATCGTGGGATTCATGCTGCGTTCCATTGTTTTAATGTGTTGTGCGCGTGTTCGCGCTTCGACCGTCCCACGTGCCAAGTTGCACGCGCGTGATGGCGCCTGTCGCATAGGGCCGTTCGATTTGTTGCAACTGGCTTGTGTAGCCGAGACGAACTTGATCGGACGCGATATCCGCTCGCGGCATCAAGTCCGGCGAGACATGCATCTCCAGATGCGCGTTCGATTCGTAGCCAAGATAAAAGCGCAGCAGCGCCATGATTTCGCTGTGCATTTGACGACCGGGTGTCAGACCTAATACCGATTCGGACGTTGTCGGCGAGATCACGACTCGCGCGCAATTGCCGCGATCGTAGAAACCGCGACCCAGTACGCAGTTTTCGCCTAACGCCGTCGGCTCGAACTCGTTTAGCTGAATCCATACCGGATGAAACTCGGTGACCGTAATCGTTGCGTCGGGGATGGCGTGTTGCAGCACGCCCGCAAGACCTTCGGCCGTGCGGGTTCGCTGGCTGGCGAGTCCGAGCATTGACAGCAGCTTGCGTGTGCCAACTGTCTGCTCGATCGCCGGATGCCCAATGCCCAGTCCCACGAGGCTGACCAGGCAGCGGGACACATTGTCGGTACCCCCTTTCTTAAACCCCGCGGGGAATCGATACTTGCGCCACGCCCTGTAAAACTGCGTCGCGATCCTGTGATGGAACATGTCCAGGAACGCCGACAAAGACTCCGCGCCGTCGCGATTCTGCGCGACTTCATCGATGAAATATGACGGCATGCGGGCATCGACGCCGTAGAGTCCGAGGAAAGTCGTGCGGACGGCGGCGGGTTTCGATGCATCGTCGTAATCGAATTCGACCGCGTCAATTTCCTTGCCTGGAAATCCGAGCCGAGCGCGCGAGCGAAAGCGGACTGGCTCGTTTTTTAACGAGTCAGTTGAACCCAGTGACGGCAGATCCGGCGCCGCGAGTTCAATCAACTCACAAAAGCGCATGAAGTTCATGCGGGTTGCGTCTTGCAGCAAAGCGGGCAACAGCATGCGCTCGTCGGACACCGGAAACTCTCGATGCGGCGCGTTCAAAACGGTGCTCCCTCAGCTTTGTTATCGGGCCACGTGATCCGGTGGCCACTCGGCAACGAGACGATAACTAGCTTCGTATAGATATTCATCGTGGCGTACAGCGCAAGGAAGCGATTCAGCATTTCGCCAAACAACGCGAGATCGCCGTCGCCCGCAAACTTGTCGCTGTTGAGCGTGACTTCAATTTCCACGCCACGCAGCAACCCACCTTTGACGAGCTTCTGCAGCGGTCGATGCTTGACGTCGATGATCGCATCGATACGCCGACGGTTCAGCTCGCCATCTGTCCAGTCATAAAGCGCAAGACTGCCGCGCAGGATTTCGGCATCGTGCAGAGAGAGATAGTTGGGCGCCAGGTGCGAGAGCACGCGCCAATGAAAGCGGTCGCCTGTTGGCGGGTACACGGGCAAGGTTGGCGCCGTCAGATTTCTCACCGATGCGACATTCGTAAAGCCGCCGCGCGTTCGGTTGATACTGGCTTCGCGTAGACCCTTGCGTGGCAGCATGCCGTTTGTACCGGTCACGGAGAGAGATAGCGTTTCGTCGGGCAGCGTGGTCTCGCCCTCCCATGCATGGCCGCCCAAGACCACCCACGTATCGAACCGCCCCGAAGGACCGCGTCGTGCACGGGTATGAAAGTATCGCTCGGGCATCTCATGGCGCAACATGCCGCCGCGGTGACGGAACGATGCAAATGGCGCGTACTCAAAACGCGAGCCGTTCGAGGTTTCGAAGCCTACTATCGAGTCGACCGAATACGCTTCCACAAAGTCTCCGCGTGCCTTCACCGTATGTACGCGATACTCCGTTTCGAAATGCGAGACCGTGATCGGATCGGCCTGGATGTTGAACAGGTTGATGATCGGCGTGCAGAAAAGCCGCACGTTCTCTGCCGTGAAGCGCATGTCATCCGGGTAAGGTTGCGCCAGCACGATCTCGACATCGAAGTACGGCGCGGCTTGAGGGATTGCCTGCATGTCGAGTCCCACGAGATCCACGAACATGAACTTCTCGGGGAACGTGAAGTACTCGAGCAGCAGTTGATAACCGCCGAACGCGTTGTCGGCCTTGGGCCATAGGCGCTCGTCAGCCTTGAATCCGGCCGCCTCCACGCGCAGGCCTTGCATGGTTTGCGGCAGTCCCGGACGGTCCTCGGGATAACCGGGAATGCGAACGTGAACCGCGAGCGGTGCCGCGGTCAATGCGGTGTAGAGGCTGAGCGCCACCGGTCGATCCGCATTCAGGTAAAGCCGCAGACGCGGTATGTGCATTTGCGCGCGCGGTATCTGCGGCTGCAATTCGAACCTGAACCGGATCACCGAGCGGCCATCTTCGCGTGCGTGCGCGTTGGCTTCGATCAGCTTGACCGGATACAAGTCGACCGCTTGCGTGGTGCGATAGATGCACTCGACGCTCTCTTTATCGACGTGAATTGGATCGGCCAGCACTTCAAGACCTGCTGCGAGTACTTCATGACTTTGCAGCAAACCTTCCGTGGGCGTGATTTCGAGTATCGACAGCGATGGAATCATCCGCAGATAGTGCGGCCAGAGCATGCTGACGAGACCTTCAGTCAGCTCAGGCAATTCGTCGTCGAGTTTCTGACGCAGACGTCCAACAAGAAAGGCGAAACCTTCGAACAGGCGTTCGACGTGCGGATCGCGGTCCCCGATGCGGTCGATGTTCAGCATCTTCGCGCGGTCGGGAAAGGCTTGCGCGAACTCCTTGCCGGCTTCGCGCAGATAGCGCATTTCGGCTTCGTAGTAGCGCAGGATGTCGTTATCGTTTGGTTTGTTCACGGTTTTTTTTAGGGCCTAGTCGAGCGCAACGGCGCGGGCGGCATCGATCGCGGTCAGCTCGCCAATCAACGTTTCGATGCGCTGAGCGAGCGCGGGCTTATCGGCATCCTTGCGGGTCATGCGGACTTTGAGCAGGCGCATCAGATGCTGCTTGGCTTCGAACGCGAGCGAGGGTTCCCATAGGGACAACTCGAAGCGGCTAGCGGCCGACTCCACGTTCGATAAAAGGTGCAGCGCCGTGTCCGGACGTTCGGCGCGCTCGGCGACGCGTGCCATGACCAACTGCCTGACGAATCGGTCTCGATCTCCGTCTTGCGCGGGCAGGCGTTGCAGAAATGAGAACGCGGAATCCAGTCCTTCCTTGGAGGCGAGATTGTTGGCTTTTGTTTCGGTATCCGCCCAGTCCGTGTTTGCCGATTGCGCCGCGACAGGGACTACGGTTTCACCGCGATCGATATCGCGAACGGTCGCGTAACGTGCGATCCATTCGAGTGTGGAGTCGTCGGCGAAAGGGGAGCCGTCGGAGAAGGACAGCAAGTGGAAACCGGGTAGGCGTTCGAGCATCAGCGCGCAGTCGGTTGCGGCCAGATCGCGTACGGGCGCGTATTCACCGCCTGCTTGTTCCTGAGCGACGAATGCGTAGTATTGCAGGTCGAGCCAGAAGTGGTTTGCGCCTTCAGCGAACGCAAGTTCAACGCGATCGAGGAGTTCAAGCCATTGCTTTTGCATGAGCAAACGCTTGAGTTGCGCGCGAAGTTCGGCGCGTGGCGGAACGAGTCGCGTCTTGCTGGTGGGATCGCACGGCGGCACTTCGGTGAGCGTGTCCCATCGGATGCAGCGCATGAGGCGATAAGCGGCCAAATACCCTTGCGGTTGTTCACGCAGGAACACCGCCATCTGGCGCGCACGATCGAGCAGATCGCGGGTCGATGACACTTCGGTTGATGAGGGCAGTATCGCGGCTGTGCTCGCCCCAAATGGAGAGGCTTTCGGCACATTGTTCGATGCGTGGTCCGATGCATGGTCCGACGCACTCGGCGATTCAATCCGCCCCTCAAAACGCCGATACAACCCGCTCAATTGCGGCCGCGCGTTGTCCGGCCATTCGGCGGTGCGCTCGGTAATCAGTGCAAGCGCCGACAACGCGCGCTCAAGCAAGTCACCCGTCAGTCCCTGAACGCGATCGAGCCGGTCAGCAAAGGTCGCGCCGGCGAGCCATTCGAGCGCTGTCCTGCGAGTTTCGGCACGGGCCGGGAGCAGGTCCATGTCGAAACGATCGATGAGTGCCGATAACAGTTCAAAGCCTTCAGCCACACCTTGCGCGCCATCGCGGCGCATGCGGCCGTAGACGTAATACACCGCCACGCGCGCATCCTTCGCCGTGTGCTTCAGAAGCCGTTCGGCGGTGTCGATAATCAGCGCGTCGTTGACGTCCGACAGCTTCGCCACTTGTTCCTTGATTGCGAGGAAGCCGTCGTCGTAGCCCGGATCTTCGCCGACATGCGCGGCCTCGGTCGCAACGTCACCCGGATGCAGTTCGATGATCGGCTGCAGCCACGCATCCCATTGCGATTGCGCGGAGCGCGCGAGGTCGGACGGCGTGCGGGCGCCGAAGAGTGCGTTGAGGAGCTTCGAGAAGGTGATCATGCGGTGAGGGCTCCTTGCGGTAGGACTACTGTGATAGCTGGAATAGCGGCCTGTGGCGATGCGAGGGAATTCATAGTGAGCCGGAGCGGATAAGGTCGGGCAAGGGCGTGACGGCGTGTTTCGCGTCTTCACGTGCGGCTTTGGGCAACGGAGGCGGGTTGGCGAATGTGTTTGTGCTCGCCGCACGCGCCGGCTTGTCGATGAACATGCGGTTAGGCAGGACGAATCCCTTCAATGCGAGCAGTTCAAGCGGCCCCTTGCCGACGTCGGTGCGCATCAGATAGCTCAGCGGATAAGTCAGGTTCGCAGGTGCGGCGGTAAGCGGTTCCTGAGTGACGAGGCTATCGAGCGCGGGATGCTCGGTTAATGCGCTTAGTTCCTGCGCAGAAGCGTTCCAGTCGTCGCCCGTTTGGTGCGGTAGCTTTTGCGCTGTCGATGCCGTAGCTGCGGGTGCCACTTGCATCATTCGGGTGTCAGGCGCAGCTTGCCACGTGAGCTGAAACGTCGCGCCGTCTATAGGTTCGACCTTCGCTCGTTCCAGCATCCGAACGAGCGCCCATCGTCCGCCGAACTCGAAGTTCTTGTTTGTGCCGGCCTGTTCGGTCTGCCATTGCAGACGCGTGCCCTTGGTCTCGGGATCGTTCGATGGCCAGATCAAGCCCTGCCATGTCTCGCGCTGGTTGTAGTAATGCAGCTTTTGCGCATCGACGGTCAAGACCGTGTCGGTAATACCCGGTGTCGGAACGGGCTTGAAGTCAAAGCGATACTGCGGCTCGCCCCCTGCCATTAGATGCCCCGCGACTCGCTGCAGCGTGTTCACTGATTTTAGAAACGCCGGATCGAACTGTAATGCACCGCCGCGCGTGTTCACTTCCACCCATTGATCGCCTTGCAGCTCCAATACGCCAGCGAGCTGCGTGCTCAGGAACGTCGATATCAATCCGCCTTGCGGCCGGATAAAGCGGGCGAGTTCGGGAATGGAGGCGTCGTTGGCGGTGTTATCGAAGGGGTAGCGCCCCGCAAACGATTTGTTCCAGTTGACGACGATGGATGAATGCCACGTATCGTTCAGGCTTGTTTGCGCGGGTTGCAACACGATCTGTGTAGCTTGCGCGACGGGGCGCACGAAGAGCGCATCGCCCATGCCGGACCACTCGGCGCCCAGGCTTGCCGCGATGAGTTGCGCGTAGGCCTGGGTATCGGCAAGTTCAGACCCCTTGCCCTGGAAAAGAGCTTGCGCGAGTTGTCGTGCCTGGGCGTCGCCGTCGGTGCCGTTGCTTAGTTGCTGGAGTTTCAGGCGCAATGCTGTGACGCGTTCGATGTAGCGTTGCAGGCTGACATCGCTTGCCGGTGCGTTGCCTTTCGTTGGAGCAGTGTCGCTTGCCTGTCCAATCAAGCGAAGCACCGGTCCAAACGATGCCGACAGCGGCCCCGCGTCGTTGGCTGCGGTCGCTTGGGGGTCGTCTTTCTTACCGAGGATGTTCTGTGCCTTAGCGACCAAGGTGTCCGATAACGACGCCTGACGCACTCCCGCCGTCCCCTGATAATCGAGTGACTTCATCAATGCTATAACGGGTGACTGACGCGCATCGGCGAGTAGTTTCATCTGCTCGATGGCCGTGGGAATGTTCGGCGCAGCTTGCCATTGCAGCGCATTCATGAAGCCCTGCCAGTGCTCGGCGTAGTCGTTGAAGTACTGCGTGGTGAGTGACTGCTCGAGAGCGTCCGTTGATGTGGCGGGCAGCGTTTGATCGGTCGTGTTAGCCAGTACCCAGTCACGCGTAACGTCGCGGCTCTTGGCGGCTTCGGTGATGGCCGCTGCGACGTAGCCTTCATACGCTTGCCGCGTGTAGACGCCCGGGACGTTGGCGCTCGTACGAAGCAACCCACGCGTGTCGGTGCCCGCTGTGAGCGATGCCAGAGTCTGGTCCGGGTACTTGTTGCCCACACCAGCCAGCACGCTTTGATAAACCGTGTCTTCGGAATTGCGCACGCCAATGACCGATAGCAAAGTCTGACGCGATGCGTTCACCAGTTCTGATCGAGGCTGGATGCGCCACGCGTCGTGGGCCTTCAAGTGTTGCGCGTAGAACCCTGCAAGTTGTTCAGAGATATCAAGTTTCGCGCCGACGGAAACGTTTGCGTTCGTGCTCCAGTAATGCATGAGTTGCGGTGTGATGAAACCGATGTCAACCCGGCTTGGTTCAGCGAGCATCAGGTACGTCTTGAGCGCTTTGTGACCCTCTTGAGCGGCAGCGTTCGCCTGGTTATCGAGAGAATCGGTGGGCATCTGGCTCAAGTCGACCAACGTCGCTTCGAGGTTTTGCTGGATCGGGGTGACCAGGACTGATTTGCTAGCGTTCGCATAGGGCGGCCAGAGCGCGGCGAGGATCGATGCATCCTGATTCAGACCGAAGCGGGTCCATAACGGCGACTGATGCGCGACGCGATCTTCGTGGCGGCTGATCTGCTGCTGCAGGGCGAGCAAGGCTTGCAGACGAGCGGCGGGATCAGGGGCGGTCTTGAGCGTTTGAATCGCCTGGCGCGCTTGAGCCACGCTGCGGCCGTTGCTCATGCCGGAAATCAGCATGCCGGCGGTCCATAGGCCGATCACGGTCAAGGCGATCGTAGAGAATACCGTTACCGGATGCCAGCCCATGCGTCGACCACGCTGCTTGCGTGCGATCTTGGCGAGATGGTTCCATAGCGGCAGATCGGCGCTGGTAAGCGCGTTTGGATTTGCAACAACGCCTGCGTCAGCGGCGACAGGGAACGGCGCGAAGAAGGCTCCACTCACAGGTTGATGTCGCGCCGGGCGATTTGCTAACGATGCTATCAATGCGGCCAGCGGCGCGCTACGGGTATCGAGCCGCTCCGACAACTGCTCGGAGTATTGGTCTTTGAAGCTTCGGATCAATTGCCCGATGCTCATATGTCCGATACGGCTGCGCAACTCAAGCAAGGTTGATTCGACCGACCGCTCGTTGGCGTCAGGCGCAAATTCGCAGCCGAGCAAGGCCGTGCGACCGTTGTTAAAGGGGTCAGTTTTCGCGATGTCGAGCACATATACGGGCGCCGACCAACGCAGCGCGGCAGCGATGCGCGCCAGGCCTACGCTGTGAGAAGCCATGCCTTGGCGCTCAGACAATGAATGAATTGTGTCGTCAATGGTGAGGATCACGGCATCGATCGGACGACGGTGACGAAGCGCGTACAGTTGACGAAGCCAGTCGTCGTCCAGCCGACCGCCAGTGTCGCCCTTGTTCCATAGCAGCACCACGTGTTCAGTAACGAGCCAGCCGTTTTCAGCCAGATCCGGCAGAGCGCGGGTAATTGTTGCTTCGTTACCTGTCACCAAAAGCCACGACTGACGGTAGCGCCAGCGAATGCCGTGCTCCAAGCGCAAGTATTCGCGCAGCCCGATCAAACCGCTTCCTGTCGACTTCGCCGCGCTCGTCGACTTTGCCAGCGCGCCTTGTGTGGTGGCAACCATTTCAGGTGCTTGGATATGCAGCCATCTCGCAAGGTCGCGCGCGGCGGTACTAAGTCTCGCTCGATTGTCGAATGCGAAGAAGAAAGCAAATGCCATCGCGCAAATCGCGATTCCTGCAACCCAGTTGCTTCGCGCTTCTGGCGTTGCGATGCCAAATTCTTTGCCCCACACGAGAATTATCAAACCGACTGCGAGCGCCAACGCGGTTATGCCAAGTACATCTAAGGACAGCTTTTTCATTGCAACGCTTTCTTCTGAAGTCTAAGCGAACCTCCTATTTTTAGGTGGTCCGTGAACCAATATGCTGGGGCGTATGTACGTTTGCGGGTCACACTTCCATGTACGAGGTGTACTGAGAGGGAAGAAAGTGCGTACTTGGCTGACAAAGGCACAAACAAATGTCGTCGCTGAGCGCTGCTTCGCGTCCATCTGGAGATGTCATTGAATGGCGAGGTCCTACACACACAATTCGTCCGATCGTCTTGCATACAGGGCATGCCACCGGGTCGCCTTCGTATGCCTGCTCCCGATTTCCCAGCATGTCGGTCGAATCGCTTTTCAGAATAGTTGCCCCGCTCGTCGTCATGTCGCCCTGCATAATGTCGTAGCGCTTTGTCATGGTGTCCATCTCCTGTGATTGCTAAATTGGGGTATCGACACGCCGCGATGCGTGTTCAACAAGCTTCTGGCCGATGATTCGGCTAAGGGCAAGATGGCGGCGCGGCCGCCGCCGCTGTCTGGACAAGCACGGCACAGTCGAACGCGTGTTCCGAACCAGCAAATACCATTTGTCTTTGCTCTTTATCGGACAGAGACTTCGCGGCGTACGCGACTGCTAGCCAAGGCGCGGCAACACCTGCGAAACCGATCGACTGGTCTACCTTAATTGCATTGTTCGGCAAACCGAGAAAGCCGGCTGCCGAAATGACTTGTCCCCACTGCGTGTCGTCGAAACCCGTCTCCCAAACGCTCTTGACTTCTGGGGCTGCCACTCGGGCCCATTTGAGCGCAGGGCATATGGCCTCTTTCGCTTGCAGAAATCCACCACTTGCTGGTCGATGCAAATTTGCGGTCGATATCATTGCGTGTCTGGCCGCTGCGCCTTCAGGCAGCACGAGCAGCGCGACAGCGGCTTCTGCCGATCCGGGAGGTGGTGACTTACTCTGAAGAACATGCAATTGAACGGCGACGACCAGTCGAGCTTTGTTTTCTGGTGCTTCTATCGTCTGATCCAACCACCGGTCAAGCGTCATGAGATTGACATCGGACTCTTTGGTTGCGATATCAGCGTGCCGCAAGCCGAGCTCCTCCCATTTATCGTTCCAAAGGCTGTCTCGCTCTTCAATCGAAAGCAGACTCGACATGGCGAAATGAACGTCCAGCGAAATTCCTTGAGGCAATGCTTTGATGGCCTGCGCAAGCTCGTCAAGCAATTCGCCGAAGAGCCACTTAGCGACCTCGATGTGCCGTCTCTTGTCAGAGGCAGGAGAACCCGGTGCAAGTTTGATAGAAGGCAGGAGCAGCCATCGGGCATGGACCGGCGGTGCGTCCTGCGCGATCGCAGCCTGCGAGACAAGTTTCGTTGACCTATCGCGAACTCCGTCCAGGGCGTTCTCTTTCCGATCAAACGAAAAGCGATATGCCGCAGCAAGTACAGCGAAGGGTTCGCCCGCGGCGTCAAAAACCCTTTGGTTGTACGCACGAACGACTTCGTTTCTCGCTTGAATATCAAGGTTGCTTGCCTCGTACGCGCTTAGTCGGCGAGAAACGATGAAGCTAGCAAGCGCAGAAGGAAGAACGACTAGCGTCGCCCAGAATCGCCAGTCATTGGTCGGTATGTATTTTGGCCATATCAGAGCTGTCGCTGCGCCTCCTGCTGCGAGCAGTACGACGAAGACAATGGTCCAAACGAGCCTGGAGGGCGGAGTTGCCGATTCAGGTTCTTCCTTCGGTAATTGCTGATGGTCAACTGCCATAAGGATTCGCTTTAGAAGCCGTTCGATCGAGGACGCAACGTTCTTGATACCGCATCCCAAAGCGCGACGGCTTCGTTCTCTGTAAGAGAAGCCTCTTTGATACTCGGCACATCAAGCGCGCGGCTCCCCCAACCGTTGTGCATCTTGAATCCAAGCAACGGCGTTTGCGCGCTGCCGATTTTGGAGTTTGCTTCGAACATGAAGGATTGTCCCTGCACATTGAGGGGACTTAGACCCGCCATTAACCATTCTTCGCCTTGAAGCCCTTCCAAACCGACAGGACCTTTGCGAATCGTCCGTCCTCCGTCGGTGTTGCTTAACATGGCATCGATTTCTCTACCACGTTGCAAAAGCGTCGTCTCCTCGTGGATGTCGGCGTCTGTCTCCAGAAACAGACTCACGTCGGGTTTCCCCCTTATAACAAACTGAGTAGACACGTTCTCTTCCGACGTTGCCACGCCAGGCAGGAAGCCGCCTAGGAAACACACTCCCGGCTTCAGCGGGATGTCATTTTCGGCACGCCCTTGGATGAGACGCAACATATCGAATACGACGCTAGCTTTCGCAGGAACATCGTTTTGGATCGCCATCTTCTTTACGGACGGGGCGTCTTTCATCTTTGACTTTGTGAAGTCCGATGCTTCGATCTGCAGCTTGAGGCGGAATCCGTTATGCCACTTGTACGCGTCGATAACTCGGCTGCTATCTCCCGGCTCCTCCACGCCCTTCAGATGGATGAAGAACATGCTCCTCTCGACCGGTCCTTTTCCGTGATCGAACAAGAACTGATACCCAAGGACGCTTTTTGCGGCTTTCAAATCTGCCTCGGTCTGTGACATGTTTCGAGTAAATTGCTCCTCAGTCATCGGAGTCGAGTCCACCGTCACCCCCCGCAATTTAGCGTTTCCAAAGGTCATTACGTCGCTCGGAACATCGACTACGAAACGGCCGACACATCGCGCCGTCAGATCTTTTGTCAATTCACTCACCGCTTTCGTTTCCTCTTGTTTTATAGGTTTCGGCATGTCGCAAGCACCACAGCAGATTGAAAAGCTGACTGCTAACAACGCTGCTACGCCCTTCATGCGTTGTATGCCATTGGCGTATTTCGAACTTCGTACGCGATTTTTGTCACGGCCCACAGCGCGAATAGTTGCTGTGGCAAGTTCTTATATGCACCTTCATGATCTACGTTGCTGTATGCGACACAGGCTTTTACGTTTTTGTTCGCAATGCGACCTGAACGAATTGGAACTGTCCCGTCTCCGTTCTCATTGGCCGATCGCAATGAGAATTTGGTAGTTATGGGTACACCCTCGCTTTCTTGGAGCAACGTCTGAGATCCCGTTCCGCCGTCTCGTTTCACTGCCCCAACTGCCATATCGTCAATAGCCTTGTACTTTCCGAAGATTTGACTAACCGCTGTCCGGGTCCGCTCCCAAACGACGTCACCCCACGTCGAGTGAGCCGCATCGTCTCCATAGAATGCGTATGTGTTGTTGTGATATTCGCCAGTCTTGTCCTTTCCGCTTAGAGCAAGATGGAAACTAAGTACGTCTTGATTTATTAGCTGCTCAAACGAGGACCAATCAGCTTCAATGGCTTTTTTCGACCCGTCTAAGGGGTTTACGAGCTTATCGTCGCAAAGGCTCCACCATTCCCCGCGCGCGGTATAAACCTGACTGTAGGGGTCCGACGCTGGCAATGACACGACCTTGGAACCATCGCGAATTTGTAGCCAATTCATCCCATATTCCGGGCTGGGTAAAAGTTGTAGCGGTCCAGGTGACTGAGCGAAAACCGCAGTCATTTGGGCCGCGTCCGCACCTAAGACAAACCCAGTTGGCATTTCAGACCCGGTCTTTACGCGTTTATATGCCGTCGCTGAGCCAGTCGCGGGCATCACTCCATGAACTACACCGAGAACCGTTTCCGCTCCTCCTGTGCATTGTGAGTAATATCGCGCGACTAGACCACCCATAGAATGAGTTACGAGAATGACCCGCTCGCACATCAGCCCTTTTGACTTGTAGTACGCCATAAAGGAGGCTATCTGCTTACTCAAGCGTTGGGCCGACTGCGCGTTAGATTGCAACCAGTTATATCCGACCGCGTGCACCGGGAATTGGTACTTATAAGACGATGCAAGGCGGGCTCAAAATTGAAGCGCAACACCAAAGCGCAACACCAAAGCGTATAAGGTGTTGTAATGCATAAAGCAAATCAGTACGAGCAGTTGCAAGCTGAGGAACGTTTGGAGATTGCGAGCCTACGTCAACGGGGTTCTAGTATTCGGGCCATGGCCCGAATACTCGGGCGCTCGGCCTCTACCCTTAGCCGCGAACTCAGGCGCAATAGTTCTGTGCTTGGTTATGTCCCAGCAGCGGCGCACGCACTCAGTTCGGCCCGACGATCCAACAGTGCGGTCGCGCCCAAACTCGGGCCTCACAGCGCTTGCTGGAGGGTCGTCCTCACGCTGCTGGAGTGGCGTTGGTCGCCTCAGCAAATCTCTGGAGTCCTCAAGCGTATGTTCCCAAACGATCCGACTTTGCAGGTCTCGCACGAAACGATTTACACCACTATCTACGCCCACCCAGGCGGCGAACTACGGCGTCAACTCATTGCTTGTTTGCGTCGTGCTCATCGCGCCCGTATGTCGCGGACACGGGGTAGTGATCGCCGCTGGCAAATTCCAAATATGGTCAGCATTCACGTGCGCCCACCTGAAATAGAGGATCGCGTGATGCCCGGGCACTGGGAGGGCGACTTCATTAAAGGCGAAGGCAATCGCTCTTCAGTGGGCGTGTTGGTGGAGAGAACCAGCCGTCTAGTGCTGCTGGCTAAGATGGACGATGCCACAGCCGAATCTGCACTGGCTGGCTTCTCCGCCAAGCTCAACTCGATCCCCGAGCACTTGCGTCACAGCTTCACTTACGACCAGGGGCGTGAACTCTCACGGCATCAAGAACTTGCCGCTCAAACAGGCGTGAATGTCTATTTTTGCGATCCACACAGCCCGTGGCAGCGAGGAACTTGTGAAAATACCAACGGCCTGTTGCGCGAGTACTTGCCCAAAGGCACCGACCTTTCCGTCCATAGTCAGGCCGACCTCGACGTCATTGCAGACAGCTTGAACAACCGCCCTCGTGCTACGCATGCGTTTCATTCACCCTTCGAGGTATTTGCCGCGACACTAAAAGCAGCGGATCTCGCAACGTCATCTAAACATTAGACCAGTTGTTGCACTTCGACTTGAGACCGCC
>NZ_JBLKRU010000073.1:0-355 GCF_047608185.1 Caballeronia eucalypticola
TTCCTGCTTGACCTGCTGAGCCGCGAACTCACGCCCAAGACACTGCGACGCCATCGCGACAATCTCTGGCTGCTGGGAGGTGAATTGATCCGCAGGCGTTACGAGGACACCAGGCTCAAGAAACTGCCCGCGCAAGAGGCCATCGCCGAGTTGATAGAACCAGACGGCGGCCCTCTGATCTGGCCACGCATCAGCCAGACTGATCAAGACTCCCTGGATGCCACCTGTCGCAGGCTATACAGGTTTCTCGAAGCCCGGGAAAAACCGGCAGCTAAAGGGTAGCGTGCTGCCACGGCTTACCCACCGAGTGCTTCGCACCTGTGGACAAGCCGCCTTGTGTGCCAGTGAAAGGCAC
>NZ_JBLKRU010000073.1:365-25970 GCF_047608185.1 Caballeronia eucalypticola
CTCGGCTTGTCCACAGGCAAGCTCGGTGGATAAGCCTGCACCTGCGCATAACATCGTTCAAAAAACCATACCTGAACTACGAAACCACCCATAAATTCCGCCGACCAAGCAAATTTTTACAGAATCATTCGATGATTTGATATACACTTCAAATAGTGAAGCTATAGGTTTCTGTTGTCGACGTCGGCTACGCACGTATTTCATGCAACACGACCCGGCATGGTGTCGGACGGTCGAAGGAGATTGACTGTGAAAAATTCGTTGGCAGCTGCGATTGCCACTATCCTAATCTGTTCGTCAAGCGGCCTGGTGTTTGCCGAGGACGTGCCGAACACCGCCCTCTCTAACTCGGGTTCTGACGGGCAGATGTCATCCACCCAAACATCTGGAAAAACGCGAGCGCAGGTTCGCGCGGAAATGAAGGCAACCAAACCCACATCCGCGCAACATGACCGAGACGTCGCCCAATCGGTAACTGGTATTCCGGCCGTTTCCAGAAAGCAGACGTCGCCCTGACCTCACTTGCCAGATTGGGACCTCAGCTGCGCCTTGGTTCGGCTCAAACCTAAGTGGTGTTAGCGCGTTGCGCCAATTCCTGACGCCCGGCTAGCACACCATGAATCTGCGACACCACGGCTGCTCCCTCCCCCACGGCGGCAGCTACCCGTTTTGTTGATGCAGATCGAACATCTCCAATGGCGAACACACCCGGAACGCTGGTTTCAAGCGATTTTGTTCCACCGAACGTACTGCCCGTCACGTCGTTGCCGGTTAGCACGAAGCCACCGTGATCAGTGTCGACGCTGCAACCTTGCAGCCAACTTGTGTTCGGAACGGCTCCGGTAAACAGGAAAAGGTGTCTTACATCCAATTTCAGCTTGCCGTCTGATGTTGTGCAATTCAACGCGGACAGCGCGCCTTCCTCGCCCTCCATAGATTCGATGGATGTTCTTTGATGAAGCGTGACGTTGGGCAAAGCGCCAATGCGGTCAATCAGGTATTTAGACATGCTTGCCTCCAATCCTTCTCCGCGGATCAGCAGATGGACATGGGACGCATGCGACGCCAGATAAACAACTGCCTGCCCCGCGGAATTGCCGCCGCCCACAAGCGCAACCTCGCATCCTTTGCAAAGTTTGGCTTCAACAGGGGACGCCCAATAGTAAGTTCCATGTCCTTCGAATTTTTCTAACCCAGCAATCGCGGGCTTGCGATAAGCGGCGCCCGTCGCGATAACGATCGTATGCGAAGCAATGCGCTTACCGTCCATCAGCTCGATCTCAAGGGGCAACCGATCGCAATGAAGCGCCTTGATTTGCGATGGGATGGCGATGTGAGCGCCGAATTTCTGAGCTTGCACGAAAGCCCGGCCAGCAAGTGCCTGTCCTGAGATTCCGGTCGGAAATCCAAGATAGTTTTCGATGCGCGAGCTCGCTCCAGCTTGCCCCCCAGGGGCCCGGCTATCAAACACAGTCACCGACAATCCTTCGGAAGCTGCGTACACTGCTGTCGCCAATCCGGCGGGTCCCGCGCCCACGATGACTACGTCATAAGTATGAGCAAGATCGAACTCAGGGAGCCAGCCCAACTGCGACGCGAGCTGGTTTTCGTCCGGAGCATGCAACACCGTGCCATCGGGACAAATGACCAGCGGGAGGTCGGCATCTGATCTGGACATGCGTTCCAGTAATTGGATCGCATCCGGATCTATGTCAGTGTCGATCACCGTGTGCGGATGACCATTTCGCCTCAGGAACCCTTGCAACAGGATCAACCGTGCATCGTCGGATTTGCCAAGTAGTATCGGCCCGGTTCCGCGTTCGATCAAACTGACTCGTCGAAGAATCAGCGAACGCATGATCCGTTCTCCCAGCTCGGCTTCTGCGACCAGAAGTGCGCGCAAGCGTTCTGGTGGAATCAGGATGACCGTCAAGTCGTCTACTGCGTGGGCATCGACAAGCGACGGTCTTCCTGACAGTTGCCCGATCTCCGCGACGAACCGCCGGGGTTGTTGTTCGATCACCTCGCTCACGCGCCCGAGGCCGTCACGCCTTGTGATACTGACGCGGCCTTTGAGCAAGACGAACATGCCCGGCATGGGCATTCCGGACTGCAGCAGTTGCTCTCCCGCATGGTACGTTTGCAGCGTACCAAACCGTCTCATCCGTTCGATTTCGCCATCGGATAGTATCGGATGTGTTTGATGGTGACGGTCGTTAAGAGAAGAGAAAGGCGCGTCGCCCGTCGCGACGGTCTGGAGTTGGCCCCTGACTGCATTGAGCAGCTCATGTGACGAAACCAGGTCCTCACTCGATTGCGTATTTTGTGTCTCGGCAGGTTCAATCATCAGTGACAGATCTCATCGATTGAGCACCGTTGCCGGGGCAAAGTTAGCGGATGGGCAATCACTTCATCAAAGCACAGAATCAGGCTCATCACATCACTCAATAGTCTTTCGTGAACCTGCAAGCTTGGTTGCAAGCGTGTTGGAATGCTGATTAATCAGGCATCGCATTCATTCGAATGTAATCGATTCTGTCCCGGTGACCAATGCCCGAAATCTCAAAACACTTTTTGTTGCCAGTGAACAATACGCTGTGACGCAAGTCGCCAGAGGCGCGCGAACGTGCAGACAGGTGGAGGACGGCGAGGCTGGTCTAGGGCATCCGCCCACAAACGGGTGAACTTGATCGACGATATCGTACTAAAATTTGGAACGTACCTTCAAAAAACAAAGTTTTATCCATAGCCTTTTTTGACGAAGAGATAGACCCTCGTCACATCCTTTCTGCCTGAACTCCCAATGCCGTCGTAGGCATCTGCAAATGATTGTTGCAAGCACAAGAGCGGTGATTTGAGTATCCATGGGTTTATCAGGCGAGCGAGCTCCTATAAGGTTCCGAAGATCAGATAAAAGGAACCGTAATGAACACCTTGATAGAGCGGCATCTATACAGTCCAGCCTTGGTTACGCCGATGCTGCTCTTGGTGAGCGAGATGGGATCACTCGAATTTAGTTTTTTCGACGCCATCCGTCTCGTCGCACTAAAAGGAGTTCAATACGCGACGGTTCGACATCCATGCGGCGTTGGCTCGACAAGCAAAAATTTCATCTTCGGAA
Source organism: Caballeronia eucalypticola (assembly GCF_047608185.1). Taxonomy (NCBI): domain Bacteria; kingdom Pseudomonadati; phylum Pseudomonadota; class Betaproteobacteria; order Burkholderiales; family Burkholderiaceae; genus Caballeronia; species Caballeronia eucalypticola. The sequence continues at coordinate 3,487 of NZ_JBLKRU010000073.1, forward strand.
TGCGATGTGGCGTACGCCGCATCCTTGGCGAGATCTAGCCGACGGCTAATGTCGCGGTTACTGTGTTCAAGCGTTCGTCCAACGCGGGGCATCAACCGTATCACTGCTTCGATGACTGCAGACTCCCTCGTCGCTTGCTAGACTTTCCCATGAACCGACTCATAGTTGGCCCGCGATATATCGGACCTGCCCCTAGCTATTTCGTGAACTCCCCTAAAAAACAGGAATCCCATCATGTCGAGTAAACGACTGACTACTGCAGCTGGCGCGCCCGTCGGCGACAACCAAAACTCGCAAACGGTGGGGCCTCGCGGTCCTATTACGTTGCAAGACTTCTGGCTGATCGAGAAGCTGGCGCATTTCGACCGGGAAGTGATTCCTGAGCGGCGCGTGCATGCGAAGGGATCGGGTGCATTCGGCACGCTGAAAATAACGCATGACATTACGAAGTACAGCAAGGCAAAGGTATTTGACGGGGACGGCAAGGAGACGAAAGCGTTCCTTCGTTTCTCCACAGTGGCGGGCGAGCGTGGCGCCGCCGATGCCGAGCGCGACGTTCGCGGCTTCTCGATCAAGTTCTATACCGAGGAAGGCAACTGGGACGTTGTTGGCAACAATACACCAGTGTTTTTCATCCGCGACCCACTTAAATTTCCTGACTTCATCCATACGCAAAAACGTGATCCGCACACGAATATGCGCAGCGCCGCAAATATTTGGGATTTCTGGTCGCAGACTCCGGAGTCCCTGCACCAAGTCACCATCTTGATGAGCGATCGCGGTATTCCGAAGAATTACCGGCAGATGCATGGCTTCGGCTCGCATACGTTTTCGTTCATCAACGCGCAGAATCAGCGTCATTACGTCAAGTTTCACTACAAGTCGATGCAGGGCATTGAGAACATCACGAATGCTGAAGCTAAGAAGGTCATTGGCGAAAATCGTGAAAGCGCTCAACGCGACCTCTACGATGAAATCGATCAGGGCAACTTTCCCAAGTGGCGTTTCTGTATCCAGGTCATGTCGCAAGAACAGGCGCACAATCATTACGAAAACCCCTTTGACATCACGAAAACATGGTCCCAGAAGGAATTTCCGTTGATAGATGTGGGCGTGCTGGAGTTGAACAAGAATCCGGAGAACTATTCTGCTGACGTCGAGCAAGCGGCATTCTCGCCGGCGAACGTGGTGCCTGGTATTGCCTTCTCACCTGACCGATTGTTGCAAGGGCGCCTGTTCTCGTACGGCGATACACAGCGGTATAGACTGGGCATTAACCATCATCAGATTCCGGTGAACGCGCCGCTTAATCCGAAGCACGCGCCGTACCACCGTGACGGTGCGGTACGCACCGACGGCAATCTGGGTGGTACCGCGAACTACGAACCGAATCGCTTCGGCGCATTTCCGCAGGATGCTTCGGTAAACGAACCGCCGCTGGCTGTTTCTGGCGATATCGAGCGCTACGATCATCGCAAGGACGACGACTACTATAGCCACGCCCGCGCTCTGTTCAACCTCTTCAATGCCGACGAGAAGCAGCGTTTGTTCAGCAATATTGGTGAGGCAATTGCAGGTGTCCCCGATACCATTGTCGGGCGCCAGCTTGCTTTGTTTGAGAGGGTTGATCAAGCGTACGCAGCTGGAGTGAGAAAGGTTCTCGGGAGAACTGCGTCGGTCTCGGAAACCACGCTCCCTTAAATGATGAATTCGACTCCTGTGCACAGGTAAGTTGTCTCTGAACATTGTGGAGCACGAATACATAGCGAGCTGACACGTGAACACTCGTTTCCACGTACGGCATCTGTTGTTTTATGCCCGTCTTCAAGAAGGTCCAGCTTGGGCATCGCTGCATAAATTTTTGATACTGCGTAGACTCGCAACGTGTCGATCCTGGCCCTCTCATCCCGGCTCGATATCTGTCAACGCCGGTGCTCCCTTAGCACCGGCGTCTTTTTTTACGCAAAAATATTAATGAAGCTGCAGTTACGAAGTTGATTGGGCCTTGTCCATCGCTGGCCCGCTAATGTGGCCAACTCAAAGAAATCCGGACGTAAGATCATGCAGTCGGGACGCACCGGTATGGCCACCATAGCCCTAAGTTCTTAGCATACGGCACCAGTGGCACAAACACTTACGTGTGCCATTTCCGGCCTCTCTACTAATAGGAAATCCAGAACGTGTCGCTCTACATAGTTGCATTAATCGTTAGTTGCATAGCCGGACTGCGTGCTTTCATTGCCCCAGTTGCAATTTGTTGGCTTGCTTACGAAAACGTGATAAATGTTTCTGGAAGTTGGGCAGGATTTACATCCAATGTATGGACGGTAGGAATTTTCAGCATCCTGGTTGTTATCGAACTTGTGACTGATCAGTTGCCTAAAACGCCGAGCCGAAAAGTGCCGCAGCAATTCGCACCGCGAATTATCAGCGGCGCCTTCTGCGCGGCAGTACTGGCTGCTCAAAGTGGTGGAGTTGTTGCACTAGTAGTGTTGGCCATCATAGGAGTGGTAATTGGCGCCTTCGTCGGCTTCGAATTTCGAGTTCGCTTGAAACAAGTGTTCGATGGCCTTGATCGGCCGGCGGCTATCATCGAAGACTTGCTCGCGTTCGTGCTTGTGGCGCTTGTAGCGGTGGCGTTATAGCTTGAGAATCAGGGGTCTCGCTTCACAATTATCGTGAGCTACTGCGACTTGCCCATCGGCGAATCGGCTCAATACGAACCTTCAAGATATGTGGGAACAGACATGTCCGTATCCGGCGATTCAGGTGCTGGCAAGCAAGAGTCGGCAATTGACGCAGTACAGAAAAATGATCAAGTGCTGGATCGGGCGTTACTCGAGACTGGCGGCGTCCACGCGATGGTTGTACGAGACGCGCCCGAGCAACTCCTCCTCACCGATGCACAGAGGGCCGCATCGCTCGACAGAATCCTTGAGCGCAGGCCACCCGGCGCCGCATGGATTTTTGCCTATGGATCGCTAATGTGGAATCCAATCTTTCTCAGTCAGGAACAGCGGAAAGCGACGATTTTCGGCTTCCATCGTTCTTTTTGCTTTAAGGTCTACGCGGGACGAGGATCTCTTGCTAACCCCGGACTTGTATTGGCGTTGGATCAGGGCGGCGAATGTACGGGAGTAGCGTATCGGATTGGCGACGAGATACTTCGCTCAGAACTCGACCTGCTCTGGCGACGAGAGATGCTCTCCGGAGCTTACATCCCCCAATGGGTCGAGGTATTCGACGACGCACGGAGCCGTTTTGGCTGCGCTATCGCCTTTACGATGGATGCGAATGACGAACGGTATACAGGTAAGCTCGACGAGTCTGAGGTGGTACGGCGACTTGCGACAGCGGCAGGTGCCTTGGGGTCGGCCTCCGATTACCTGTTCAAGACCTGCGAGGCGCTCAAGTCATGGGATATTTCAGACAGCACGCTTGAGCGTCTGACATTGCGCGTTCAGGAATATAAGCGCGACCCCGACTGACCGACTTGGTGGCGAACGCGCAACGTGGGCGGTACGCCCGCGGTGGCTGGCGGTATTGACCGACTATTCACCTAACTACGCTCCGCGATCTTCAAGAATTATCGATTGCTCTCTTCCATACAAGCTGGGCCATCTTCAGGGTTCCATTGAATCGCTGAGGCTGTTCAGTTGTGAGCATTAAGCAATCGCCTTCAAATCTTGCAACGCGCTTCACCGTTTGACCGAACCAGTTCGGGAAGAAACTGACATCAGCATGATGCGACACCACGTGACTCGGTTCGTCCACGGAAAATCGACCGGAATAGGCGAGATATGTCGATCCCGAGGCTACATATTCGCTTGGCTCACCTCGGTACATATCGTTGCCGGCAAAAAGCGGCCGATCGCGCGCCTGAAGCTGCGCGGACATGTATCCATCCGAGGTATAGATGATGAACCCCAAAGGTGATTCACCCAGCGGATGATGCTCCGTGCCTGTGTCAACCTCGGTTTCCACATAAGACTGCAATGTCCAAGCGCCAAGCAACTGCTCACAAATACTAGAATTTTTCTTCATACATTCTCGCTTTCTGACGATTCCAGGGTTGTAGGCGTCTTGATTCAACGATGACAAGCCAATGAGACAGCGATTGTCATGCCCATGGTTCAAGCACAACCTTTCCGGTAGTTTGACGCTCTTCGAGAAGTTTATGTGCTTCGATCGCAGCGGAAAGTGGCAGCCTGACGCCGACGTGAAGCGTAAGCCGACCTGAGGCAACGTAATCTACTATCTCGTTCAACGCTTTGCTAATAAGCGTTTCGTGTTGAAAATAGCCTCCGATATAAAATCCGGTTATCGACTGGTTGAGGACAGTAAGACGCTGTGGATTGACCGCAGTTGACTCGCCGCTTGCCTGACCATAAACAACCATACGCCCGAACGGCGCGAGCGCGTCAAGAGCCCGGCCTACCGTCTCTCCTCCCGACATCTCAAGAACGATGTCGACGCCCTTCCCATTGGTCAATTCCATTACTTGCGCTGCCCAATCGGGTTGGGTGTAGTCGATAGACGAATCCGCACCAATCGACTCCGCAAATTTTCGTTTTTCGAATGTGCTGGCCGCAGCGATAACCTGGCCCGCGCCCAAAAGTTTCGCGAGTTGCACCGCGAATGCGCCCACGCCTCCCGCAGCAGCCTCTACCAGGACGCTTTCACCCGCGGCGAGTCTTCCGGCGTGTCGCAGAGCCAGAAGCGCTGTCAAACCCTGAACGACTAGCGACGTGGCTTGCACTGCGGTGATGCCGGGCGGAAGCGGAATTGCTGAAGCAGCAGGAGCAACCACATATTGCGCGTAACCACCGACGCGCGTGGTCGCATATACTGCGTCGCCCTCTGAGAGGTGGGTTACTCCGTTTCCAATTCCCGTTATAACGCCGGCGACTTCCCCACCAAGGGTGAACGGTACCGGTGACTTCTCCGGGTACTCGTCACCTCGGCGACGAAGAATGTCGGCAAAATTAACGCCCACTGCGTCCACGCGTATCTGAACTTCGCCCGGGCCCGGTTGAGGCGTTGGGACGTCTTCGTAGCAAAGTACCTCAGGACCACCTGTGCTGTAAAAGCGTACAGTTTTCATTATTCGAAACCTAAGGTAGGTCAATCTTTCAAGCGGCCTTGACGCTCGCGGTCCATGGGAACACGACGATCGGTGGCATTCCGGCCCTGACCCTTAACGATGACACCAACGAACACGCGAAACCACGACTAAGGAAGTAGTTTGGCATCCATAGTGACCTCGAACTTCATGATCTTGGAGATCGTACAATTCGTGCGAGCACGATCTGCACAATGTTGGAATTGATCTCCTGATGCACCCGGAACCTTCGCGTTGACCGTGATATGGGCGCTTTTGATCGCAGGATGTCCATCGTCTCCAGTGCCAAGGTCGATCGCCACGGAGGTCTCAATACTCTCCGCTTCCAGATCGATCATGCCGAAGTTGTTCGCGAGCGCCTGATTAAAACATCCCGCATGTGCCGCACCTAACAACTCTTCTGGACTTGCCCCGGAAGCGCCCTCAAATCGGCTCGCATAAGAATACGGCGCATTCTTAAATAATTCTGTTTTGGTCGATAGGGTTCCATTCCCGTCTTTCCAAGAACCCGTCCAGGTTGAACATCCAGTTGCTTTCATGAAACTCTCCAAAACAGGTTGTCGGGATCGGGGGTCCAGGCAAACGGTGAGACCCCGATAAGCCGCGCTTTGCTACGCAGTTTTACTGTCGAACATCGGATAGTCCGTGTACCCTCGTTCGTCGCCGCCATACATCGTTGCCTGGTCGGCCGACGCAAGGAGCGCGTTTTCCTTGAGGCGACGCACCAAGTCCGGGTTGCTGATAAAGGGCTTGCCGAAGGCAACCGCATCCACTGCTCCGCTTGCGACGGCGTCGAGCGCCATGTCGCGGGTATAGCCATTGTTTGCGATCCACGCCGCGCCTGTGTTGCCGTCCTTGAAGCGATTGCGCAGCGCAATGTAATCAAGAGGCGCAAAGTCACGCGCGCCTCCGGTCGCACCCTCCACCACGTGAATGAAAGCCAGCTTCAGTTTTGCCATACGCTCGACCACCAGATCGTAGGTAGCCTGCGTCGTACTATCCAACGCGGCGTCGTTGACGGGGGACACGGGCGATAACCGGATTCCCGAGCGGCCCCCTCCAATCTCGTTGGATATGGCCGTCATCACCTCGCTCACGAACCGCACGCGATTTTCAATCTCGCCGCCGTAGCTGTCGGTACGGTTATTGATGCTATCGCGCAGGAACTGCTCGATTAGATAACCATGCGCTCCGTGAACTTCAACACCGTCAAATCCAGCAGCAATGGCGTTTCTCGCGCCAATACGAAATTCCTCGACCACTTCCGCCACTTCTTGCACGCTCAGTGCCCGAGGCGCCGAGACCTGTTCAAAGCCTTTGGCAGTGAATGTCTGCGCCTTCGCAACTCGAGCGCTACTCGAGACGGGCACTTGTCCATCGGACAGCAGTGAGATGTGAGAAATACGCCCCACGTGCCATAACTGAACCACGATCTTGCCGCCCGCTTCATGCACGGCATCAGTCACGCGACGCCAGCCTGCCACTTGGGCCGCAGTATGGATTCCCGGAGTGTCGAGATACCCTTGGCCCAAAGGCGAAACTTGGGTACCTTCTGCAATGATGAGTCCAGCGCTCGCTCGTTGACGGTAGTATGTTGCCGCCATCTCGGGCGGGACGCCGCCAGGACCGGCACGGTCGCGCGTGAGTGGCGCCATAACGACGCGATTTGCCGCGGCAATATCGCCGATTTGGATACAATCGAAAAGTGTAGTCATTGAGCTTGGTTTAGGTTGATGGTGCCAACATTTGCGACGCGCTGACTGCTCCACAGGGATGGTCGCGACAACCAGAAAATGCCGGCAAGAGTCGTGGTCCTTCCATATATAACTTCATGTTTTGAAGTTACATTACATCTAATATCCGCGTGTGTCAAAGATGGCCATTTTTGTCAAAACTGGCGATGTTGGCGCCAGTGTTGCACTGGTGATCAGGATGCCAAGCGCGCGTTTTGCGGGAACAACTCGCGTAGCGCTCCATCATCCATCTCGGCCTTGTACGAGTGAGCCGCCTTAAGTGCCGATGTTCGTTGTGCGGCAGGCCGGACGCTCACCTCATCCAGCAGGCGCTTTACGTTGGGAAGCTGATCCCATGCGTTTTCGCCCAGCACAGCGGGCACATAACGTGCCCATCCCCAGACGGCCATATCAACAATGCCGTAGGAATTGCCCACCATATAGGGGCTTTTAGCGAGCTGCTCTTCAATGATCTGCCAGTGCCGCCAAGCCTCGAAATCATAGCGGTTCAACGCATATACTTTTGGCTCCGGAGCAAAGTGCCTGAAATGGACCGCTTGCCCCGAGTATGGTCCCACGCCCGTCGCGACGAACATTAGCCACGAATACAGCGTCGCGCGTGCCGAGGGTGTGTTCTCGGGCAAGAAACGCCCGCTGTTTTCCGCCAGATAAAGCAGGATCGCTGTACTGTCAAATACCACGGCGTCCCCATCGACCAATGCTGGTGTCTTGCCATTTGGATTGATGGCCATAAAGGCTGGGGAATGTTGTTCACCCTTGCGTGTATCAACAGGAACGAGTTCATAAGGCAGGCCGATTTCCTCAAGCATCAACGCTACTTTTTCCGGATTCGGCGATGGGTGGAAATAAAATTTGATCATGCTCTGTGTTCCCATAAAACGTTAAATCGAGATCATTCAACACGGTATCGATTCGATGACGTGAGAACGTTCAAATATTTCTGGTCCAACTCCCGGGTCACTTGATGGCGTGCGAGTGCGACTCTGCCTGGCGACGGTCACTCAACCAGGTCATGACGCACGCTAGAGCGAGGCAGAATGAGAAGAGCGCAAAGCCGATCCTCATCCTCCACAACCAGCTGTCGACTAAAACCAGCATGATGCCGATGACAGCTACGCCGCTCAGCGCTCCAACCTGCCGATTGGCATTCAACGCTGCAGCCGCTACATTGCCGTCCGCCGAGCCCGCTTCCTGCATCATGCCGGAGCTCATTGCGGGCAGTGCCAAGCCAAGACCAGCATTGCTGATCCCCAGCGGAATCACCAGTATCCAATAGGGAACGTTCGCTCCTGCAAACGCAGCGATCAACGCGCCGAACGACGCAGTTCCCAGCCCGATGCCCAGCACTGTAGTCAATCCCCAGCGATTGGACAGATGCCCGGACCTGACATTGAAAATTGATATAAAGCACATTACTGGCAGGAGATAGATGCCGGTAACCAAAGCGCTCGCGCCGAGTGCTTTCTGAAGGTACAAGCTCAGGAGGAAAATCTGACCAAAGAGCGCAACGTTGATCGAAAATCCCATTGCATTGAATGCCCAGAATCTTGGATTGGTGGACAGCGAACGGGGAATGACCGGATGTATCGCGATTCGTTCGCGACAGACCACCACGATGAGTGCGGCGATGGCCACGCAGATGGTCACTAATATGTTGAATGAACTCCACCCAAGGGTGGGTCCTTGTATCAAGGCAAAACTGAACGCGCTCAAGCAAAGCATGATGAGTGCATGGGTTCCAGCATCGAACGGATGTATTTTTTTCGGCGACGCGGACAAGAACTTTGCGGTCAGTAAAGCGCCTGCGATTCCGATCGGTATGTTCAGATAGAAAATACTGCGCCATCCAAAACTGGAAACAAGCAAACCGCCTATGAAGGGCCCTGCGCCGGCAGCCGCTCCAACAATTGCGCCCCATATTCCCAGGAGCTTGGCGCGTTCGGATTTGTCGGGAAAAGACTGCGTAAGCAAGCTCAGGGAACTGGGCATGAACATGGCTGCTCCAATGCCCTGCAACAAACGCGCTCCCACCAACAACGCGCCTGAGCTGGCAAATGCACACAATCCAGATGCCACGATAAACCACAGAAGCCCGAGCATGTAGGTACGCTTCGCACCAAGCCGGTCTGCTACAGACCCACCTAATAGCAAGAGCGCCGCGAAGGTTAATGTATAGGCATCAACGACCCAGACAAGCAGCGAGAGAGGCGCATCGAAATCGTGTTCAATTTTGGTCAGTGCAACATTGACAACCGTCACGTCGAGCATCGCCATCACGAACCCGAGCGAGAGTGCTATCACGATCCAGAAGGCATTGGGGCGAGCGGTGGCAGTCAGCGTGAGCTCCGTATCTGACGAAACCTTGTTATATGACATTTTTTACTGCTCCTGATAGGTCGCCAGCTCAGAACTTCATTATTCGGAAACTGACCGCGCCGGCTCACCTTGGCCCGACTGTGCCAGACGAATTGATTGGCATGGAGTCCAGCTAAGGCCAGCTTGCTCGATTATCCCTCAAAAACAATATTTGCTTCATATTTTGAAGGTACATAGTTGAAAAAACATTGTTCATCTTCTCAAACATTTCGCGGGGCGACACAAGTGTCCCCCACGGCTCTCCGGGACGGCCCACTGGAACGGGATGTTCAAGACGCGCTGCGCATCGGGAGAGCTTTCCTCGCACTTGGCTCCGACAGCCACGGAAGATCATAGGGGCGGTCACACTGTCGTTTCGATTTGGAGAGACGCTTCAATCCTCGGGTGATGACGATGCACCTTGGTAAATGCCAAACCAACAGAAGCGTTAGCTTTTTGCAGCGACAGCGCGTTAACCCGAGGCCACTGTTACTGCAGGCTTTTGTTTTTGAAGCTATATTCGTATCCTGATTTCCTGCACGACAATAAGGATAGGACATGAAGATTTTCATTACAGGTGCGTCAGGATTCATCGGTGGATCAGTTGCTGAGCATTTGAGAGATGGCGGTCATCAAATTGTTGGCCTGGTCAGGACAAGCGAAAATGCCGACTCCTTGAAGCGGCGTGGAATAGAACCGCTGATCGGCGGTCTAGACGACCCTTACGTTTTGACGCAAGGCGCCCGAATGACAGAGGGTGTAATCAACGCTGCGGATTCTGACCATCGAGGCGCAGCCGAAGCGCTTATTGCCGCCCTCGCAGGCACCGGCAAGCCGTTGATTCACACCAGCGGCTCAAGCATCGTCGTGGATGACGCGAAGGGCGAATATTCAAGTAACGAAATCTTTGAGGACGATGTCCCCTTCAATGTCCTGCCGCATCGCCGGGGCCGGTATGAGGTTGACTGCATAGTCAGGACCGCAGGCGTCGCACAAGGTCTTCGGGGACTCGTGATCTGTCCCACCACGGTTTACGGGACAGGACTTGGAATTCGCCTCGACAGCGACCAAGTGCCCAAGCTTATGGCTAAGTCAAGGGAACGTGGCGCGGGCGTATACATTGGCAAGGGTGCGAACATCTGGTCCAACGTCTACGTTGGTGACCTTTGTTCCCTGTACGCACTTGCATTGGAAAAGGGTCCTTCGGGCGCGTTCTTCTTCGCTGAAAACGGGGAAAGTACGCTGCTCGGAGTTGCGGAAACTATCGGCACGACGCTGGGCTTCCAGGGCAAAACCGAGCATTGGGACCTTGAAGCAGCGACGGCAGAACTCGGAGCATGGCCACAAATTGCACTTGGCACAAATTGCAGAGTGCGCTCCACGAATGCGAAGCGTTTGCTGGGCTGGCGTCCCAACGGGCCTTCTCTCGCTCAGTCACTGAGTCAAACAGGCAGATAGAGAGGTATCCGCTGCGGCCTAGCCATTGACGGGCCGTGCCATCCTACAAAAGAGGCGCGACACGGCGCCGTGTTCCAGGCTCCTTAGATGGTGACGCCGACTCATCGGCATGTCATTACTGTTGAGCAGCGAGCTCGTGCATTTCCTGCGCGAGAAAGTTCGACAGTTGACAGTTCATCGAGGTGTTGCTCTCTCGTATGACTGGTTGAGCGGCCCTGCCGGAGGGCGGTTAACGAAAATTTGCGAGCCGGCACCCATCAGGCGTTGCCTGAAAATGCATGACTTTCATTTTTAAAGCGTATATTCTAGGATCATGTTAAACATGGGAACGAAGGAGGCAGCTCGACAGCCATTCGAACCTGCAAGTCAACCAATGGAGAGCAGCCCCCCTTGACCAGCAATGTTCAGCGCTGGGCCCGTTTCATTAATAAATTAGTTGTCCAAACACTTACTGAATACGAAAGGTGACAATCTCATGAATGCAACCTATAGCGCAGAACGAACAGGCTTACTCATTGTCGACCCGTACAACGACTTCATGAGCGAAGGCGGAAAGTTATTCAATGCCATCAAGGCTACAGCTGACGCCTCAGGTCTGTTTGACAATCTCCGCAAGATCATCCCTGCTGCGCGATCGGCCGGGATACAGGTTTTCATCGTGCCTCATCATCGTTCACATCATGGTGATTTCGATGGATGGCAGCACATGAACATGTTTCAGAAGGCGGGCCTTCCTACCAAGGCATTCGAAGTCGGGACGTGGGGTGGTGAATTCAATCCAGAGTTCGGCCCGCAACCGGGCGACGTGATAATCAAGGAACACTGGGCCCAAAGCGGATTCGCTAATACTGATCTCGACGCACAACTGAAACAACACGGCATCCAAAAGATCATCCTCGTCGGATTGATCGCCAATAGCTGCATCGAATCGACTGCTCGCTTTGGAATGGAACTGGGCTATCACGTCACGCTCGTCATGGATGCAACGGCCGCGTTCAGCGCCGAAGGTATGCAAGCCGCAGCGACGAACGCGCCCATGTTTGCGCACGCGATCTATTCGACCAGCGAGCTTCTGGAACAGCTTCCCGTAGCCTAGCCGGTTGCATGCAACGGGGAGGCACGGAGCCGCTTTCGTGCCCGTTGCGCGGCACTCGGCCTTCCCGGGCAGAACCTCGACGCAGCACTGAAAAGCTGTCTCATCGACTACCCACAAGCTCATCCATTTTCGTGAGAGCTACTTAGCCCACACTTGTCGATGGGAGCGTGGCTTGCCTTCCGGTTGAGTTAAGCAATCCCGTCACGAGGCTCCCGCTCGGCCTGGAGGAGGCAGCAAGGACTGTCTCGCTCCTGTCACACATCGTTACCGTCACGCCATTAAACTCTGTCTGCCCGCCGTCTCCGCTGGTTACCCTGCTCTCTGGATTCTATACGGCATGACCGCCGGAAGCGGCCGACAGTCGATGCAGCAATGATGCCTTCGGACTTCGTCACGTGCCCTGCTTTAAAGGCGTACACAGACTTTCCATGAAACCTCGAACCCGTCTTCCTTTCTATGAACTCCATTAGTCGGCGATCTAAATCTGCCAACTATGCGGTTTCATAATCGCGCTTTGTTTTCTTCAAGGCGCCTTGCGTTTCGGCCACGTCAGAAGATCTTTCAAAACCTATGACCGACGACAAGATCATTTCGTTAGCATTGAGCGGCCGGTGGACTGATTTACGCGGCTGATAGACACGGTCGCCCTTGCGAACTGGGTCGCCGGTCAGAGCACATACGCCGTTTGAACGTGCAACGCGAAGCGACCAACTCTGATCGCCATAGTGGCACGACGTCGAATCAAACCATGCGACCGTTGCCGTGGTGCGTGTCGGTTTGTCCAGCACCGTCACGAAGGTGTTTTCTCGCCTTCCAGTGCCTTGGCGCGACAGCGCACGCGCAGGTTGATGAGCGTCGGCCCGGTAATTGAACGCGCAGTTGTTTAAATGTTTAAGCGCTTTCACTGCGTGCAGCCAAGGATCGCCGTTGCTAATATTGCGTTGCATATCTTGCCTCAACAAAAGAAGTTAATGCTGTTAGCGCCAAATTTATCGAATGCATTCAGGTCCTCACTATACGGGTCCCGATCGCGCAAACAATCCGAGAGTCAAGAGACGCGGGCCGACCTTGCGATGCCCTGAGCGCCGTTGTTAGATCGCCTCAATTTGGTTGAGGTTCTTCCGTGCAACGGTGTGTCGTTGAATTACGTGGATATCCACTCGTGCATGACCTGCACTAATTCACAGCGATAAATAGCCAACGCTGCGTTCTCGCGTGGCACGAAGACGACACCTAGGCCGCGAACGGCGGCCTTCACCAACGCGTTCGCACTTTCACTTTCTATGGCTAGGCTGGAAACCACTCGCGAGCGGCAACCACTCACTGCGTTGCGCAGAACGAGTGGGTGCGCGGCGTTTGCGCGTTTGTACGACATGAACTGTCCAGCTTTGAGGTCTTCGGGGTTCGCAGGCCTGCCATAACGACTAAGAAACGACAGGCTCGCGTAGAAGCCGAATGAAACATCCAAAGACGTTTGAGCCGATGACCGCGCCGCTGGCAAAGCGCGGTGGCCTGCGCTCATCCCGGCCGGATCGGAAATATCTTTGGTGATGAGCTCCTCGCCAGGCGTCGTGGTATGTCGACGCCACGCGGCAAGCCCAGTACGTAAACCCTCTATCGTTTCACATAGCGTGTACCCACGACATTTAATAGCATCAGATGCCATACCGATCTGGCTTCCCGGTGCCACATTCGCAGAGTGTATGACCTGTTCCATTGCAGCCCCTATCCCAGAGAAACGATAAGGCTATGGTCGTCCATTCAGGGCGACATGGCGAGTTAGTCGATATTAAAAGTTGTTAATGGGAGAGTTGTTTTTACAGCCCGTCGTGACCACAAGAGCCCAGAGCGAGGAACCCTGTCGGATGCGCCGCTTATCTTTTCCCCGACCACTCTTCAACTGAAATGCGAGGAAGGTCAAAAATGTCTGACGTTCGAACGTGGGAACTTGTGCTCATGTCTCCAATCAGCTTCAATTTCGACGTATCGACCCAGCAACGTTGAGCATCAATGACAGCGTCATCATGGACGTACATGGCAAGCACTTCATCAAGAACCAAAGAGCGCGTATCACCCAAGGGCACGATCTGCATCACCCTGCACTCAAATGACACATGACACTCGGCAATGCGCGGCGTTTTTACGAACACCGATGACGCGGGAGTGAGACCCGCCTCTGCAAATTCGTCAACGTGCGCAGCGAATCCGATCGCCGACACGTTCATTTTCTGCACGTTGTCGTCGCCGACAAGATTTACCACGAACTCGCCCTGCGAGCGGACGTTTTCGCCCGTATCCTTCCGATCTACCGGAGATCAATGGCCGATTGAAAATCCAATCACGGCCAGCTGGTCGCCAAGGAAATTAAAAAATGAGCAGGGTGTTGCGTTGAGGTGACCTCCAACGTCCAAAGTGGATACCCTTGCGATAGGGCGAGGCACGATAGTCGAGCAGAGAAGCTTGTAGCGATGAGAGGCCTCAAGCTTTGGAAATTCAAACAGCGTTTGCCTTGCTCCGATCGGTTGGTTGGACTCAAGCCAGCATGACGACAAACCTAGCGATAAATGCTTACTTCCGCAGACCTCTCGTATCGCGCCGCACCGCAAGAAATGCGATCCTGCGCGCTTCTCGCTCCGCACGAAAGGCAGCGCTCAGCACCAGTTCAGTTTCATCGAACGTGAACGGCTTGTCCCCTGTCGGAGAATCCCATTGAGCATCGATTTGTTTTCCGGTTGCCCTCAACAAAAAGGTAAGCGATGGCTCCGACTGAGGATCGAAACCGCCCCACTTCTGACCCCATGCGTGCAGTGCCAGGAGAACCGCATCGAGCTCTTTTCCCTTTGGCGTCGCAGAGTACTCATAGCGCGCCGGTTTGATGCTGTAGAGGCGCCATTCGATGACGCCCTCTGCTTTCAGTCTTTTCAGCCGAGTTGAGAGTAGATGCGAGGACATGCCTGTTTGCGCTTGGACCTCTTCAAAACGACGCATCCCCATTCCAAGCTCCCGCAAAATCAACAAGGTCCAACGATCACCCACTACCGATAACGATCGGGCGATTGGACAAAGGCTAAAGCCAATATCATCCCAGCGCATGTCAACTCCTACATTCCGGGTTGTGCGACCCTTATACATCTGAACGCCGACCCGCCTGAACGAGCATCCGGCAAATTCACAGAAGAACGGGGCTTATTCTTTGAAATCGTTCGTCCATGCTCTTTTTACAGCTTCATTTTTTGAAGTAAAAGCGAAATACTACTTGGGACCGATCGAAATCTCCACCATATTCTGAAGTCCACATCTCTCCCCCTCTGGATTTCCGGGTTGAAGATTACGCGGTGTAGTGTTAACGCGAAGTTGAGATCGCCGTTGTTCTATTTACAATCAACTGCGACAAACAGAATTTGTCGCGCGTCTCTTGTACGGCTGTGCAATGAGTTGAAACGATCCACAAGCCAGGTATAACCTATGAAAATATCTGGTAACAACGGCACGGATAGCCCGAGAGAATTAAATGCCTACCTGCTGGATTTCCTGTCGGGCGCCAGGCTTGGAAACCTAATCTGATCATCTGGGAAACATTCTTGAGAAAAGCCGCATCACAGATCAGTCTGGATCTACTGGAGATATTTTCTGAGGTCGTTCGACACGGGTCGATGTCCTCAGCCGCCCGAAGCCTTGCCATGGCGCCGTCGTCCGCCGCCAGAAAGATTGCGGCACTCGAACACGAACTCAATACACGCTTGTTCGATAGAACCACCAAGAGCGTATTGCTGACCGAGGCGGGAGCAACGGCGCTTACTTGGGCTGAGGAGGTCCTCATCAGCCATGGCACGCTAATCGATCGTTTGGCCGCCTACCAAGGCGAAATCAAAGGTACGCTGCGTATCGTGATGAACGAGTATGTCTGCACCGTTCTGCTGCCACAATTTCTCGCTTCGTTTTCAAGTCGGCATCCACTAATTCGATTCGCCATTACCATGACCGATGCGATGGTCGCTCCTGATGATCGCAGCTACGACGTAGCTGTTCATACAGGCAGTGTTCCAGATTCGGGGTTGCGAGGCATGCGTATTAAAGACTTGCAGCGGATCTTATGCGCTGCGCCGAGCTACTTGCAGGAACGGGGAACTCCTGCGAAGCTGTCCGACCTTGAACAACACGCTTGTTTGGTTCACCTTCAGACACCGGGCGGGTACTGGACGTTCGAGGACAATGGTGTCTTTACAAAGCAACCAATCAGCCAGTTGCTCATCGCCAACAGCTATTTGCCGCTTATCCAGTTTGCGCTGCAAGGTATGGGATTGATTCGGGTGAGTCGCGGCTCCGTGAAAGAGCATCTGGATAGTGGTGAGCTTGTCCAAGTGTTGCCAACGTATCAATGCCTCAACCTCGACGGCAGCGTTCCCGCGACTTGGATCCTATACCCCGACGGTCGGATGATGGAGAAAACCCGCAAATTCATTGAAGAGCTTTCTGGATATCTCAAAACCCACGCGCTTATCGTTCAAGGATGATTGCAACCTGCATCCAAAGCGGCTAGCCGAGACATCCGCGACTGGTCAGTTAACGTGGATAAGAGGGATCCAGGCGGTCCCTTCGACCTCGATTCCCTTCGGGGATGCTTGAATTTGTGTCTCCTTGGACGCGACTCGTCACAGTCGCATCGATCACCAATGTCCTATGGAGAACGCGCCACTCCCCGCCCCTTTGTTCGAACTTGTCGATATAGCGACACCACGTCGTTGTAACAGCCAACTCCTTCTCCAATAGCCCCGCCGTGTGTTGAGTAACGACAGCGTAGCTTTCGACCCTTGCCGACTCCAGTCCCATGAAGTGAATGATCACATTACCCAAGTGATGCATCGAAAAGACAATGTGCTCATGACGCTTCGTCAGCGCCTCTATCAACCCGTCGATGCCTCCTCGATAGAACACGTGATCGTCACGCGTCGGGGTGAAAAACGCTGCGCATTGCCGGCAAATCCAGCCGATCGATCGCGCGGCACCACTCATTCAAGACCATTCCAATCGATATCCGGTCGGCGATCCTTAAATCATCGAGGTGGGTGCTATTAGCTGAAATATTGGTCATTTTTAACGGGCGACAACGCCGCCATCTTGAGGTTCCAGGACGCGAGTAGTTTGCGGCATAGTCACAATCAGGGTGACCGCACCGACAACTAGCAAGCACACAATCGGATAAAGACCGTAATTTATATTGCCCGTTGCAGTCTTGATGTAACCAATCAACGCAGGGCTCACAAAGCCGCCAAACGCGCCGACGGTGTTTACAAATGCCAATCCGGCAGCGACAGCGGCGGGAGGAAGCGACGCCGGAAGCATCGGCCAGAACACCGGATAAGATGCCATGATTGCCGCCGTTGCCACCGTCAAGCCAACCATTGATACAACCAGGTTTCCCTGCGCAAGCGCGATGGTCGCAAGCCCCGCTGCGGAAAGCAACACGGCCCCTGAAAAATGCCACCGACGCTCGAGATAATGGTCTGAATGACGCCCCCAAGCTATCATCGCGATGATGCTGACTCCATACGGCATGGCTGAATAAAGCCCAACATCCATGAGGTTCGACACGCCCAATCCACGAATGATAATGGGCATCCAGAACAGCACGGTATAGCCGCCACATTGCGCGGCGAAGAAACAGAGCGCGAAAAGGTAGGTACGAACATCTCGAAAGGCAGAGCCCCAGTGATCTGCCCGCTCTCCAAAAAAAGAGACCGAATAGGTGCTGATGTCACGCTCGATCATCGACTTCTGTTCCGCGGTCAGCCAATGCGCTTGAGCGGGTTTATCGGTGAGATAGAACCATGCAAAAGTTCCGAGCATCGAACTGGGCACTCCCTCGAGGAAGAACATCCATTGCCAGCCGCGAAGACCCGCGACACCGTTCAAGTGCGTGATAATGGCGGCTGACAGTGGACCGCCGATCAGCCCGGCGACCACGATCCCGATCATGAACATGCCAATGATCCGTCCGTGACGATGCTGAGGATACCAGTACGTCAGATAAAGAATGACACCGGGAAAGAACCCTGCCTCGAAAACACCAAGGCAGAATCGCAGGACATAGAACTGAATAGGGGTTCGCACGAGCAACATGCAGGCCGACGTGAGTCCCCACAGGAACATGATCCGCGATATCGTCCGACGAGCGCCGATTCGTTGCATATATAAATTGCTCGGGATTTCGAACAACAGATACCCGATAAACAGTACGCCTGCGCCGAATCCGTAAGCTGCGTCTGAGAGACCAATATCCTGCTCCATCTGCAGATGCGCATAACCCACATTCACCCGGTCGAGAAACGACAACACGTAACAAACGAAGAGAAACGGTATCAACCTTAGCGTGACTTTGCGGTACAACCGCGCACTATCATCGGCCGCGATGCGAAGAGTTGTCATGCGTGTCTCCTACCTGAGTCTTTACTGATTAGTAAGTCGGCGCGAATGTGGTGTCAGTCTGCCCATACCGGTTTTCCATTTCGCTGGTCAGTCTTACGCCGAGGCCCGCCTCTCTTGGCAATTCGACGCGTCCTTCGACCATTTGGAGCGGCGTCTCCATAAGTCCAGTCTGAAGTCGATTCGCGACGCCGCAGTACTCGCAGATTTCAAGTGACCCGATCGCCGCGCTGAGGTGAAGGCTTGCCATCAGCGAGATGCCCGACCCCCAAGCGTGAGGCGCCATGCGCACGGAGTGCTTGAGTGCCTTCTTTGCAATATCCCGCACTGCACTGATGCCGCCGCAGTGGGTGGGATCTGGCTGAGCCAGATGCAGTGCCCGCGCCTGAAACAGGAGCTCGAACTGCTCTCGGCAACTCACGCTTTCGCCGCCCGCTATTTGAACGGGCGAAGCCCTGACTAGCGTTGCATAACCCTGCACGTCATCGCTGGGAAGAGGCTCTTCAAGAAAGGCAATATTCAAGCGCTCAATACCCAGTGCAACTTCCAGCGCGGCGGACACGTCGTAAGGTTTTGGCAGGAAATTCGCGGCTAGATCGACCATCAGCTCGATTTCATCACCGAGGACGCTACGTGCCCGTTCGATGATCGCAATGACCTCAGAGGCACTGCCAAACGCGCGAATCTTGACAGAGCGGAAGCCCGCATTTACCCATTTCTCCATCTCCGCGTCGAACGATGCGGGTGGCTGCGAAAATCCTCCGCTGACGTAGATTGGAATCGAGCTTCGCGTCGCACCGCCAAGCAGTTCATAGACGGGCACGCCAGCGGCCTTTCCGGCTATGTCCCAGAGAGCGATGTCGAGTGCGCTTAGAACGCCGGCACCTATTCCAGAGGTTGCCCAGTAGACCCCAGCTTTCCTGATCTTTGCGGTCAGCCCGTCGCGGTCAAGCGCTTCAGCACCTATCAAGAGCGCTTGCATCTGGTTGACCATTCCCAGAAACGCGGCCGGGGCGGTTGATCCAGCGATCGACTCGCCCAGACCCGTAAGCCCCGTCTCGGTCTGAATTTCGATTAATGCTGCATTCCAGCCTGTGGACCCGCCACCGGGGAAAAACCAGCGCTCACTTTCTTCGTAGGAATCTCGTAAAAGAATGGGTCGTATACCAGTGATTTTCATCATGACCTTGGCGTTGAAGCGGATGAATCGATATGTTGGCGAGTCGGACAAGTGACCAACTCACCTGATTGGATTCCCTCGATTACGGTTCCCTTCGTATAAAGTTCGACAAGGTTCCAAGCGCCTCGATGCTTACTTCGACGACATCGCCCTCTTTCATATACAAGGGTGGCGTCCGGGCTGCGCCGACTCCCGCAGGCGTGCCCATCACCAATACATCTCCCGGTTCCAGTGTGGTCATTGAAGAAAGTATCGCGATGGTATTTGCTACATCGAAGATCATCCGACTCGTATTGGAATACTGAACCTGCACGCCGTTGAGCCGAGTTTCGATGGTCAACCCGCTGGCGCCTGGTGGCACCTCGTCCGCGGATACAAACTCGGGACCAAACGCACCGGTGCGATCAAAATTCTTTCCTGCCGTCCATTGCGGCGTCTTGAACTGATAGTCGCGAACCGAACCATCGTTGAAAATCGAATATCCAGCCACATGGCTCAGTGCATCAGTCACTGAAATGTGTTTACCCGGTCTCCCGATGATTGCAACCAACTCACCTTCAAAGTCGAGACTGGCCGAAACCCGTGGCATCTCGATAGCTTTACCGTGCGCGACAAGAGATGCCGGTACGCGAAGGAAAAGAACAGGAAACTCAGGCTTGGTTAATCCAGATTCCGACGCGTGGTCCTCGTAATTTACGCCCAGACAAAAGATCTTCCCGGGTGCGGGGATCGGGGGCAGCAGATCCAGGGAAGACATGGGCACGGATCCCTTTCGATCCCACTCCTTGATCGCTTCTTTCACCCTCGACAATACCTGCGGGCCAAGCTTTAATAGTTGAGCCAGATCGTGGGGAAGGTCCGATAACAAGACGTCAAGCGGAGCAACCTGATCTGAAAGCCGAACGCCGAGCCTGGGACCACTCTCGGTCCTAAAATTAACAACGCGCACAATTCATCTCCATTATTTTTTATGTCCGACGCACCGATTAGCTAAAGTGCCTATATGGGCGGTCGAAGGCTAATGCGCTGTTGACCAGCGCCGCTGGCTCAAATTTGCTCAAGCCGGCGCAGGGGCACCGAGCGTGGTCCTATGCATCAGCCTGCGCTCGGGAAGCTTGAAGTCACCGGTGGCCCGGTGAACCGCTGAATAGTTGTCCCACATCACCAGATCTCCAACGCGCCAGCGGTGCCGATATACGACCTCCTTACGAATAACATGCTGGGTTAGGTACTCAACGAGTTCGTCGGACTCAGCCTGCTGCATCCCGATGATCTGTCGGATTACGCCTTGAACCATATATAGGCACTTTTCCCCCGTGATGGGATGAGTGCGAACAAGGTTATGGATGATCTCGGTATCTTTGATTTTCTCTTGTGCCGTGATCACTTCCTTGAGGTAGACGTTGTCCCTCGCCTTCTCGGCAGTATGGCCCACGTATTCAGTATATTTTGGAAGACTAAATATCGCCTGTAGACTACCGACCATATCCTGCATGTCCTGAGACAACGTTCTGTACGCGTAGGCAGTACTTGCAAAGTACGTGTCACCGAGCGGCTCCCTTCCGTTGTGTGGGACTTCGATTGCATACAGATGGGACCCTCTGGGCGGTGCCGCCGTGTACCACATATCGCTATGCCAGTAGCGTCCGGCGTCTTCCATGCCGATAGGACGCCCGTCCTCGATGATGTTGGAAACGATGAATATTTCGGGATGCTCCTTCATGTTGAATCTATCTAGTGCGAAGGGATCTAGCTTTCCAAATCGACTACTGAAAGCGATCTGCTCCACAGGCGTGAGTTCTTGATCACGGATCACAATCACGCCATATTTTTTGTAGGCACTGTCGATAGCCCCAAAAGTTGCATCGTCAAGGTCGCGGAGGTCCACGCCCTGAAGCTCGTGCCCCAGGGGGGCATCAGATAATTTCAGATCAAAGCTCATTGATTGTCTCCTGAAGTTGTACGCATCCCGTGCAAATTCAGGTTAGCTCGGACCGCTCCGATTATCCACGCTCGATTCGGTCACGCGGCTGTGCACTTTCTGCACAAGTGACTTGCATGGTCCGCCTCCTAGCCAATGAAGCGCCAATCGACGTTGGAGCGACATGAATTAAGCAACCCAAAGCGATACGCTCGGGTTGCGACGATGGGTGCTCATAAGGAATGTCGGTTTAAATCCTCGACCCTTAGAGGGCAGTTCAAAAAGGCTGCTCAGTTCGGCTGAAGATGTTCCAGCAGACGAGTGAGCAGGCTAGTTTGAGGAATGCTTCGTGAATGTCAGATCGGCGCTCGAAGCGAATGCGAAGACGCCGGAAACCATGGAGCCACGAATGAGTCCGTTCAACGACCCAACGGAACTTGCCGAGACCGCTGCCGTGTTCGGTGCGGCGCCTGGCGATGACCGGTCTGATTCCACGCTCGCGAAGTTGGCGGCGATGCGAGTCGGAGTCGTAGCCACGGTCGGCGTAGATGACCTTGGGTTTGCGAAGCGGTCGGCCGCGTGTGCCGCGAATCGGCGGGATAGCGTCGACCAGCGGCAGCAGTTGCGTGACATCATTGCGGTTCGCGCCGGTCACGATCACGCTGACAGGAACGCCGTTCGCGTCTACGAGGACGTGGTGTTTGGACCCTGGTCGTGCGCGATCGGTGGGGTTTGGCCCAGTTTTTGGCCCGCCCCAACGGCTCGCACGGACGATGAATCGACAGCCGCATATGAGAAATCGAGCTGGCCAGATTCGCGCAGCTTGTCGAGCAGTAGCCCGTGCAGCTTGTCCCACACCCCGGCCTGCTGCCAGTCGTGCAACCGACGCCAACAAGTCGCTCCAGAGCCGAAGCCCAACCGGGTCGGCAGATGGTTCCATCGCATTCCTGTCTTCAGCACAAGCAGGATGCCATTGAGTGCTGCACGGTCCGAGACCGGCAACCTTCCAGGGTATCGCTGGCGTCGCGGTTTGGGCGGTGGAAGTAGCGGTTCGATCAGTGCCCACAATTCGTCATCGATGATAGGTGCCGGCATTCCTTGATCCGTTGTTCAGGTATCCAAGGTTAACCGTTTCGTGGAAAAGTAAACAGCCCTTCCGAGCTCTTTTTGAACTG
>NZ_JBLKRU010000074.1:0-355 GCF_047608185.1 Caballeronia eucalypticola
TTCCTGCTTGACCTGCTGAGCCGCGAACTCACGCCCAAGACACTGCGACGCCATCGCGACAATCTCTGGCTGCTGGGAGGTGAATTGATCCGCAGGCGTTACGAGGACACCAGGCTCAAGAAACTGCCCGCGCAAGAGGCCATCGCCGAGTTGATAGAACCAGACGGCGGCCCTCTGATCTGGCCACGCATCAGCCAGACTGATCAAGACTCCCTGGATGCCACCTGTCGCAGGCTATACAGGTTTCTCGAAGCCCGGGAAAAACCGGCAGCTAAAGGGTAGCGTGCTGCCACGGCTTACCCACCGAGTGCTTCGCACCTGTGGACAAGCCGCCTTGTGTGCCAGTGAAAGGCAC
>NZ_JBLKRU010000074.1:365-25592 GCF_047608185.1 Caballeronia eucalypticola
CTCGGCTTGTCCACAGGCAAGCTCGGTGGATAAGCCTGCACCTGCGCATAACATCGTTCAAAAAACCATACCTGAACTACGAAACCACCCATAAATTCCGCCGACCAAGCAATTAAATAAACGAATGGAACTGTTGAGCGGAGGGGACAGCAAGATTTTTCCCAGGCATTTGTCGCCTCTTTCCTGATCATGTGCTTAGTCTCAATGCCGCTGAGAATAACGCGCGCGCACTCATGGTCCTTTTACTGCGGATCGTCGAGTGATGCTCTATAAGACCTCCACGCTCGTCGCCGACCGGCGCACGCTGCTTTCCCGCTGAGCAACACGCGACGCCGGGCGATTTTCTACATTCTCGGAAACACACCGCACGATCGACAGGGCTGCCATGCTCGGCTGGAGGGGTGCGCTTCGTACGCAAGCACCGGCGTTCGCGCGCGATATTGCGCGGGCGCTCTACGACCGTGTGGTTTGGGTCGATTCAGAGGCCGGACCCGAAAGCTTCCAGCGTGACCTCAATCTTGGGGGAGCTGATGGATATCGAATGGATCGGATGAGGAATCACGAACGTCTTAGTCGCCATCCTGTTCATACCGGTGGCTTTGCTAGTAGTGCGCTATTTCGCCGGGTTGTTTGCGGTCAAGGCGCCGAAGATAGGGCTTTTCACTGCATACCGCGATGACCAGCTCGGCTACGTGATCGTGGGCTGATGACGGAGGCCTTCTTCGATGGCTCGCCGCCACGATGCGGCAAAGAGCGCGATGGGCGAAGGTTCTGTTGAGGAAGCGTCTGTGCAGGCTTGCTCGGCAAAATGAGGAGCAGGAGGAAGCGTGACAAGAACGGCGCAACGGCTCAGGTAGGTGCGCCTCCGGTTGCCCGGCAGTTGTCGAACCTCTGGGTTCGCGAAAACGCCTGTTGGCCGATCTCCAACGCAAGTATTCTCACCGCATTTGCATCTCCGGTGCGCTTTTTGCCGGAGCCCGCTAGGAGCGGTGGCCGCGGACCTGGATTTTTGACAACCTATCTAAATAGCGAGCATGGGGCGATGACGCAAAGTTTCCCGAGGGGATCCCGAAAAGGCGCCCCTCGTTGTCGCGCTTAGATGGCAACCAAGTCAGACTGTCGCTTCGTGAGACGGATCGGCGGCGAAAAGGTGCCCAAGTCGGCCGCCGACGACAAAGAGGCAAACGAACAGGTTTAGGCCCACCTCGAGAACCCAGCCTTTGCCGAAACCCATATGCCAAGTTTCTGCGATCGCCGGAAGGGCAAAGCCGAACATGCAAATGGCGGCGCCTGCGAACAGCCAGGCGAAATCCCTTCCCATCTGGCCGCTGCGTCCGTAAATCAGTGTCCCGAACCACAGCACAAGGCCCATACCAAAGAGGATGTTCAAGATCGGGATCGACGTGAACACCAAAAAAGACCAGACCGCGGCTGCTTTGCCGAAGGCTCGGCCGCGCTTTGCTTGCGTTTCGTTGCTTGCGAGTTTCGATTGAGTGGACATGGGGAGATCCGATAAATGAAGTTGTCGATGGGTCGCTCGCGAGAGCGCCCGATTACTACGAAATGAAGAAGGGCGTCATTGGAGATCTGCGATGGCCCCTCCCGTTTCGTCAGTTATGTGAGCAGCGACGACCTTTGCGACGATGTCCTTGCGCGAAGCGAAACTCACGGCGTCCGCAGCTTTAACAAACAAACCTACGCTCACGTTCATCCGATCCCGCCCGCCCGCGCTGACCTTCGCCTCCAACGCGCGCGCCTGGTCCTCGCCAGCCGGCACAATCGAGTTGAATCGGGCGTCGCCGCGCGCCACGATCGCGTAGTCCGAGCTGTCGTTCATGCTGACCCGTGAGTTGCCGTCGAGCGCTAAATCAAACAGCGGGAACGACTTCGTCTGCGGGTTGTAGTGGCCAAGCGAAGCGGACAGCCTGACTTTGAAATACGGGAAAGCGGCCTCGGCTTTCTGCTGGGCCTCGTATCTCGGGGCGAGCGTTTTCAATAGGTCTTCTCGCTTGAACGTGTCGCTGGTTTT
Source organism: Caballeronia eucalypticola (assembly GCF_047608185.1). Taxonomy (NCBI): domain Bacteria; kingdom Pseudomonadati; phylum Pseudomonadota; class Betaproteobacteria; order Burkholderiales; family Burkholderiaceae; genus Caballeronia; species Caballeronia eucalypticola. The sequence continues at coordinate 2,395 of NZ_JBLKRU010000074.1, forward strand.
TTGGTAATCCATGTCGAACGTGCGAGCCAAGTCTGCCGCCGGCAGCGGCTCTTTGGCGTAGAAGTAATAAAGCATGGCGATTTGCGAGCCGCTTTGCAGATCCATGTAGTTCGCGAGAGGAATGGATGTGTCGATCGCCGTGGCGGACAGGTCGGCGGTGCATGGGCCAATCGGGGCCGATTTGTTGATCGCCGTCTCCATGATTTCCTGCGCTTTCTGGGCGCTCGTGGCCTCGACTGACTCTTGAGTGTCGGACACCTTTTTCATGCCGACCTGGGGCCGGCCGACCGGGTGGGCGTTCGTGAACAACTGGGGGTTGTCGAAGAACGCGAACCGGCAGACGTAGGTCGCCTTTGACCCGGAGTCTGCCGCAATAGCGTTCTTCGCGGCATCGTCGTTCCAGTCTCGCGCGAGCGCCGCCGGGGGCGCCGGTTGATCCGGCGGGCGAGACGCCGTGTCAGCCGGTTTCTTCGAGCAGCCAGCGAGCGCCAGGCAAGTTGCCGCGACGACGGCCACTTGCCGGGCCCGATGAGAGGCAAAAGGGCCTGTCAGGCCTGCGATTGAATGCTTTCCAACGAGTGGTTCTTGGTTTGTGAAGCGCATGGTGTCTTTACGGTTGTCGCTAGCGCTACTCGGCGCGCGCCAGCGGCCTGCTTGTTCGTTCGCGGGCCAACTTGGACATATAGCGGATTGGTTAAGAAACGGCGACGGCCCGGGATTGTGGTCGCGCAGGGTGACGGGTCAGCCCTTGTTAGCTTCGGCGGCGATCCAACCGTCGGACCCTTTGAGCATGCGCAATTGCATCGCACCGGCGTTGCCCGCGACGTCGCACAAATACGCTTTTTCGCCGTCAGATTTGCATCCGACCAGCTTCAATTGCGAGATGCCTTTTCGTTGTTCGTCGGCCAAGCTATCCATGAACGCGTTTTTGCCGGCGATCTGCCTTGATTGCTCTTGGCTGGCGTCCAGTTGCTTGATCAACGCCGCTCGCACGTCGCTTTCGCTCGGTGATCCCGTGCATGCGGCGAGCGACAACGCTGTGGTCAGCGCGGCGATGACCGTGCGCGGGAGCAGCGCGAAATGACGCGAGGCGCGGGATGGCGCGTTGGGGTAGGGCGTGGTGGTATGGTGGTTCATTTCAATATCCTTTGTTTAGTTAAGAGCGTATTCGTGACGCAGAAGCCACGGGCAAAGCGAAACAGCCCAGGGCAATGCGACGCATTTCGTGAGATTCACGGCACAACTGGGCGGAAGCCTGTCATTTCGACGTGAGTTGTCGTGGGCGCCTGCCGTGGCGACTGGTCTTCATAGTCCATGCGGACGATTCGACCCACCGCCGGCGCATACCATTCTGTTTCCCTCGAACCGCCATAGCCGCCATTTCCGCTTGCCCCAGACCAGCTCGTGGCTTGCTCAATTCGGAACGTGTCGAAGTCACCCGCCGCCGTATGAATTCGTTCGACGCCAACGACCTTCGCAGTCCTGTCGACCTGGGACGTCCACGTGCCGGAGCGATAGACATACGATAGCGACCAGCGCTTTCCGACCGAAAGCGGAAACTGCAACTTGACGTCGCTGGGCTCATAGCTTCCCGACGCTGTTTTCACCAGATTGCCGTTCGCGTCGAGCAGCACCGACGCGGTCTTGCGGTCATTCGTCGCGAGCGCTGCTTGTCCGCCGTCGACGCTGGCAACGGTTTGCGAGTAACGCTCATTCTTCTGCGGTTCGAGCGCGTTCTCGTACGCAAACTCCCATCGCTCGCCGATACTGAAGGTTGGCGCTTGGGCTTCGGTCAGCGGCGCAAGCGGCGCGGACCCGGATGCCGATTGAGCCAGGGATGGTGTCGCGGAGGCGCCGAATGAAAGGGCTACGACTAGAAAGAGAGGGAAGGGGAGATGGCTCATGATCGTCAGTCGATGGTTAGCTTGCGAGCAACGGCCGCCTTTGCGGTCGAACTCTGGTTGGCGGTCGTCGAAGTGGTCGTGGTGGTCGTCGTGGTCGTCGGCGGCAGCGGAGCTCCGATCGGAACGTTGGCTGTTGCGGCCGTCGTGAAAGACCAATTAACAGCGAACGGCTGCGGAGTCGGGATACTGGTGTTCGTCAGCGAACCGCTGACTTTGACTGAGTAGGTCGTGGAAGGGGACAAGGGTTGAAATGGTGTGCACAGAGCCAACCGCGTTGCCTCGGTGTTGTTGGAACTGTCGACTTCCTCGCAAGGGACGTTGATACCGTTCGCGTCGGCGATCGTGAAGGCCACGTTAGAGAACGCCGCGTTGTTTGATCCCGACAAGGTGATCGGGTAGCCGACTACGGTTCCAATGTATTGAGGGGACGCCGCGAGCGGGTTCGGCGACTCGTTCGCGAACCAGGACGTGTTCGTGTTTGTTTGTCCGTTGTACGGGTAGGCCACAAGTTGATTGTCGGGGACGATCGCTTTGTAGCCGGTGAAGTCCTCATCGAACACGGAGAGCTTGGAGAAGTCCGTTGAGAGCGCGACGCCGGGGCCTGCATAGACGAAGTCAAAGAGTGTGACGGAGCGATGAAAAGGCGCGTCAAAAAGAAGCTCGACCGGCTCTGTAGAGCTGCCGAACGGTCCCGACGAGGACGCGAATATTTCGCCCGCGCCCGTCGTTGGGAACAGAGCGTTCACGCGGTCGGTAGGCGTCACTCCCGTGTAGTCCGGCGTGCCTGCGGCTTCAAAGTGCCCTAGGGCGTTGTTGGCCTGGGCGTAGACGGCGTGATCGGTGGCCGCTTGCGCGACTGCTGACTGGTAAGCGAAAGCGGGCAGTCCTACCTGCGCGCGCTTGTCGTTCACATAAGCCATCGCGTCATTGACGGTGTCGCCTGTCGGAGTGAACGATGACGCAGAGGGGCCAACGGCGGGGAACAGGCTGATGGCCGCTGTGGCGGCCGGCGAGCTTGCGCCCGATGCCGGGGTCGCGCTGGCTCCTGTCGCGGGTGTGGCGCTCGCGCCAGATGAGGGAGCCGCTGTCCCCGTGGTCGATGCCGAGTTCCCGCTCCCGCCGCCGCAAGCGGACAGAGCCAAAGACAGGGAGGCGGCGATGGCCATGCAATAGATGGTCGATTTCATTATTTTTGTTTCCTCGTGGCGCGCGACATCCGTCGATCTAGCGTCGAAGAGGAAGTTTTGCGTTATTAAAAAGGCTGAATGCGAGCGCGCGGCTCTCGGAGCGATTGCGTCTCTGGCGCGAGAGCAAGCACGTTCGCGCAAAGGCGATGGGTCCCGGCGCGACCTTGGCGTGGTTGTGAGCTGCGGCCGGTGAGCGGTCCGCCGGACAGGTCTTTCTCTTGGTTATGCATTCTTTCCCTCGTGGGCCTTTGGACAATTAACGGCGAATCAATGCCGCGTTCATGTCCTTAATCATCGGCACGACGCGTCGCAACCTTCCGGCGAAAAATCCGGGGAAAATTGACGATTCGTCCTGAAAGGTGTTTTTTTTGCCATTTCACGGCCTTTAGGTGAGACTCGCCCTGCGCCGGTTTGGATACGCGGCTACTATTCGGAAAAAATCAGCGCGGAAAAAAACCATGCCGCAGCACATTCGTTTCGAGAGCACGTATTTCAAAGAAGACGATGCCGAAGAGATTTGGCGGGAAGCGTTGAGGCCGATGTACGACGTGAAGCGGCCAAAGGACGTTTCTTTCGCGGCCAGCGTCGACACGTGGGACCTCGGGCCCATCTTGCTCACGCGCCATGCCGCTCAGGGAGAGGTGCAATTCCACCGCACGCGTCGCAAAATCGCTCTGTCGGGCATAAATCAATATCTGGTGCATTGCTTGGTTGGCGGGCAGCTAACGTCTGAATTCGCCGAAGGCCAGCAACGGGTGCCGTTGAATTCCGTCGCCATTCGGGACCTCGCCGTCGAAAACGTCGGGTTCGCCATCGATGCTCCAATGATCACGCTGAGCGTCGCGCGCTCCGCGCTAGATCGACGGCTGCCGCAGGGTTCGCAAATTCATGGCGCAAGTTGGGCGGCGGATGACGCGATCGGAGAGCTGTTCGCCGCGCATATGCACGCCCTTGCCCGGCTTGCGGCGACGATGACCGAAGAGCAGATGCCGATTGCCGTCAATGGCACGCTGGACCTGCTGGCCGCATGCCTGTTGCCAAAAGCCCAAGAGCGGGTTGCGCAGGGAGACCCGCGTCTGGCTCCCATGCTTCGAGCGCAAGCGGCTTCTTACATCGAGCAGCATCTTTTGGATCCGGATTTAGGGCCTGCCGCGCTTTGCAAGGCATTGGGGATATCTCGCACCGCGCTTTACGAGCTCTTCGCCGAGTCGGGCGAGTCGGGCGGAGTGGCCAAACGAATCAAAGACCGGCGTTTGGATGAAGCGCTGAGGCGATTGACCTCACCTAGACACTCCCGTGAGCGGGTCGCAGAAATCGCTTATTCAACGGGATTCGCGAGCGATTCGACGTTCAGCCGGGCCTTCAAGGAGCGCTTCGGATGCACGCCCAATGAGGCGAGGGGCGAGTTGTTGGTCAAGCGGACTGGCGCGATCGAGAAAATGCCAGATGATCTCGTGGAGTTGCACCAGCGCAAAATCAAAGGGTTGAGTGGATAAAGCTGCCAGGACGTTCTGCCATGCGGGCTGGTGGACCAACAGAAACCGCACCTTTTTTGCGACCAACTCGCCGAGGTTCTCTGCCCGCCATAGCTGATTGAGGGATTTGAAATAGCCGTCGTTCTCATTGATGACGCCGCGGCTGCACTGAACTTCCAGCACAAGCCGCTCGAGATCTTCATTGCCGCGATAGTTCCTCTAGGATGTGCCCGCACAGGGGCGCGTTTCAGCTCAGTTGCTATTCCGTGCGCATTTTGGCGACACCACTCATCGACGCGTAAGAACAACCACCTTCATCATCGTGTGTTCCGATTCTCTAAAAATGTTTAACCACGCATCTCTAAGATGATCGTTTTTCGCGCATCGCGACAACTGCGGCGAGCACTACGACACCGTAGACAATGCTCCGTGCAGCAGATGGCAGTATAGAACTCGACAACAACGTACCGAGAGCTGTGAGCATAAGTGCGCCGCCGAGCATTCCTGCATAATTCCCCCTTCCGCCCGTCATAAGTGTGCCGCCGACCACCACAACAGCTATCGAGGTCAAAAGATACGGGTCGCCCATGTCATTGAAGGCTTGACCCGTGAAACCGCTGAGCATCACACCGACCAAAGCGCTACAGACCCCGCTCAACAGGTAGGTTGCGACAAGCACTTTATTGACTGACACTCCAGAATACCGCGCCGATACCGGATTGCTTCCGACTGCGAACAGACGTCGCCCGAACACGGTTGCATGCATCAGGAACCAGGCGATGACGGCGAACGCGGCTACACAGAAGATCACAGGCGTTATCCCGAAAAGCCGTCCGGTCATCAGCCGTCGAATGGCCGGCGGGGCAAAGCCTGTCGGTGCACCATCGGTGTACACCAGCGCGGCACCTTGCAGGATGCCATTCATCGCGAGCGTCATGATGAGTGGAGAAATGCGGAACACTGAGACGCCCACCCCGTTCAGAAAGCCGATCAATGCGCCTAGCGCTAAAACACCTGGAACCGCCCATAGGCCGGCGACGTTCGAACCGTTTGTGACGCCGGTGAGCACGACTCCCGCCAAGGTGATGGTGAAAGGAACAGACAAGTCAAGGCCGCCGCTGATGACCACGGCTCCTTGGCCTAACGCTAATACCGCGAAAAATGAAGCAAGCACTGCCATCGATTGAATGTATTTGCCAACGCCCATTCCCGGGTTGAGGAATATCGTGATTGAGATGAGCACTACCATGCCGACGAACGACGGTAGGCAGGTTCGTATGGTGTCGCTGCTGTAAGTCAGGCGTTGACCGACCGTCAGGCGAGGTACCCGGTCGGAGGAGGGTGGCTTGCTTTCCAGTCCGGTTGGCCTCGCCGAAACCCGGGCCACGCGATGCTGCCGACCACGAAGATTCAACGTTTGAAAGACGCCGGTCAACTCCGACGAACCCAGTACCGCGAGAATCAGGATGAAGCCCTCGACGATCGTGCTGTAGTAGGTCGACACGTTGAGCACGAGCAGCATGTTCGCAATCAGCGTGACGGAAAAAGCTCCAATCACGGTACCAAGACTTCCGCCACGGCCTCCTCCCAACGGCGTGCCCCCGAGCACTACCGCAACAAAAATCGGCAGCAGCATGCCAGCACCCGCGAGCGGATCGCCGCCTCCCGTTTGAGCAGAAAAGAAAATTCCAGCCGTCCCGTAGAAGCATCCTGATATCACATAAAGCCAAAATTTGACGGCGCGCGTCGAGAATGCTTTCAAGTGGGCTGCGGATTCATCGCTCCCAATGGCGTAGACCGCGGTGCCGAACCGGGTTCTTTTGAGAACGAGCCATGCAACAAGCCCGATGACAATCACGACGAGCGGCCTCGGCACGATCCCGCCAAACGCGTCGCCTGCGATCGCGGTTGAAAAGGCTTGCGGCACCGCGCCTCCGGGTTGCTTCATTACGAGCAAAGTCACCCCCTGCGTCATGAACATCGTAGCGAGCGTGACGACGATTGGTTGAAGCCGAACAAAGGCAATGAGAAAACCGTTCACTGCGCCGACCAATGCAGCGGCGCCCACTGCCGCACATGCCCAGAGCACGAACGAGCTCGCCGAGCTGCCGACATGCGTCACGAACAGGCAATTGCTGAGCGAAAGCACTGCACCCGCGGAAAGGTCCAGCCCTCCGCCGATGACTACAATTGTCTCGCCAATCGCTGCAAGGGCGAGGCTTGCGGTGCTCGACGCAGTTGAGTCCAGGTCGCCGAAACCAAAGGGTTGTGCAAGGCGAAGATTGAGCGCGGCAAACACCGCGGCAAGAACGGCGAACGCGACAATCAATCTGCGATGAGGCGCCAGCCGCGCGGACAACATGCTGGGTCGATGCCTTTGCTTGACGAGTGTGGTCATTACACAAGCTCCTTTACATCCCGAAGGGCGGTCGACACGCCTCCGAGCATGGCCGTCGTGACCTCACGCTCCGACGCTGCGCGTCCGTCCAGCTCGGCGACGATGTGCCCCGCGTAGATCACCAGGATCCTGTCGCAAAGGTTGATAACTTCGGGTATCTCGGTGGAGTGCAGCAAGATGGCTCCGCCCGATGACAGATAGTCGTTCATGACTTGGTAAATCTCGAACTTCGCACCGACATCCACGCCTCGCGTCGGGTCGAACAACAGCAGCACACGGCTATCCGCAAGAAGCCACTTGGCAATGACGAACTTCTGCTGATTGCCACCACTGAACGACGACGCGGGTTCATACAGCGCGCGCTGATTGCCGTTCACGCGGAAAAGGGCGCCTGAAACCGCTGCCGCTTCAGCGGTCTTGTCGATCCATCCCCAACGTGAATATCGCGAAAGAGTCGGCAGCGAGATGTTCGCGCGGCCGGTCAAGTTCAGCGCGAGACCTTCAGTCTTGCGTTCTTCCGGAACGAGGCTCAAGCCGACGTTGGCGGCTATCGCATCTTGTGGCGACTTGATGATTACCCTCTGTTGGTCAACAGCGACCGTGCCTGAGGTGACCGGCGCGAGGCCAAACAGCGCCTTGAAGAGTTCCAGTTGCCCCATGCCTTGCAACGCAACGACGCCCAGACACTCCCCTGGCCGAATCTGGAAAGAAACGCCGTGCAGACGGCTACCTGAACCAAGATCGTCGACAACCAGCCGAGGCTTGACGGAGGCGTCCGGGATCGGCGGGCGCGGGGGAAACGCTGAACCCAACGTTCGGCCGATGATGAGGCGAAAGACCCCATCGTCGGATATGTCGTTTGCGTTGAAGCTTCCCACGCATGCGCCATTCCGGAGTATCGATAGGCTTGCGCAGAACTTTCTTACTTCTGGCATCCGATGAGTGATGAGCACGACAGTGACGCCCTGACGGCTGCATTCGGTGATCTGCTTCCCAAGCCATGCAACGTCCTTGCTCGTCAGCGAGGACGTCGGTTCATCAAGGAGGAGGATCCTTGGCTGGCGCGAGATGGCGTAGGCGATCTCCAGTTTTTGCCGCACGCTCAGGTCCAGACTCTGGATTGGCGCATGATGATCTATCCCCGACAGCTCAAAACGATCGAGCAGTTCGCGCGCTCGCCGGGAGCTTTCACCGATGCGCCGAAGTCCGAACCAGGTAGGCTCGTCGGGCATTAGGAGATTCTGGGCGACGCTCAGGTGGGGCACTTGCGACAGCTCTTGGAAAGCGGTTGCAATTCCGACCGACTGCGCATCGACAGGCCTTCGGAAAGTAACGTTCTTGCCCATTACATGAATCGTTCCCTCATCCGAGCGGACAATGCCGCTTAGCACCTTGATGAGCGTAGATTTTCCGGCACCGTTTTCACCAAGAATTGCGTGGACAGCGCCCTGCGGTATCTGCAAGCTCACCGTGTTGAGCGCCACTGTTGCGCCGAACCTCTTGGTTAAGCCCTCGACCGATATTGCTTGTGCATTGCTCATCGCTTGGGCTCCAGACTCCAGATCACTTCGGTTCGGGCAGGCGATTGAGTGCGGCTGCGAGGCCGATTTCGGGAGTGTCCGGGCTGTAGATATTTGATACCCAGCTCGGTGGAACACGCGCCGGGTCGAAGGTATTGCAACCATCCTTCATCTCCACCCACGAACCGGTTTTGCAGAGCCTGGCGTTCTCCGGCGTCACAGCCTCAAGTGGCATCAGCGTGGTCTTGGGAACGGTTCCTCCGCCCAGGACTTTCAATGCGAGTTTTAACGCGAGTGCGCCCGAGGCAGGATGGCTTTCGAGCGATACACCGGGTGCGCCTGCGGGTGGCAAGTAGTCGCCATTAGCCGTGGTAGCGGTTCCCTTTTTGAGCATTGCAACCCGCATGCCATTCAAACCTTCGACACCACACGGAACCAGCTTGTCGGCAGAGAGGCCAGCTTCGCGTTGCATCGACCAGCCGACATAGCAAGCAGCCGCGCCCCAGATGCCGTTGACATCGGACCATTTCCGGGTCGACATGGTTTCCGTCAGCACCTTGCGCGCGATCGCTGTCGACCACATGCCATTCGGCTCGGCGACAATCTTTATTTGAGGATACTTTTTGAATATGTCACGAGCAGCGTCATTGCGCTCCGTGTCGACAGAAGTTCCTGGCACTCCCGTGACAAAGATCAGGTTGCCCTGACCGTTCATCTTCTTTGCGACCCATTCGGCGCTGTCGGCGGCCAGCTTTGTCTGGTCTGTGTAGACGTTGTATGCGCACGGTTCCGTCACTTTCGAATCGTATGCGAACACCACCACGTGCTTCGCGCACGCATTCTTGATGGCCGCGTTCAGTGCCGTCGGCGAAATCGGGTAAACGAGAATCGCATTGGCCCCAGCCTGAACCATTGCGTTGATTTGCTGAATCTGGCGCTGGACGTCCGTACCGGCTATTTGTGTCTTCAATTCAAGCTGGTCCCCATGCGCCTTCGCCATTGCTTCGATCATGTTTTGGGCCTCGGTCTGCCAACCGTTGCCGGAATAACTCATGCTGAGGAAGATCTTGTATTTGTCGGCGGCATTTGCAATCGAAGGAGTGGCCAATGTCGCCGTTGCCACCAGAAAAGTGGCGCCGGTAATGAAAGCATGACGGAATCGCATGTTGTCTCCTGTGTGTTTTTTGTATGAATTCGAGTCGAGTATCTCCGCTATGGCCCACCGGGTCATTGTCAGAACAAGCCAATCCTTTTTGAAATTCGCCAACGAAATGGAAAACCGGGAAAACCCCGATGATCGAGATTTGAATGCAGCGAGACTTCGTTGGCTGAAATTAAACAGTGCAAATTGTCGGTAGAGTCTTGCGATCACTTCGGCAAACTACGTGTAAACCGGGCGGATCACCATGAATCTTGTAAACTGGAACGAGCTCGAGTCCCGGTCCGTACCCAGCGAGAAGAAGAGTGCGCACGCGCTCGAGCGAGGCGAAAACACACCCATCCCTAAGTCAAAAGTAGAGCCAGGACGCCAATGCAACAGCGGCTAAATCATCCGTCGAATCTTCGTCTCACGTTGTCGTCCTGCTTCTTGCGTGAATTTTTCGACGAGACTCGAACGGGTTTTGCGACGCAGCGGCGCTTGATGGAAGCCGTCGGAATTGATGCCGACACGCTCGCGGCCGACAACGGCCGAATCACGGAGGATCAGTTCGCAGCCTTATACCGGCTGATGGCCAGTGAGAGCAGGGATGAACTACTCGGTTTGTTTTCCAGGCCGCTGCCGGGCGGAGCGATGAAGTTCGGCGGCTACATCATGATCGCCGCGTCAACGGTAGGTGTGGCGCTCTATCGTTACTCGCGTTTTCTGCACATGATCACCGATGACGTTGAGGTTGTGCTTACTCGAGAAAAAGAGGTCGGTTTCGTCACGTTTGTCGAACCAGAAGCGCCCAGACGGTGTCGGGCGATGGGGCTACAATTGCTTCTCAAAGTCATCCACGGCGTAATGTCATGGCTGATTGGACGTAACGTGCCATTGATCTCGGTAGACTTCGCGTTCCCCGCTCCGTCCCACGTCGACGACCTCAACACCTTGTTTCCTGGCCCTATCCGGTTCGATCAGCTCGCCACGGCCATTACCTTCGATGCCACGTTGCTGGACCTGCATTTTCAGCGAACCGAACAGGACTTGAGGCAGTTCCTTTCGCGTCAACCCAGCGAATGGCTTTGTTCTCCGTCGGCAAAACAGCCCGTCACCCATCTCGTGCGCACTTGCTTGCTTGAACGAGGTGTGGGTTCACTCGGCGCGGCTGAAATCGCTAAAACGCTCAATATGTCGATGCGGACGCTCAGCAGACGACTGGAAGGCGAAGAGACCACCTTGAAGCATATCCAGGACACGTTGAGGCGAGACCTGGCGATTCATCGCCTGACACAGACCCGCGATCCGATATCCGACATTGCCGCAAGCCTTGGGTTTGGCGACATCCCTTCGTTCTACCGGGCCTTTCGCGCGTGGACGGGAGTTGCACCGGGGTCGTATCGTCGCGAAGGCGGCGCGCAAGCGATAGACGCGTAAGAATAGGGGCGAGCCGTGATGCCCCCGTGCATGATGATGCGCTGACTGGCGAATCAGTTAGCGACTTAGCGCAGCCGTGGCTTTCTCGACTTCGTTGCTGCCTTGGACGCTGCCCGCCTCCGGAACGATCAAGTGCTCACGGTTCAGCACGCGTTCAAGCGAACTGGCGAGGCGCTCTGGAGAGTCGTCATCCGTGCCAAGGTGAATACCTTCGGTCAGGGTGATGTGGGCAGCCTCGAATGTGCCGGCACCAGCACAGAGAATGGTGCGCGTTGGGGCCGTCTCGTGAGTCAGCACCAGCATTGCCGGCACGACCGCCTCAGGCGTGAGCAGGTCGGCCGCGGGACCTGCCATCAACCCTTCCGTCATTCGCGTGTAGGCCGTCGGTGCGAGGGAGTTAACGTGGATGTTGTACTTCTGGCCTTCAATGGACAAGGTCTGCATCAGCCCCACGACAGCCATTTTTGCCGCTGCATAGTTGGCCTGGCCGAAGTTGCCGTACAAGCCGGATGATGAGGTCGTCATCATGATCCGGCCGTACCGTTGCTGTTGCATGATCTCCCATACCGCCTTCGCGCAGTTCACCGAACCCATCAGGTGCACGTCCATCACAAGCCGAAAATCGGCGAGGTCCATCTTAGCGAAGCTGCGGTCGCGCAGGATGCCCGCGTTATTGACGAGGACATCGACTCTTCCCCATTCGTCCACGGTCTCGCGAACCATTTCCTGTACCGCTGTGAAGTCGGTGACCGACGCGCCGTTGGCGATGGCCTCGCCTCCAGCAGCATGAATTTCATCGACGACCTTTTGTGCTGCACTGGCCGACAGTCCCAGTCCGTTCAGTGAGCCTCCCAAGTCATTGACGACGACCTTTGCGCCCCGTGAGGCCAGCACGAGTGCATATTGGCGTCCGAGGCCGCCTCCTGCGCCGGTCACAATGGCGACGCGTCCTTTAAAATCCAGTTTCATTAGATACTCCTATCTATAGTGGGGGAAAGTCGAGAGCACTCGATAAACAAATAGGCTCAGTTCGATTAAAATTGGTAACTGAGTAAATGACTTTATTTCTGCAACGGATTATGCGAAGCCACCACCTTGTTTGCAATCGAAGCCAATTGAGCAGTTGAAATCATCTTCTGTGGATAGGGGGTTTCCCTGAATTAACACCGATTGGCAGATTTCATTAATAAATGGCGAATTTCGCCAATGACGAGCTGGAGATTTTGTCCGATGCTTGCTGCACGAACGCTTGGTGCGCAGAGTTAATCGCGATCGATTATGGAAAGCAGTACTTTCCCGGTCACGCCATTTAGAATCGATCGGAAAACAATAATCATGGTTTGAGCACTAGAGAAAACCGCTGCACTGATACTTGACAATAATCCGACGGCGATATGCGATTGATCGTCGGACTGGAGTGAGACATGACTTTAGAAGTAGAAGGCGGCCCATTGCGAAATTCAGATATTTCGTTTTGCAACGCTGTGCAGTCGATGCCCGATCGGGTGGCAGTGTCGGATTCGACTCGCGAAACTACGTGGAACGAACTGGACCATCGCGCCAATCAAATTGCAAGAAAGCTGATCGACCGCGGTGTCAGGCCGGACGACAAGGTCGCTGTTTTATCACTGAACTCGGTGAACTACGTGGAAGTCATGTTCGGCATCCTGCGAGCGGGGGCGTGCATCGTACCGCTTCCTACGCACACGTCGATTGGAACGTGGTCTGCGATGCTGAAAGACTGCGGCACCCGGTTGCTGTTCGCGTCCGCAGATTACGCGTCGAACGTGGAGTCGACTGTGGATGTTGTTCAACTGGATGAAGCGACGCTCAGCGAATTCGTTTCGGGCGCGGACACGACACCGCCGGAAGTCGCCGGTTCGCTTGATCACGGCTTCAACCTGATTTATTCATCGGGCACGACGGGCGTTCCGAAGGGCATTCTGCAAAGCAGGCGTTACCGGGCAAACGAAGCACAGGTGATCGCGCACGGATATAGCCTGAACCATGCGACGCGAACGCTGGTGTCAACGCCGCTTTGTTCGAACACCACGCTGTTCGTGCTGTTCGCTGTCATGTTCGCGGGCGGCAGCGTAAAGCTCATGGAGAAGTTCGATGCCGGCAGGTGGTTGGCGCTCGCCGAGCAATGGCGTCCAACCGATGTGATCCTCGTGCCCGTCCAGTACACGCGTCTCTTGGCACACTCTGAATTTGACAGGTTCGACTTGTCGTCATTTCGCAATAAGTTTTGCACAAGCGCGCCGTTATCCGCCGCAACTAAGCAGCAGATCCTCTCGCGCTGGCCGGCGGGTGGACTGACAGAATTCTATGGCATGACGGAAGGTGGCGTCTCGTGCTATCTGAATGCCCACGAGCGTCCGGACAAACTCGACACTGTCGGCAAGCCGTTTCCCGACTGCAACCTTCGCGTTATTGACAACGACGGACGGGTGCTCAAGCAGGGGGAAGTGGGCGAGATCATCGGCCGCAGTCCAAGGCTGATGACCGGCTATTACAAGCTCGATGATGCGACTCGCGAGGCAAGCTGGTTCGATGAGGCCGGCACGCGATTCCAGCGCAGCGGCGATATCGGCTGGGTCGACGATGACGGTTTCGTGCATTTGCTCGACAGGAAGAAGGACGTGATCATCACGGGCGGATTTAACGTGTATGCGGTCGATCTGGAAGCCGTACTGCTTGAACATCAGGACGTGCTAGAGGCTGCGGTAATAGCCGCACCCAGCAAAAGGTGGGGAGAAACGCCGGTTGCCTTTGCCGTTCTTCGCACTGACGCGTCGCCGGATGCGGTGTGCGAATGGGCCAATCAACAGCTTGGAAAAGTGCAACGGCTAGCACGCGTGATCGGCATAAAAGAACTACCGCGCAGCAACATCGGCAAAGTGCTCAAACGGACGCTACGCGAAGAGCTCGTCCCTTGGGGCGTGTTTCCTTAGCCGTCCGCGCGCAGCCCGCAACTGCTCCATCTGGAGGTAACGATGAACCCGCTTGAAGGCTTTCGAATAGAACGCTCTTCCGTTCGTAGCATAGGGTATGACCTAAATCGGCCGGAGTGCATCCTCGCAACTCGCGACGGGTCGCTATGGGCGGCAGATTCCCGTGGGGGCGTCATGCTGATTGCCGCCTCAGGAGAACAACGTCTTATTGTCCCAAAGGATGCGCCCGCGGCTAACGATGCACGGGAAGCAGAAACAGCCGGAAGTTTGCTATACGGATCGCTCCCGAACGGTCTTGCATTCGACGCAGACGGAAACCTGCTCATTGCGAACATAGGCACCGATCGGATCGAGCTACTCACGCGTTCGGGAGACGTACGAATACTCCTCGACCAGATCGACGGAACGCCGATGGGTAAGGTGAATTTTGTCTTGAGAGATAGCATGGGCCGCCTGTGGATTACGGTGTCCACCAGGCGCAGTCCGTGGTCTGCCGCAATAACGTCGCGTTGTGCGGATGGATACATCGTCGTGGTCGATGAAAAGGGACCGCGCATCGTTGCAGACGGTCTGGCTTTCGCCAACGAAGCACGGCTCGACGCACGCGAGGAATTTTTGTACGTCGCCGAGACGACTGCAAAAAGGGTCAGCCGCTTCCGGATACTTGCGCACGGCGCCCTAGGTCCGAGGGAAACCTTTGGTCCGGATCAACTGGGAGCGGGTCTTATCGATGGCATTACATTCGACGCCTATGGGAATCTCTGGTGTGCGATGGTTCTTGCCGATCGGCTTGTCGCTATTGATCCGGAGGGGGATGTGTTCACGCTGCTCGAAGATGGGGATAGTGCCGCGACCAGCGCATTTGAAGCCGTTTTTGCGACCGGGGAAGTCGTCCCCGTCGAGGTGATGGACGCTTGCGGAGGCACGATCGCGCCGTTGCTCACCAGCGTCACCTTTGGTGGGCCTGATTTGAAAACCGTCTACCTCGGCAGCCTGAAGGGGAGTTCGATCCCTTACTTCTCCTCCCCGGTCAGTGGCTTGCCATTAGTTCACTGGTGAAGCGCCACCTGACCATTTAATACATCCGCGTGAAGGAACGATCGCATGAGAGAAGCCGTCATTGTCTCCACTGCCCGCACACCGATTGGTCGGGCGTTCAAGGGAGCATTCAACAATACGAAGTCGCCAACGCTGCTTGCGCTTGCACTTGGCCACGCCGTGCAGCGCGCCGGCATCGAGGCGGCCGAAGTGGAAGATGTCGTGATTGGCTGCGTGCTCGCCGCGGGTACGTCGGGCATGAATATCGCCCGCAACGCAGTATTTGCAGCGGGGTTCCCGTCGACGGTATCCGCGCAGACGATGGACCGCCAGTGCTCTTCCGGCCTCATGGCGATAGCGACTGCAGCCAAGCAGGTCATAGTCGATGGCATGGACGTCACCATTGGCGGGGGAGTGGACAACATCTCTGCGGTCCAGAACGATTATTTTGCGTGGTGCGCCCGTGAGCATGATCCGGACGTAATAGCGCATGTGTTGCACGCGTACATGCCGATGCTGCAAACGGCCGAGTGGGTGTCGAAGAAATATGCGATCAGCCGGGAATCCGCCGACAACTACGCTCTCGAATCCCAGCGGCGCACGGCGGCGGCGCAAGAGGCCGGCTACTTTGACGCCGAAATCGTGCCGACTTCGACAATTATGACGGCCATCGACAAGCAGACTGGCGAAACAAATCATGAGGACGTGACCTTGACGCGCGACGAAGGCAACCGGCCGGACACGACGTATGAAAGGTTGAAGAGCCTCAAGCCGGTCATCGAGCATGGGGTCGTGACTGCGGGCAATGCTAGCCAGCTATCAGATGCGGCGTCGGCTTGTGTTGTCATGGAACGCATGCTCGCCGAGCGAAGAGGACTCAATGTTCTGGGAACATACCGCGGTATCGCTGTTGCAGGATGCCCGCCGGAGGAAATGGGTGTCGGCCCCATCTATGCAATCCCCAAGCTTCTCGCTCGGCACGGTCTCAAAGTGAGCGACATCGGCTTGTGGGAACTGAACGAAGCCTTTGCGTGTCAGGCGCTTTATTGTCGCGACCAACTCGGAATCGACCCGTCGATCTACAACGTTAACGGTGGCAGCATTGCCATCGGTCATCCGTATGGCATGACCGGTTCGCGACTGGTAGGCCACGCGCTTATCGAAGGCAAGCGTCGCGGAGCAAGGTACGTTGTCGTCACTATGTGCGTCGGTGGCGGGATGGGTGCCGCCGGGCTATTTGAGGTCGCTTAAAGCCCGACAGATCTTCCAGTTTGACGGCGCCAGGTATGCTGGTTATGCGGATACAAAGAACGATATCGATTTTCGGAAGGAGACGGCATGGCAACTCCCATCATTGGCAGCAGCGATGAAATGCACCGCGACGCGACGCGCAAAGCGATGCTGCGGCTCATCCCGCTCATGTGTCTGATCTATTTCATGTCGTACCTCGATCGCACGAACGTCTCTCTGGCCAAGGCGGGACTTGCTGCCGATCTGGGCATCGGTGCCGCTGCTTATGGGCTTGGAGCAGGCATTTTCTTTGTCGGGTATGCACTACTCGAAGTGCCGAGCAACCTTGCCGCGCACCGTGTTGGGCCGCGCCGCTGGATTGCACGAATCGCGGTCACTTGGGGCGCACTTTCGGCGGCGATGATGTTCGTTCAAGGCGAATATTCCTTCTACACGATCCGAGTGCTGCTTGGCATCGCTGAAGCCGGCCTGTTCCCTGCGCTGATGTACATGATCACCCTCTGGTTTGCTCCGAAGGAACGCTCAGTTGCAGTCGGCTGGATTTACACTGCACCCGCGCTCGCGCTGATGTTAGGCAATCCGCTGGGCGGCGCCTTAATGCAAATGGATGGCTTAGCCGGCTTGCACGGCTGGCAATGGCTCTTTGTAGTCGAGGGTTTGCCTACTATCGTGATCGGCGTGATCCTATGGTTCAAGCTGCCGGAAAAGCCATCCGACGCAAGGTGGTTATCGAAGGAGGAAGCGAGCATCCTCGAAACTCGTGCCGTACCAGACGCCGCACATGTAGATCTTTTATCAAATAACTGGATGGCCGCGTTGAAGCAGCCGGCTACTGTGCTGACCGGGCTCATCTATTTCCTGAATCAGGTGGCATTTGTTGGACTTGTGTTCTTCGTTCCGGCGATGATCCAGCAAATGCATGCGAAGTCACCGTTCATAGTTGGGATGCTGTCGAGCAGTGTAGGCATTGGCGTTCTGCTCGGTGTTCTGATATTGCCGCGCATACATCGTCGCGTGACAAACGACTGTCTTTATCTCGGCATTCTGACTGTTGGTTTCGCCGTCAGTGCGATCCTGTTTATCTCAACGAACTCGCTCCCCGTGCGGCTTGCTTTATTTGTTGTTACGGCGTTCTTCGGTGGTGGTGTGTTGCCGCTGTATTGGGCGATTTCGATGAAGCGGCTGCACGGTATTCAGGCTGCCGCCGGACTAGCATTCATTAACACCATCGGACTGATCGGCGGTTTTGTAGGTCCGTACCTGTTTGGATTAGCGGAAGGTGCCTCTGGGAAAAGCACTTCGGGGTTTTCGGTCGTCGTCGGTGCATCGGTTTTGGGACTCATCCTGGTACCCGTGCTGGCAAAAGCCATCCGGTCAGAAGGACGCATGGCCGGCCTGGGGGAACCGCTGTTGCATATTGAACAATGAGCCCCAGGGGGCGCGTCCGGAGCCTAGCTGAAGGAGGGCTATTTCGCACGAGTTCGCGGCTGATGGTTGCCGGTTAGCATGCGAGTATCTAGGCCATTAGCCTGCTGAGGTCGGCTGAAAAAAGTGGACGCCAACATTCCGTAGAATTAAGGAATGGAGGCACTGATGAAGCGAATCCCAGAGGCTGTGTACACGAAGGAATTTCGTGAAGAAGCAGTAAAGCTGGCAATGACTGACGGCGTCGGTGTGTCTGAAGCTGCACGTCGAGTGTCGATTTCGATGAAGACGTTGGCGAACTGGGTACGCGCCGCAAAGGACGGCAAGCTGGAGAACGTGGGGCAAACCCAGAAACCACTGATAGAGATCGAGGCGGAGCCGGACCGGCTCAAGCGAGAGTTGGCAGAAGTGAAGATGAAGCGCGATCTGTTAAAAAAGTTTGCAACGTACTTCGCGAAGGAGTCGTGGTGAATTACGGCGTAATTGAGCAGATGCGACAGCAGTACCCCGCGCCGCCCATGTGCCGGTTGCTGGGCATGTTCACCGGTGGCTACTACGCCTGGCGCAAACGGCCGCCGTCATTAGCATGATCAGCAAGAGCCTGGGCTCGAAGTGCAGGTGCGTGCAGCTCACGAGCGTAGCCGACAAACCTTCGGCCCGGAACGGCTACAGAAGGACCTGGCGAACCGCGGCGTCCAGATTGGTGTTCACCGCATCAAGCGTTTGCGGGCAAAGCTCGGCCTTCGCTGCAAGCAAAAGCGCAAGTTCAAGGCGACGACCAACTCGACGCACAACCTACCAGTCGCACCGAACATCCTGGATCAGGACTTCACTGTGGGCGCACAAAATCAGGCCTGGTGCGGTGACATTACCTACATCGCGACCGATGAGGGATGGCTGTATCTGGCCGGCCTGAAGGATCTGTTTAGCGGAGAGATCGTCGACTGTGCCATGAGCGAGCGCATGACAAAACAGCTGGTCATACAGGAGCTGTTTCGGGCTGTCGCGTTGCACCGGCCACCGATGGGCCTGATACAACATACTGATCGCGGTAGTCAGTACTGCGCCCACGCCTATCAGAATCTGCTCAAACAGTTCGGCATGCAGGCATCAATGAGCAGACATAGAAATTGCTTCGACAACGCACCCATCGAATCATTCCGGGGCTCACTGATGAATGAACTCGTCTATCATCGCAAGTTCGCGACCCGAGATCAGGCCAGCAAAGAAATCACGGAATACATCGAGATATTTTATAACCGGCAGCGTACACAAGAGCGTCTGGACTATCTGTCGCCGGCCGCTTTCACGCAGCGATTCCATTTCAGTAAAATCGCTGCTTAACCCGTTGGCGTCCACGGATTCCGACCGACCTCACTCGTGGCAGCGTTGCTCAGTGCGTATTCGGCTCTGCATCCGCAGCGCCATGCAGCCGAACTCGCAAAGTGTCGATAAATGCCCGCACCCGGGCAGGCATGTGCGCGCGAGTCGGGAAAACGGCCCATATCCCAACTTCCAGTGGTTTGGCGTCAGCGAGGGCGATACGCTTCAATTCTCCGCGCTCAATCTGCTCATGCACGTCCCAGTAGGTCAGCATCGCGATACCGACACCCGCGATGCAGGCTGCTCGAACCGCGTCGACAGTACTGACTGACAAAGGACCACTAATTCGAACTCGGTGCGTTTCGCCGCTTCGCGTGAATGGCCAATTGTCCATTGCATGAAGCTTAATGCAAGGGTGCCCCACCAGATCTTCTATCGTGGAGGGTTCTCCGAAGCGTGCGATGTAGCCCGGCGATGCGATTAGCGTAAATGGATTGTCAGCTACTTTCGTCGCGATCATGTCCGAAGGCTTCATCACTGCCACGCGAACGGCCACATCCAGTCCTGCCGTCACAATGTCGATGACGCCGTCGCTCAGAGTCAAATCGACGCGGAGCGCGGGGTTGTCGGCGATCAACTCAGCCACGACAGGGACAACGACGGAATGGCCGATGACGTTCGGCGCTGTAATCTTCAACACGCCTGAGAGGCCGGAGCGACCGGACGAGACCGAGTCGATCGCCGAATCGCGAGCTTCTATGAGGGCGACTGCGTGAGGCAGAAAGGCCTCCCCCTCCGGCGTCAGCGACAGGGAACGCGTCGTGCGGTGGAATAGGCGCACGCCTAGCTCGGCCTCAAGGCCCGCCAACCTGCGGCTGACCAACATCGGCGTTGTGCCCAACTGACGAGCCGCAGCCGACAGGCTGCCGCCGGACGCAATCGTGCGAAACAGAGCCACATCTGCGAGATTCATATTTTAACGATAAACGATATATTGCTTATCGTCAATCCCATCTTCTGCACCCCATCCCAATAAGCTACATTTAAGTCCAGCAAGCAAGTAAGCCCCTGTTTTTGAGATTAAAAACGCTCGATGCAACGCTTTTGGAGGTCTGGATAATGGACATTGACACAAGCGCACTTTTCGCGCCAATCGTTATAAACGGCCGCACCGTGACGAACCGCCTCTCTGTCGCGCCGATGACGCGCATCACAGCGACCCGTGATGGCCGGGCGACCGAGACGATGACCCGGTACTACGAACGTTTCGCACGGGGTGGCTTCGGGACGGTCATCACCGAAGGCATTTACACCGATCAGGCGTTCTCGCAGGGCTACCTCGATCAGCCTGGCATAACTAACGAAGCGCAGGCCAATGCCTGGAAGCCGGTCGTTAGCGGCATCAAGGCGCATGGCGCGCTCGCCATCGCCCAGTTGATGCATGCCGGCGCAATAAGCCAGGGCAATCGCTTTCGCGACGGCACGGTGGGCCCGTCTGCCATTCAGCCCAAGGGCACGCAGATGACGTTCTATCACGGCAAGGACCACTACGCTCTTCCGGCCGCGATCACAGAGGCGCAGATCGCTGACGCCATCAATGGCTTTGCTAAGTCGGCGGGACGCGCAATCGAGAATGCGGGGTTTGACGCAATCGAGATCCATGGCGCCAATGGATATCTTCTCGACCAGTTTTTGACGGACTACGCCAACAAAAGAGCGGATCAATGGGGCGGCTCCACGGAGAACCGCGTGCAATTGATCGTCGAAACCTTCAAGGCGGTGCGTGCGAAGGTCGGAGCCATGGTGCCGGTCGGCGTGCGCATCTCCCAAGGGAAGGTGAACGACTACGAACACAAGTGGGCCGCCGCGGAACGCGATGCAGAAATCATCTTCGGCAGCCTCGCCGACGCCGGCGTGGACTTCATCCATGTGACCGACCATGAGGCGTGGAAGCCGGCCTTTACTCCGGGAAATGCATCGTTGATGCACCTAGCCAAGCGCTACGCACCCAAAGCAGCAATCCTTGCGAATGGCAGTCTGCACAATGTCGAGCGGGCGGTGGCTGCGCTGGATGACGGCGCCGACATCCTCACCTTCGGCCGCGGAGCGCTGGCGAATCCCGACTTTCCGCGGCGTTTGTCCGAGCGCGACGTCCTCAACGACTTCGATCCGACGATCCTTGGGCCCATCGCCAAACGTCAAGGAAGCGGAGCTGGCGATGTGAAGCCGACTTGGTTGCTGCGGTTCTCAGGTGGTTACCTAGCCTGTTCTCCGAAGCTCACAAGGTGCACCGGCTTCGCATTTTCGCTCAGAGATAAAGCGCCGCACTGAGGCTCTTCAATTACGAACCAGATGACGATCTTTGGCAGTGTGGCTTGATGCGCACGTCAACCGCTCATCCCATAGCGCAACAATTATTGAGAGGAATCACCATGGATATCAAATCACTCAAGCCAACCATCGTGCTTGTGCACGGGGCCGTCGAAGACTCGTCGCTCTGGACTCATGGAGTGATCCAGCGGCTCCAGCGCGAGGGCCACCCGTTCAAGGTCTTCTCCAATCCCTTGCGTGGCGTGGCGCACGACGCTGCCTACCTGCGTAGTCTGCTGGACACGATCGAGGGGCCCGTGATCCTCGTTTCCCACGCTTACGGCGGGGCCGTCATCAGCCAGGCTGGAGACGACCCCAAGGTCAAGGGACTAATCTACGCGGGCTCACCTATGCCCGGGGTAGGGGAATCTACAAACGATTGTCTCGAACGTTTTCCCGGCGGAGACTTCGCCTCGTCCGTCGATCTGATCCCATACACCTTGCCTGACGGAACCAGCGGCACGAATCTCCACGTCAAAGCCGATAAGTACAGCTACCTCCTCGCCGCCGACGTGCCTGAGAGCGTGCTCGCCCTGATGATCGCCACCCAACGGCCCATCGCCTTGGCAGCCCTCCAAGAGCCACTGACATCGGCTGCATGGATGAGCAAGCCAAGCTGGCAAATCAGGCCCCTGCTGGATCCCGTCATCCCCCAGGAAGAATTTAAGTTCGAAGCCGAGCGCGCCCACGCTCACGTCATTGAGCTGAAATCTTCGCACGCCATCCCCATCACTTTCCCGGATGTCGTGGTCGATGTGATCGAACAGGCCGTCCGCGCGGTCGCTCCCTGATTGCAGTCTGGCGTGCCTGCGCCGCGCCGCTGCGGAGAAGGCGCCGATCCACACGGTGGTTTCAGGATTGCTGCTGAATCATCGACGGTTTCTAGCTGGACCGAAAACGCCTTTATTACTAGGAGGCCTATTTGGGTAGTGCAAATGCAACTGTGTACGACCGAATGTAACTAACACCCACTGTTCAAGAGAGGATATTTCCAAATGGCTAATTTCGCGTTGTTTGTTGAATTGAAGGCAAAACAAGGAAAGGAATCGGAAGTTGAGGCGTTTCTAAGCGGGGAGGCCAAGCTGGTAAGAGGAGAAGCTGGAACGCTGACGTGGCACGCGGCGAAAGACGAAGGTGAGCCTGGAGTATATGTGGTCTTCGACACCTTCAACGACGAAGTTGCCCGCGAAGCTCATTTGAACGGCGAAGCCGGACAGGAACTTGCGGCGAATGCGGAGAGGCTGTTTTCCGAAGTTAAGATTCATCGGCTTCAGGTGGTCGCCGAGAAGTAAGGCCTCGAGGCGACGCTTCGTTGTAAAAAAAATGACATGAACCGGGCCACAGGCCATCGTTTTGTCGGCCGCGACGAAACGGCTAAGGCGCGCTTGGTCGGAAGCATTCCAGCCAAGCGTGCCGCAACGATGGGCGAGATCTCCGAGACGATCGTTTTCATCGCGTCTGCCAAGGCCCCGTACCTCACAGGCCGATCCATCGCAGTTGATGGCGACTACACCGCTCGATAAGAGCAATTCAATTTGCACCCTCGTTTTCAACCACCATCAGGAGGTCACCATGACCACCATCACCGTTCCTACCCGCGAAGAAGTCAGCGTACGCAACCAAGCCCTTTTCGATGATCTCAAAAAGGGCCTTGGGATGGTTCCCAACCTCTACGCCACGTTTGCCCTTTCGGAGACGGCACTTGCCACTTACTTGGCATTGCAAAACGCCAAGAGCAGCATCTCTGGCAAGGCTCGCGAGGTCGTCAACCTCGT
>NZ_JBLKRU010000075.1:0-24879 GCF_047608185.1 Caballeronia eucalypticola
CGCACCGTCATGCCTCGGGCGTACATGGCGATGATCTTGTCGTCAAAGCCGGTAAAGCGGCGCTCGTGCTTGGGAATGAGGATGGGTGCAAAGCTGCCGTCGCGATCCCGCGGGATCTCCAGACGCAGCGGACCGTCGTCGGTCAGTACCGTCTTGGCGCTCTTGCCGTTACGGTGATTGGTGAGCTCCTCAGGCCGTTCAGCGCCCACCGGATATCCAAGGTGATGGCCCAGTTCAGCGCCCAGCGCCCGTTCGATTAACGCCTTCTTGAAGGCCATCGACGCCGACTGGATCGCCTCGGCACTCATTGGACCCTTGACGAACTCATCGATCAGTTCTTTAGGAATTGATGGGCGGCCTCAAAAGCGAAGTGCAACACCTATCTCGTATAAGGTGTCGCAATGCCCGAAAAAACTTCGTACCAGCAACTCCAACCTGAAGAGCGCCTGGCCATCGCAAGCCTGCGGCTACAGAATGTGAGTGTCCGGGCCATGGCCCGGATACTCGGGCGCTCGCCAGCCACCGTTAGCCGTGAACTGACGCGAAACAGCTCTGC
This sequence comes from Caballeronia eucalypticola, assembly GCF_047608185.1. NCBI lineage: Bacteria > Pseudomonadati > Pseudomonadota > Betaproteobacteria > Burkholderiales > Burkholderiaceae > Caballeronia > Caballeronia eucalypticola. The sequence goes on from NZ_JBLKRU010000075.1 coordinate 557, forward strand.
GGTTGGCTATTCATCCCAGCCGGCTCAAGCACTGAGCGTCGCACGCCGTAGCGCGGGACGCCGCCCCAATAAGCTTTGCCTGCAAACCGTTTGCTGGCGAGTGGTTCTCACCCTGCTCGAGTGGAAATGGTCGCCCCAACAGATATCGGGCACACTTAAACGTATGTATCCGACCGACTCGACCCAGCACGTTTCGCACGAAACCATTTACACGGCTATCTACGCCCAGCCGCGCGGCGAACTGCGTCGTCAGCTCATTGCCTGCCTGCGCCACGGCCACAGCACGCGCATGCCACGTACACGGGGCACAGACCGGCGCGGACAGATTCCCGACATGGTCAGTATCCACGTGCGGCCGCCCGAAATTGAAGACCGACTGCTGCCGGGGCACTGGGAAGGTGACTTCATCAAGGGAGCAGGCAACCAATCTTCTGTCGGCGTGCTGGTCGAACGAACCAGCCGCCTAGTACTGCTCGCCAAGATGGAAGACGCGAGCGCCGAGTCCGCGTTAGCAGGCTTCTCTGCCAAACTAAATTCGATTGTCGCGCCGCTACGGCAGAGCTTGACGTACGACCAGGGTAAGGAGATGTCGCGGCATAAGGAGCTTGCCTGCGCCACCGGCGTGAACATCTACTTCTGTGATCCACATAGCCCCTGGCAACGCGGGAGCTGCGAGAACACCAACGGATTGCTTCGCCAATATCTGCCCAAAGGCACCGACCTCTCGGTCTACAGTCAGGACGAACTCGATGCCATTGCCGACAGTCTGAACAGTCGGCCCCGAGCAACTCACGCGTTCCATTCTCCATTCGAGGTCTTCGCTGCAACACTTGCCTCAGCCAGCCAAACTCAAGGCTCTAAACACTAGAGCCTCCTGTTGCGCTTCGGTTTGAAACCGCCATGGCAATTCTCTCGCGGCCGTAGCGGCCGCCTTCGGTTTGCGTGGCATACATGCTCCTTTGCGACATGTTATGCCTTACACACAAAATTTTGGACAGGCTCTTCTTTTTCCAAAGCGAAAAAGAAACGAAGCAAAGAAAACGCTTTCACCGCTCTACCCTAAGTGTCCACAGCGTGCAGTTCCATTTCATGGGTGCCCCAAAAGCACGGTGCTCGCCAGAGCTTAGGATGTGTGAACCCCTCCTTCTCGCGAATCCTGACAGTAAAACGCTTCGCCCCGTACGCTCTCGGGCAAGCACCTGTGCCCCACGGACCCGCACAGCCTCACGCATTTTTACCGCTGCAGTCTTTCAGGGTCAACTGCTCGGTTTGCGCTGTCATTTTCGGGGGGTAGGCCCTAAGCATTCGGCTCCGTCGTTGCTTGGTGGGTTAGCGAAGTGGTTCGTCATGCGTACAAATTGGTGGTCGGTTCTAGGCGGATAGCGCAGGGTGCTCTTCGGGCAGCTTCAGTCACTGGTGGCGAAGCGTGGGGTATCCGTGTTCGGAGAAAGAAGGGTTCACACATCCGTGGCTCTGGCGAGCACCGTGCTTTTGGGGCACCCATGAAATGGAACTGCACGCTGTGGACACTTAGGGTAGAGCTGTTAAAAGCGCTTTCTTTGCTTCGTTTCTTTGTCGCTTTGGACAAAGAAATGACGCGCCGCCACGCGCAGTGGCTAATAGTGATAAAGAAAACAGCTAACGTAAAACCCGCGAAGACCTGGAAAGCAGCAACCCGGCATTGACTCCGACCGCTAACGCAGAACCCGTGCAACCCGGCTTGAACCCGACCGCCAACTCCACGTCCCGCTAACCCCAGGTTCACCCAGCCCATCTCCCTTGCCTAGACCTGGCAAACCTCCCCATATCAAGCTCTGCGCAACGAGCATTCGCAACGCTTACGGCGTCAGTAATCGAACCAAAAGGCCGGATCCAGACGCTCAAAACCGCCGCTCCAAATCAGCGCGATTCCCCATTGCCACGTGTTTTTTTCTGTGAAAGACTTCGTTCATCTGCTGTGCCGGACATGATTCCGATATATCAGACACGCGGTACAACTCGCTCTACCCGGCTTGGCCGCGCTTTCACGCGGCACCGAGCCGTGCGCAATATCGTTATATGCAGGCCCTTGCGCCCGCACAGTGAGGGCGTTGAATCCAGGGTCCTCTCTGGTCGCCGCCGTTGTCCCTGAACTGACATTTTCACTTTCAAGGCTGAGACCCAAATGAGACTTGTCAAAATAAGCGCACGTATCGCCTGTTCACTCGCGGTGGCCGGTCTGTTGACGCTAGTTGGCTGTACGAAGGTCGCCACGCCCGCTCAAGATGGTTCGGCTGAGTCCACGCTAAAGGCGGTCCTGCAGCGCGGCACACTGCGTGTCGGCGACTGCCTGAGCTTCGCGCCCTTCGGTTTTTATAACAAGGACGGTGCCGCCGACGGTTACGACGTCGATCTGGCGAAAGAGCTCGCGAAGCAAATGGGCGTGAAGCTGGAAGTGGTCAATACGACGAGCGCCAACCGTATTCCAAACCTGCAGACCAGCAAGGTCGACGTGGTGTTCTGCAACTTCACGCGCAATCTGGAACGGGCCAAGGAAATCAGCTTTACGAATCCCTATGTAGTGGCCAGCGAGGCGCTGCTCGTCAAGAAGAGCAGCGGTATCAAGTCGATCAAGGACATGTCCAACCGCACCATAGCTACCGTCAAGGGATCGACGAATGGCGACGAAGTCCGGGCGCTGAACATGCAGGTGAAGATCCAGGAATTCGACAGTTCGCAGGCCGCCATTCTCGCGGTAAAGCAAGGCCAGGCCGACGCGATGATCGAAGACAATAACTTCCTCGCATATCAGGCATCGCTCGACCCCGACTTGACCGTGACCGACGAAGCGCTGGTTCCGCTTGAATACAACGCGTTCGGCGTGAAGGCGGGCGATCAGATCTGGCTCGATTACCTGAACCTGTTCTTGTTCCAGATCAACGCGTCGAAGCAGAATGCCCAGCTCTACAAGAAGTGGTTTGGCGCTGACCCGCGTTTCCCGCTGAATCCGCAGTACTAAGCCGCAGCACTAAAGCCACGGTACTGATGCCACAGTACTCAATGCCACGCGGCAAGCATCGCGCAAGGCTGACGACGGAGGAGCAATGAGCTATCAATGGGTGACCCTGTCGGGCTATCTGAACGACTTTGTCAGGGCGGCGTGGCTGACGCTTCAGGTCACACTGCTAGCCTTCGTCGTCGCGATGCTGCTCGGCCTGCTGGCTGCACTGGCCAGCACGTCGCGCGTCGCGGTGCTGCGCGCGATATCGAGTTGTTATATCGAAGTGATCCGCAACACGCCGGTGCTGCTGCAAATCTTCATTGTTTTCTTCGGCCTGCCGTCAATGGGCATCACGCTCGATGCCTATACGGCCGGCGTGATCGCGCTCGGCGTTAACGTGGGTGCCTACCTCGCCGAAGTGTTCAGGGCGGGTATTCAGTCCGTGCCGCGTGGTCAACTGGAAGCAGCTTCTATTCTCGGGCTGGAGCGTTCGCAGATCTTCACTGAGGTGGTCATGCCGCAGGCCGCGCGGGCGGTTTATCCCGCGATCGTGAACAACCTGATCCAGCTTCTGCTAGGGACGTCGCTGCTATCGGCTATCGCGCTGCCGGAGCTGACCGGCATGGCGACCGTGATCAATGCGCGCACGTTGCTGTACATCCAGACGTTCACGATTACGCTGATTGCATATTTGGTACTGAGCAACTTTTTGTCGTGGGTCGCCGGGATGATCGGCGCGAGGCTGTTTCATCCACCGCTCGTACTGGCAAAACGCGCGCGCCGGCCATTGTTCATGAGGCGCCGCGTGAGCGCTGGAACCGGAGAGTGACCATGACAAGCGACCTGTTGACGTCCAGCCTTCCCATCCTGCTTCAAGGTCTTCTAACCACGCTGATTCTCTCAGTAGCGGCAATAGTGGGCGGTACGCTTGTGGGGCTGCTGGCGGCTGTTTTACGAACCTTCGGACCCTGGGGTACCCCTCGTCTCGCGAGGCTTTATACCGAGCTCTTTCGCGGCACACCGGTCCTGATCACGCTGATGTTCATCTACTTCGGCGTGTCGTACTTTGGTTACGCGATCGACGTATTCGCCGCCGGCGTGATCGGGCTCAGCGTGTACCAAGGTGCCTATATCGCGGAGGTTTTCCGCTCGGGAATCGAGTCGGTCCAGAAGGGGCAGTGGGAAGTCTCCCAGATCCTTGGGCTTAGCAAGACGCAGGCGTTTTTCTCGGTGATCCTGCCGCAGACGGGAAAGATCGTGCTGCCGCCATTGATCGGTCAGTACCTGTCCCTCATCAAGGATACATCGATTGTCAGCATGATCGGCATGTCGGAACTGATGCATCAAGGCCAGGCGATTGTCGACCGGATCGGCAAGCCGGTGGAGATCTATGGCCTGGTTGCCGTGCTGTATTTCATCGTGTGCTTTCCCCTGTCGCGGTGGGTGCGCCGCCATGATCGAAGAAGGAGCCTGTTGTCATGAACACCGCCATCGCATCCGAGTCCGTCATCAAACCTATCATCAACTTGAGCGGCGTCACCAAGTCCTTCGGCACGACCCAGGTGCTCAAGCAGATCAATCTCGAAGTGCGCCAGGGCGAAGTACTCGTCCTGATCGGCGCCTCCGGTTCGGGCAAGAGCACCGTGTTGCGAATCATGAGCGGTCTTGAAACGGCTGACGCGGGCGAGGTCTGGGTCAACGAAGTACCGCTGCACGACGCGCGCCGCGCACGCGAGATTCGGGGTCATGTAGGCATGGTGTTCCAGCAGTTCAATTTGTTTCCGCACAAGAACGCGTTGGGGAATGTTTCGCTGGCCTTGATCAAGGCACGCAAGATGAATCCGGCGGACGCACGCAAGCGTGCGATGGAGGCACTGGACCGCGTCGGTCTCGCCGATCGCGCGGATCATTATCCAAGCCAGTTATCGGGCGGGCAGCAGCAGCGCGTTGCCATTGCACGCGCACTCGCCGTTGAGCCGGGCATCATGTTCTTCGATGAAGCCACCTCTGCGCTCGATCCGGAACTCGTCGGCGAAGTCACCGAGGTCATGCGCGGCCTTGCGCGCGATGGCATGACCATGGTGGTCGTCACGCACGAAATGGGGTTCGCGCGCAAGACGGCGGATCGCGTGGTGTTCATGGACAAGGGCGTGATAGCCGAACAGGGCGCGCCTGAGCAGATCTTCGTGAACCCGCAAAACGAGCGCACGCAACAGTTCCTGCACCGGGTACTCGACCATTGAGTGCGACTGGTGCGCAGCCGCCGTTTGCAAGCGCTCACGCGCCAGGCTCGCGCCAAACAAAGACAAGCCAAGCGAATCATACTGCCGACGGAGTTCGAGTCATGTCTGTAACGGAATCTTCGAGGGCGAGGGGTGTCGACCGGGTCGTCTCCATCCTCAAGCAATTGCATAGCGTGCGACGTCCCATGACCATGCGCGAACTGATCGAAGCAACGGGTGCGCCGCGTTCAAGCATCTATGAACTCGTGACAATTTTGACCGAGGCCGGTTGGCTGGAAGCGGGCGCGGACGGCAGCGTATTTTTTGGCCGTGAGATGCACTACTACGGGTCCGACTATGCGGTCCACAACGACCTGATCAGCCGCGCGCACCAGGCCATCCTCGGCCTTGTCCGGAGCCACGACGAAACAGCGCAACTCTGCATGCTGGAGGGTAACAAGTACACCGTCGTGCTGTCGGAGAACAGTTCGCGTCCGTTCAACATCAGTTCGGACATAGGCGTGAAAGTCCCTATTCCATGGACCGCATCCGGCCGCTTGCTGCTAGGTCACTTGAGCGCGGACGAGATTCGCGCATTGATTCCGCAGGAAGACTTCGTGCTCGACAACGGTAAGCGAATCGAAGTGCCCGAATTCCTGGGCGATGTCGAGCGCGCCGTGCAACAAGGATATTTCTGCACGGAAGGCCTGTCCCACACGTTCCGATATTGCATGGCCGCGCCCGTGCGCGACAAGAACGGACAAGCGGTGGCGGCGCTGTGTTTCATGACCAGCCGCGACACTGATTCAAACAAGCGCGCGGCGATGCTCGAAGACCTCATACGCTCGGCGAAGACGTTATCGCAGCCGTACTACGGCATGAGTTTCAGCGCGGCGGGTTGATCGCGGCAAGCGCCGTGACCGCGCTGAAATTGCGAGCCGTCAAAAACGTTCAAATCCCCAAGCTACCCGCAATCTGCACGTCCTGCACTGCCACGCCGGTGAGGTCGGCCACCGTGATCTGGGCAGAGTCGGTATCGTTGCGCGCGCGCTGGCCGGCGTCCAGCAGTGCGCCGAGTTCAAGCAACTGCGCGGGTTGAATCAGCCCGGCAGCCAACGCATGCGAGATCTCGCCGTATTTGCTGCATTGATCGATTGAGTCCACCACGATCACCCCGGCCCGGGCAACGATTGCCGGATCGAGTTCCTGCTTGCCCGCGCCGTCGGCGCCGACGGCAGTGATATGCGTGCCGTTGCGGATCCAGTCCGAACGCAGCAAGGGTCCGCGTGATGGCGTCGTGGTTACGATCAGGTTGGCGTGCGCCGCAACGGCTTCCGCGGAGTCCATCGCCCGCACATTGAAGCCGCGTTCCGACATCTCTTCCACGAATAGTCCGCGGTTTTTCGCGGTTGGTCCCCACACGAATATGTCCCTGCAGTCAGTCACCGGCTGCAGATATTCAAGCTGCAATCGCGCCTGCTCACCACTGCCGATGATGCCGATTCCGTGCACCTCGCGCGGTGCAAGCAAACGTGCCGCGAGTTGTCCGGCGAGCGCGGTACGCACGCAGGTGAGCCAGCCTTCATCCTGCAACAGCGCGACCGGTTCACCTGTCGTGGCGGAAAAAAGCATGATCAGCCCGTTGTTGCTCGGCAAGCCTTGCTTGGGGTTATCGTAGAAGCCCGTAGACACCTTGACCGCGAAAGCTGCTGCGCCGTCGACATAAGCAGACTTGACACAACAATCGCCGTTGACCGCATCGAACTGGAAGTTTTGAACCGGCGGCACCTGCACGGTCTTGCGGGAGTAGGCCACAAAACCTTCTTCAATCATGCGCACCGCGCGTTCCATATTGAAGCGCGCGATGATCTCGTCTTTCGTCCAGATTTTCACTTAACAGCCTCGATGAATTTATTGAGCATGATGTTGCGTCCGCACAGCACCACGGCTACCGCACCGCCTTGGTACTGGTGGCTAAGCTGCAGCATTGACGCCAACGCGACGCCGGCCGCGCCTTCCACCATCCAGCGGTCTGTTTGCGCAAGCAGTTTCATGGCCGCCTTGATTTCTTCCTCCGTTACCAGCGACGTGCCGGTTATGATCTCCCGGGCAATATCGAAGGTCACGGAGCCGGGTTCGACACCACCGGCAGTACCGTCAGAAATCGTTTCGGTTTCCTCAACGTCTATGATTTTTCCTGCTTTCAACGAACTATACAAAGCGGTCGAATTCGCCGGCCAGCAGCCGATCACATCGGTTTTCGGACTCAGCGTCTTGACTGCCGTGCCAATGCCGGAAATCAGCCCGCCGCCGCCTACCGAAGCGAATACGGCAGCAAGATCGCTTGCTTGCTCATGCAGTTCCATGCCGATCGTGCCCTGACCGGCTATGACATCCAGGTCGTTATACGGCGACACGAATGCCATGCCCTTGAGCTTTGCCTGCCGGGCGGCTTCCAGTTCGACGGCCAGGGTTGTATCGTTTAGCGTGATGACCTCGGCGCCGAGCGCTCGAATAGCGTCGAGCTTGATCGCCGCTGCGGATGTGGACGCGTAGACCGTGACGGGCACGCCCGCGAGCTTGCCCGCGAGCGCCACGCCCTGACCATGATTGCCGCTCGATACCGTGAGCACGCCGTTGCGGCGCGCATCTGCATCGAGCAGGCGGAGCTTGTTGGTCGCGCCGCGAAACTTGAACGAGCCGGTATGCTGCAGATGCTCGCACTTCAGGTATACCTCGCATCCGGTTGCCTTCGACAACATCGGACTGAACGCAAGCGGTGTCACGCTCACTTGCGGCCGAATAGCGCGATGCGCTTCCTCAATGTGCTGAAACAGATCATTCGTCACTCGTTGCCCCTCAGTTCCTTCAGGTAATTGAACACCGTGGCGCGGCCGATCGACAGCACCTTCGCCACGTAGTTAGCCGCACTCTTGCCCTTGAATGCGCCTTCCTCATGCAATGCTTCTATGAGCGCCCGCTTATGCTCGCGCGTCAGCATGGACAGCGCCAGCTTGCGTTCCTGCAGCCAGTGATTGAGAAAGATGTTCACGCGCTCCTGCCAGTCGTCCTGGAACAGCTTCTCGGGCTGCGGCTGGAGCGCGGTGCTGGAGAGGAGCAGGTCAAGTGCCTGCCTTGCCTGCTCCAGCGCCGCAATATGAAAATTGATGCACATGACGCCAATTGCCCGACCCTCGTCACTGCGCACGACAATACTGACCGAGCGAATCTTGCGGCCGTCCCAGCCCAATTTTTCATACGGGCCGATCACGCTTTCATCGGGATCGAACTCGATGTCGTCGAGCGATGATTCGTCTCCCAGTTCGCGTTTTGACTGGTTGTTGGCCACATGCACCACGGTTTGCGTGTTGAGGTCGTGGATAACGACCTCCGTGTACGGCGGAAACAACAGGACGATACCGTCAGCGATGGCGCTGTAGCGACCGAGCAACTCGGCCGACGGTTGTGGCTCGCTGCGCTTGACCGCTCGCTTGGACGGCGGCTTCACTAAGAGCTCAGAAGCTTGTCCAGAAGCTATTTTCAGGTTACGTGCTTTAGTCATTGTTCGATATTGATTCGTGCGGAACAGTCGTGCGATGTTCCGCACGTGCGGCTTAGTCGACCGCGAGATCGACCGTAAAATATTTCTTCAACAGCGTCTGGTAAGTGCCGTTGCGCTTCAGCTCCACGAACGCGCCGTTGAGCGCGTCGGCCAGTTCCTTGTCACCCTTGCGCACGCCGATCCCCACCCCTGTGCCAATGACCTTTGCGTCCTTGACCGCCGGTCCAGCGAATGCAAAACCTTTGCCTGCGGGCTGGTTCAGGAAGCCGAGGCTCGCGGCAGTTGCATCAACGAAGGTCGCGTCCAGCCGTCCCGCGGCCAGGTCGGCGTAGACCAGGTCCTGGGTTTGATAGCTGACTACATCCACGCCCTTCGCAGCCCACGCTTCTTTCGCGTATTGCTCCTGGATCGAGCCCTGCAGCACGCCTACCTTATGCGATGCCAGCGATGCCGCCGTGGGCTGCAAAGTGCTGCCCGTGCGTGCCACCAGTTGCGCCGGCGTCCGGTAAAGCGGCTGGGTGAAATCGATCTGCTCGTTGCGCTTTGCGTTGATGTTCATCGCTGAATCTATAGCGTCGAACTTGCGTGCTTGCAGCGCGGGTATCAGGCCATCGAACGCATTCTCCACCCACACGCATTTCGCTTTCAACTGCGCACAGAGGGCGTTGCCGAGATCGATGTCGAAGCCTTGCAGCTTGCCGTCCGCTGTCTTCGATTCGAACGGCGGGTAGGACGCTTCCACGCCGAAGCGGATGGTCGAAATCTCCTTGGCCTGGACCCGCACCGATACCGGCATGGACGCCGCCGCACATAGCGCAACCGCGAGCATGGCACTTAACGCATTTTGCCTCATGACTATCCTCACTTCCGCGTATTTAAAGAATGAAAAGGTCCAGGAGAAAACGTGGCCAACCTTGATGCCGCTAAAAGTCGTTGAGCAATTGACCCGGTTTTCTATGAGGCAGCGGCTCTTTGCCCGCGAGCAAGGCGACCCGTTGGCCGGGCCGCACGAGCTTCATGTATTGCTGCACGACCACCAAGCCATCGACGTCGCTGAAGATCGGATGACGCGCCGCGCCAATAACGCCATGCAGCGGAATAATCTCGGCAATGAGCTCACCGGTTTTGACCGCATCGCCGGGCCGCTTCTTATAGGAGACAAGACCGCCGACAGGTGCCGGCACATGCGACACGCCTTCGAGCGGGCACACCATCACCTCGTGCTCAGCGAGCGGGCGTACATGGTCGTGGTTGTCAGTATCGACATCAATAAGGCCGCGCAAAGCGAGGTATTGCAAAATGCCCTGGGCATCGGCACGTGCGAAATCGTCTGACACATCAGCCTGCCCCCGAAGTTCGATCGACGTGCAAAACGCGGCGTGTTCATCATCGATCACGCCTGCTTTTTTAAGCACCGACCAGCATTGTGCGATGGCTTCGTCGAACGGAGTTCCGCCCGCGACATCCTCAAGAAACACGGCCTTGATCTGCATGCATCGAGCCAGTGCGACAGCTTGTGCGCGCTGGCTGCGATTGCTGTACAGGTGGAGGATGCCGTCCGTATCGCAATGCAGGTCAAGCACGATGTCGTGCTGCAGCGCTTCAGTCAGGAGCGCTGCCTTCATGGCCGCGACGGGGTCGAGCGGCGCTATTTCTGCCGCCACATCGGCGAACAATGCCTTCGCGCGCTTGACGTCGTTATGGCCGATATCGCGAGTAGCCAGCGCCGTTTCCACCCGGCTGGTCAGATCGGCAAAACGGCGGTTGAAGTTTTCGCCATTGTCGAGATTGAAGCGTCCGGCATGCGCGCCGAACACACGCTGACCCAGACCAACAGGGTTGGCGAACGGCCTCACGACGATCCGTCCGTGAATGCGGCCTGCATTATCCAGCAGGACCAATGCCTCAAGCAGATGCTGGATCACCAGCAGCCCGGGCAACTCGTCAGCATGCAAACCCGCTTGTATATAAGCACTGAGGTGCGACCCAACCGAACCAGCGGACCCATCCGACGCGCCCTCGAAGTTGTGTTTCAACAGGCGATGCGAGGCGCCCGGCGAGAGGCTGGGCAATTCGGAATGTTCAGTCGATAGCGTCATGTCGTTTATCGAAATGTACTTGTTAGTCTAAGATAGACTGTAAAATATAATTGGTCAAACGGAAAGTTAGCTGCGTCGATGCCGGCCGGTTCAGAGAGATGAACTCGTCCGGTTGTGTTTTTTCGCTCATCATTTGGGCTATTGTTAGCGATAGCTGATCCACGGAGATTGCAATGAAGATCAAGGACTTTCTTGTCGAACGCTGGATGGACCGGTACGAGCATGAAGCGCGCTATAACCTTGCTGAAACCTGCGTCGAATCATTGACAGTCGCGCAGTTGCTCGATCTGACGGGCAAGCGGGATAGTCTGCTCGACGAGCTTCTGCCGATGAAGCTGACCTATGGCGCGATCGAAGGTTCGGACCGGCTGCGGGCCAATATCGCGGCTTTATATGAGCGGCAGACGCCGGAGAATATTGTTGTGACGCACGGCGCCATTGGCGGTAATGCGCTGGTGTACGAGACGCTGATCGAACCCGGCGACCGGGTCATCGCGGTGTTGCCGACTTACCAGCAGCATTACTCGATTCCCGAAAGTTATGGCGCGGATCTGCAGACCGTGACGCTGCGCGAAGAGAACGGCTTTCTGCCGGATCTCGACGAGCTTCGCAAACTGGCAAACCAGAAAACCAAGCTCATCGCCATCAACAATCCGAACAACCCGACGGGTTCGCTAATGGATGAAGCCTTCCTCAAGGAGGTGGTGGCCATCGCTCAATCGTGCGGCGCATACCTCTTGTGCGATGAGGTTTATCGGGGCACGGATCAGGAAGGCTCAGGGTTCACCGCCTCTGTCGCTGATCTTTACGAGCGGGGTATCAGCACCGGAAGCATGTCGAAGACGTGGTCGCTGGCCGGGTTGCGGCTGGGATGGATTGCCGGACCGGTCGAGCTGATTCGCGCGGTGTGTATTCATCGTGACTACAACACCATCAGCGTAGGCATGATCGACGATTATCTTGCGTCCATTGCGCTTGAGGCCAAGGACAAGATTCTTGCGCGTAACCACGCCATCACGCGGACGAATCTTGCAGTGCTCGACGACTGGATTGGCAAGGAGTCGCTGGCGTCGTATGTGAAGCCCAAGGCCGCGACGGTATGTCTGGTCAAGTTTGATGTCGATATGTCGTCGACCGAATTTTGTACTTCGCTGATCGAGGCAACCGGCGTGATGTTCACACCGGGCAGCGCGTTCGACATGGAGGGATATATCCGGATTGGTTTTGCCAACCCGCTCGATGTCCTTCAAGAGGGGTTGACCAAGGTATCAGTTTTTCTTGAGGACATCGGACGCCGCTAAGCGCCAGCACTGGAGTGACGGCAGCCCGGAAATTTCGGCCTAAGAATGCAACCCCGGGCCGGCTTCTTCACAACGCGGCTCGGCACGACGTCCGTATAGGTATCCTTAGCATGCTTGTCGTCCGACATTCCTTAAGAGCGCCTTAAAGCCGGCCGTCATGTTTTGTCAGGTTTAACCGCGGCTTAAACCGCGATTCTTGCGTTCGGGCGAATAATGTATTCGCGGAATATCTCTTTAAGTTAAATACCTGTAATCGTAGTATTGAGTTTATCTTTTTGGACAAATGGCAATTCTCTGACGTCATGTGTCCGGCCGGAGGTGAACATGCTTCGCTACCTGTTTGAAGGTGTTGCGGTTACGGCCGCAGTCGTGGTGTATTTCCTGCCGGCCATTCTGGCTGACCGCAAAGGGCGTCGCAATGTCTTGTTGCTGGCGCTGCTGAACGCCTTGTTCGGCTGGACGGTGGTGTGCTGGATCGCAGCGCTTTACTGGGCGCTTCATCCCGATAGCCAGGGGAAAATAGTTCGCACTGTCCGGGCTACGCGGCGCACGCAGGCTCAGGCTACTGTTGCCGCAATAGTAGATAGAGCGCGCAGACGCGCGGACGCAGGACATATCAGGTGAGAAGTTCAGATATTGATCGCGTATCGCTAAGGTACGACGATTAAGCCGAATGGTCGACCCGACCTGAGTTTTCGTTTGCCTGACGAAATGTTCGATGACCGTAAGCAGTAGAAAACTATGGTTCGAATAGCTTTGGAACTAGCGCTCCTCAAGGCGATCCTCAAGCCGGCAAGTGCGCGGCTTATTCGATGGACCGCATCGAATTCACAATTTCCGCCGCATTTTTCCAAATATTTCAGGTTCGACCAAGCATGCATCGTTAGCGTGAGGAAGAAGCTTATCCATTGAATTACTGGATGTATTGCTAACTAAATCGCTAGTGACTTCCGAGTGTCGGACAGACCTAGCCTTCACTCCAGATTGCCTAAAACAATTAGATGCGACGCGACATCGATTGTCATCCATGTTTCTTGCGCGCTCAAATCTGCAAGTTCTTCTATGGCTGGCTAGAATACGATCCATCTCGTTGTTGGACTGCTTATCCGGTATGCAGAACGAGTCTGCATGAGACCGGCGGAAGCGCTAAGGGACCATGGATGGAACCCAGTTAAGCGCTGACTCCGATCGACACAGGAGACTTCACTTGAAAGGTGATTGTCGGACCTCGGATGTCACTTATGTAAGTACTGCACGCTTTCGATTGCGGCGTGTGGTGAAGGGTGGCGTCGCGTTTATCGTCGCCACATCCCTCGCTGCGTGCATGGTCGGCCCGGACTATCGCAAGCCCGAGGTCCAGATACCCGAAGGGTTCAAGGAGGGCGTCGACTGGCATCGCGCCGAAGCGAATCCGCAGGCCGCGATCTCGAGCACGTGGTGGCGCATGTACGGCGACGACAAACTCAATGGCCTGGTCGAGCAGTCGTTGAAGGCCAACCAGTCGATTGCGTCGGCGGAAGCCGCTTATCGCGTCGCGCTCGCCACCGTTCAGTCCCAACAGGCCGGCTTGTTTCCGATCGTCACGGCCGGTGTATCCGGTGCGCGTTCTGGCGGCAACATTGGAGGACTCGCCGCGAGTTCCGGTTCATCTGCCGCAGCGGGCAACAGCGTGCTCGCCAGCGGGACCGTGAGTTGGGAACTGGACCTGTGGGGACAAATACGGCGCGAGATCGAGCAGGCGAAAGCGAACGCCCAGTCATCGGATGCGCAGCTTGCCGGTGAACGCATCTCGATCACGGCGAGTGTCGTCACTGACTACTTCCAGTTGCGCCAGGCTGATTTCGACACGCACGCGCTGAAGGAACAGCAGGACGTCGACAGCCAGATTCTGTCGATGGTCCAAACCGGCTTCAAAGAGGGCTTCGCGTCGAACGACGACGTACTGGTCGCGCAGGAAAATCTCGAAACGATCATCGCCGACTTGCAGGCGACCGAAACAACGCGCGAGCAGGACGAGCACGCAATTGCCGTGTTGACCGGCGTGCCGCCGGAGACATTCTCCGTTGCCGCCGATCCAAACTATTCCTTCCTTACGCCTGCCGTACCGCCGGCACTGCCTTCGCAATTACTCGAACGGCGCTATGACGTGGTCAGTGCCGAGCGCACGGCTGCGGCGGCCAATGCGGGCATAGGCCTCGCCGAAGCTGCGTTCTATCCGTCGCTGACGCTCTCGGCTGAAGGTGGTTTCGCGCACAACACGTTGGCACATCTGTTCACGGTCCCGAACCGCTTCTGGACGCTTGGCCCCCAACTCGCGGAAACGATTTTCGACGGCGGCGCCCGCACGGCTGCTGTGCGCGGCGCGCGCGCGACCTACGACGAAGACGTCGCGATCTATCGGAACACGGTCCTGACTGCGTTCCAGAGCGTGGAGGACAGCCTGTCGTCGATGAACCACCTGCGGGAACAGGCCGGCGCGTTCGCGAAGGTGTACGACAGCAACAGCCGGTTGTTCGCGAGCGAGCAGGCGCAGTTCGATGCCGGCGCGGTTAGTCAGCAGAGCTTGCTGACGCAACGGCTGACATTGCTCGAGGCGGAGCAGAATCTGCGCGACACGCAAGCGTTGCTCGCCGAGAGTAACGTGCAACTCGTCAAGAACCTGGGCGGTGGCTGGCAGCGTGATGACGCAGAGGTCGCCTCGATGCCGGCCGCTGCTTCATCGCATGTTTCATCGCCCGTTTCGCAAGTGCCAGTGCAGCCTGCCTCGGAGGCGGTCGCGGACTGACTTACAAGCTGTTCCATTCGATTCCAGCACGCAGCGGAGCCCGCGCGCGCTGAACTCAAGCAAGAACGGAGTTTTCATGACGTCACGTTCTCAGCGCTCGGCGCAGTCGTATCTGTGTCTGATCGTGCTCGCCGCCTGCTCGAAAAGCACGCCGCCGCCGCCGCCCACGCAAGTTGCCGTGGTGAAGGCGCAGTCACAATCGGTGCCGCTTGAACGTCAGTTCGTCGGCCGGCTTTCGCCTTACTACAGCGCGAACGTAACGGCCCGCGTGTCCGGCGTGTTATTGCGGCGCAATTACACGGAAGGCTCACAGGTGCGCGCGGGGCAGTTGCTGTTCGAGATTGATCCAGTCTTTTATCGCGCGCAGCTCAACAATGATCTCGCGTTGTTGGCCGAAGATCAGGCCACCTACGTCAATGACCGCATCACCGCCGTGCGCAATCGCAAGCTGCTGCCGGTCGGTTCGGTCTCGCAGCAGACCGTCGACAATTCCGATGCCGCCGAGCGCAGCGCCGCAGCCAAGGTCAAGGCCGACCAGGCGACTGTCGAGAGCGCACGGGTCTCGCTCAACTACACACGCGTGACGGCGCCCATAGGCGGTATCGCCGGACAACAGCAAGTGACGGCGGGCGCGGTGGTCGGCAACGGCACGTCAGACGCGGGTGGCAGCGGCACGCTGCTGACCACGGTTCAGCAGATCAATCCGATGTACGTGAACTTCACGATCAGTTCGGCTGACCTCGCGACGCTGCAGGATTCCCAGAGCGCGGGCTCAGTCGACCTGTCACAGCAGAGTCACACCACGGTGCGAATCGCGCTGCCTAATCGTGTGGCGTATGGCACGGCGGGCACGCTCGATTTCTCCGACGTATCGGTCAATGCGGCGACCGGTGCGGTCAACCTGCGCGCGCTCGTTGCGAACCCGCAGCGGCGTCTGCTGCCCGGCATGTATGTGACGCTGACGGTTAACTTCGGTCAGCAGAACAATGTGTTCCTGGTTCCGCAGCAGGCCGTCCAGCGCGACACGGTCGGCGCGTTTGTGTTCCTGGTCAACGCGAACAACAAGGTGGGCCGCAAGGACGTTGTGGCGACCGATAGCCTCGGCAATAACTGGATCGTCACGCAAGGGCTCGCTGACGGCGACCAGATCATCGTGACCGGCGTGCAGATGGTGAGGGAAGGCGCGCCCGTGAAGACGGTCGCGTGGCAGCCGCCTGCTGCGTCTAATGCGGCATCAGCTACCGCGGCGGCTTCGACGGCACCTTCGACGGCACCTTCGACCGAGCCGGTTTCCACAGCATCAGCGGCTTCGGCCGGCTCGGCCCAGTAGGAGAAACGCACATGCCGAGTTTTTTCATCAACCGCCCCGTCTTCGCCTGGGTTATCGCGATCCTGATCTGCCTGTTCGGCATCATCTCGGTGCACGGCATGGGGATCGATTCGTACCCGGACATCGCGCCGCCGGAAGTGACCGTCACTGCGCAGTATCCGGGCGCGAGCGCCCAGACAATGGAATCGACGGTGACGCAGGTGATCGAGCAGCAGCTCACCGGCATCGACAATCTGCTGTACTTCAGTTCGACGTCGAGCTCCAATGGTCAGACGCAAATCACCCTTACGTTCGCTACCGGCACCAACCCGGATATTGCGCAGGTGCAGGTGCAGAACAAGGTCACGCTCGCCCAGCCGCTGCTGCCTTCGCAGGTCACGCAGCAGGGCGTCGTGGTGGCCAAGGCGAGCCCTGACATCCTGTTGTTCGTCGCGCTGCAATCAGACAACCCGTCGATTGATGCTGGGCGTCTCTCCGACATCCTCGCTTCGCAGATCCAGCCTAATATTGGCCGCGTGAACGGTGTTGGCAATACCACGCTGCTTGGTTCGGAGTACGCAGTGCGTATCTGGCTCGACCCGAACAAGCTGCAGAGTTATGGCTTGTCGACGACCCAGGTGCTCAATGCCGTGAGCTCGCAGAATGCACAGTTCGCAGCCGGCTCGCTTGGCGCGGATCCCGCGGTGAAAGGGCAGGTGTTTACGGCGAACGTGACGGGCGATAGTCTCTTTTCGTCGATCAAGCAGTTCCAGGACATCATTGTTCTCGCCAACAACAACGGCACCACGGTCAAGCTCTCCGACGTGGCGCGTGTTTCGTTCGGCTCGCAGACCTACGGTTTCGCGCCGGTCTATAACGGCAAGGCGGCGGGAGGCATGGCTGTGTTCCTGCTGCCGGGCGCGAACGCGCTAGCGGTCGCGAAGGCGGTCAAGGCCGAGATGGCGACGCTGGCGAAGGATCTGCCGGAAGGCGTCACATGGAGCGTGCCTTACGACACCACGCCGTTCATTACCGCGTCCATCGTGGACGTGATCCGGACGCTCGTCGAAGCAATCGTGCTGGTGTTTTTCGTGATGCTGATCTTCCTGCAGAATCTGCGCGCGACGATCATTCCAACGCTCGTGATTCCGGTCGCGCTGCTCGGGACGTTCATTGGCCTGTCGGCGCTGCATTACACGCTCAACCAGTTGACGCTGTTCGGCATGGTGCTGGCGATCGGTATCGTGGTCGACGATGCAATCGTCGTGATCGAAAATGTAGAACGCATCATGACCGAGGAGCATCTGGAGCCACGAGCGGCGACCCGCAAGGCGATGGGCCAGATCACCGGCGCCATCATCGCGATCACGGTGGTGCTGTCCGCCGTGTTCATCCCGTCCGCGCTGCAGCCGGGCGCGACCGGCATTATCTACGCGCAGTTCGCACTGACCATTGCAGTGTCGATGGGATTCTCCGCGTTCCTCGCGATGTCGTTTACCCCATCGCTATGCGCGGCGATCCTGAAGCCCGAACACGCAACGGAAAAGAACTGGTTTTATCGCTGGTTCGACCGCACGTTCGACTGGACGACGAAAAAATATATCGGCCAGACCGCTCGCGCCGTCACTCATGCGCCGCGCTGGATGATCGTATTCGTGCTCGTCGTGGTGCTGACGGGTTTTCTCTATACGAAACTGCCGACCAGCTTCGTGCCCGATGAAGACCAGGGTTTCGTGCTCGCCCTCATCAACCTGCCGCCCGGTTCGACGCTGCAGAGTACGGACCACGTGATGACGGAGGTCCGCGACAAGCTTTCGAACAGTCCCTTCAGCAAGGAGATCGTAGCGATCTTCCAGCCGGAAGGTTTCAGCTTTGTCGGTACGAGTGAAAACGTCGGCATGTCCTTTATCAAGCTGGCGGATTGGGACAAGCGCCATGACACCGCGATGACTTTGATTCCGAAGATCAACCAGACCCTGCATGGCATCACCGATGCGCAGATCTTCGCGGTGAATCTGCCGACCATTCGCGGTCTCAGCCAGTTCGGCGGGATCGACATGTATCTGCAGGCACGTGAAGGCCAATCGCGCGCAGAGCTTGGCCAAGCCACGGGCACGCTGCTCGCGGGAGCGACGAAGAGCCCGGTGCTGTTCGGCATCCGCCCCAACTCGTTGCCGAGCGCCCCGCAACTCGACATCGCGGTGGACCGTACTCAGGCCCAGGCAATGGGCTTGTCGCTAAGTGATGTCTACTCCACGCTCCAGACAGAGCTCGCGCCGTTTTATATCGATCAGTTCACTTACGGCGGGCGCGTGAAGCGCGTCTATATCCAGGCGGATGCGCCGTACCGGATGGGAATCGACGCGCTCCAGCATCTTTATACGCCGAGCCTGTTCACCAACGGCACCGGTTCGGCCTCGGCTGCGAGCAGCACGGTTGCGTCGAACGGCTTCACGACGCCCGTCGACCCGTCTCCTGCGAATACATCGATCAGCCCTTACAACATGGTGCCGCTCGCGAGCGTAGTGAATGCCAAATGGAGCTTTGGACCCACGGTGCTGCCGCGCTACAACGGCTACTCCGCGATCGAGATCGTCGGCAACTCCGCCCCGGGCTACTCGACCGGACAGGCGATCAACGTGCTGCAGAATATTGTGGACCGCCAGTTGCCGACGGGTTTCGCGGCGGACTGGACCGGTCAGTCGTTCCAGGAATTGCTGTCAGGGTCGTCGGCGATCACGCTGCTGTTGCTGTCGATCGTGGTGGTGTTCCTGTGCCTTGCCGCGTTGTATGAAAGCTGGTCAATTCCGGCCGCTGTGCTGCTCGTCGTGCCGCTTGGCATGCTCGGGATGCTGGCGTTCTGTCTCTTGTTCGGTGTACCAAATGATATCTACTTCAAGATCGGTCTCGTGACCGTGATCGGCCTCGCGGCGAAGAACGCGATCCTGATTGTCGAGTTCGCGGTGGAGGGCCAGCAACAAGGCATGACGCTGCGCGATGCCGTCCTGAGCGCGGCTCGTCTGCGATTGCGCCCGATCCTGATGACATCGATGGCCTTTATCCTCGGTGTGTTCCCGCTCGTTATATCGTCGGGAGCAGGCGCTGCTTCGCGTCACGAAATTGGTACTGGCGTGATCGGCGGCATGTTGTTTGCGACCTTCCTTGGGCTACTGCTGATTCCGGTGTTCTATGTGGTCGTCCGGAAATTGCTTGGCGACAAGCTCGACGAGGTATCGCACAAGATGCCCCACCACGGTGACGGCGATGGAGATAGCCAGGGTGGCCACGATGGCAACCCGCCGGGCGGTGGCGAGCATGACGGTGGCGGCACAGGCCGCGCGAACCCCGCAGGGGAGGGCACGCCAGCCTAGCGAGACTCCGCGCGCCGGATGTGGCGCGCTCGATTAGCCATGCACCGGCGCAGCGAGAGATGAAACGAACACGGCAACAGGCGCTGGAAACGCGCGACCGGATTCTCGACGCGGCCGAGTGGGTCTTCTCCGAGCATGGCGTTGCCCGCACGACGCTTGAAGACGTCGCGATGCGGGCGGGCTTCACGCGCGGCGCGATTTATGGGCACTTTCGCAACAAGGTCGAACTGTTTGTCGCGATGACAGACCGCGTCATGTTGCCGATGGAGATGCTGGTCCTGGCATCGGCCGATGCCGAAGAGCCGGATCCGCTCGGCAAGATACGGCAACTCCTGGTGTTCTGTCTTCGCAGGACCGCGGTGGAACCACACAGCCGCCGCGTGTTTGAAGTCCTGTTCACGAAGTGCGAGTACACGCGCGACATGGATCTTGTATTCGATCGACAACGCAACGCCACCCGCAACGGCAGAAAGCAGCTTGAGCGGGTGCTGCAAAATGCGATCGCAAGAGGTCAGTTGCCGTCCGACCTTGATACGGTTCGCGCATCCGGCATCGTGCATGCGTTTCTCGACGGCGTGTTGCGAGACTGGCTGCTGGAGCAGGATTCGATCGTCCTGCCGCGTGATGCCGAGAGTCTGGTGGATGTATGCATTGGCATGCTGCGGCAATCGCGTTCGTTGCGCAGGATGTGACGATGTCAATTCGCGCTTGTGACCGCGCTTTCTGATTGAGCGGAGCTAACTCAGGGATAATTGACACCGTAGGGTGCCTGGCACTCGTCCACGAAGGATCATCGATGACACACTTTGCTTTCACTGCCGGATCGGTCGCCGTTATCACGGGCGGTGCTGCCGGTATCGGCCTCGCCGCTGCCAAGCGATTCGCGCAACGCGGACTTCGCGTCTGCATCGCGGATCTGGGCGCGGATCGACTCGCACACGCAGCGCGGGAAATCGCCGCTGTGGCAGCCCATGGAGCGGACGATGTCATGGCTATCGAGACCGACGTCAGCCGCACCGAGGACCTGAGCCGACTGGAGACGGCGGTTCGAGATCGCTTCGGCGGCACCGATATCCTCATGAACAACGCCGGCATTCAACCTGGCAGCGCCGTGTTCGGTTCGGTCGCGAACTGGGAGCGGGTGCTTGACGTCAACCTGTGGGGAGCGATTCGTGGCACTCAGGCTTTCGTTCCTGCAATGATCGCGCGCGGCCGGCCGGGTCTGGTTATCAACACCGGCTCCAAGCAAGGGATCACTACACCGCCTGGCGACCCGGCTTATAACGTGTCCAAGGCCGGCCTGAAGGCGTTCACCGAAGCGCTGCAGCACGAGTTGCGCAACACGCCGGATTGCAAGCTCAGCGCTCATTTGCTGATCCCGGGTTTCGTGTTCACCAACCTTGCCGCGCATGGTCGCAGCGAGAAGCCGGCCGCTGCCTGGACGCCTGAGCAAACCGTCGATTTCATGCTGGAACGCCTGGATGCCGGCGACTTCTACATTCTCTGCCCCGACAACGACGTACCTCGTTCGCTCGACGAACGGCGCATCCTGTGGGCCGCGGGTGATATTGTGGAGAACCGTCCGCCGTTGTCGCGCTGGCATCCGGATTTCAAGCAGGCGTTCGAGGCGTTCAGCAAGAAAACCGACTGACTGACTTTCGATCACGGTGACATTCGGTATCCTTAGTATTGAAGAATCATTGCTCACGGGCGCTCTCCATAGCAGAGCGCCTGAGAGCGACTGGATCAAATCAGATCAGCCTAAGCCTTCAGATGCGGTCCGAGTAGCGACAAATCCGGTCCGCCAAGACGGTCGTGTGCGGTTTGCACCTGGTGCCAGTATGGGTAGAGCAGGGGCGGGGCGCTTACCTTGTCGAGTCGCGCGCGCTGTTCATCTGTCAACGTGAGGTTCGCCGCACCAAGGTTGTCGCGCAGTTGCGTTTCGTTGCGTCCACCGATGATTACCGACGTGACAGCAGGCCGCCCGAGCGTCCACGCTAGCGCAACTTGTGCAGCCGAGACGTTGTGTTCGCCGGCGATCTCGAGCAGTACGTCGACGATCGACCACAGCCGTTCCTCGTCGCGGATTGGCGGCTCGGTCCATCCGGCGAGCTGTCGCGTGCCTTCGGGCGTTGCGTCGCGGCGATGCTTGCCTGAGAGCAAGCCGCCCGCCAACGGGCTCCAGACCAGGATGCCCAGTCCCTGATCGAGTGCAATGGGTGCGAGCTCGTACTCCGCTTCGCGTGCTTCGAGCGTGTAGTGAATCTGTTGGCTTACAAAACGCGGCAGGCGATCCCGTTCGCTCACATGCAATGCTTTCATCAGGTGCCAGCCCGAGTAGTTCGAGCAGCCGACGTACCGGATCTTGCCTTGCTTGACCAGCAAGTCGAGCGCTTCGAGCGTCTCTTCAAGCGGCGTTAGCCCATCCCATTGATGAACCTGGTAGAGGTCGATTACATCGGTCTTGAGGCGGCGCAGGCTCGCCTCGCAAGCCTGGATCAAGTGATGCCTCGAGAGACCCCTGTCATTCGGGCCTTCGCCCATTGGAAAGCGTGCTTTGGTGGCGATCAGCACGCCGCCCTTGCGTTTGCCGCCGAGCGCCTCGCCGACGATTTCCTCCGACGCGCCATTCGAATAGACGTCGGCCGTATCGATCAGGTTGACGCCAGCGTCGATACACATGTCAATCTGCCGGCGCGCTTCGTCCAGGCCGACTTCGCCGACGTTCGCAAATTTGCCCTTGCCGCCCATTGTCATGGTGCCAAGTGTGATGGTTGAGACCTTGAGGCCAGATCGACCGAGTTGACGATATTCCATGATGAAGCTTGTCTCCTGAGAAAGTTGCAGAGGATTCGGGACCGGCGCGCGGTCACGTTTCATTCGCCTGTGCGGGGAAGTCGTGCATGTTGTGTCTATTGTGTCCGTTTATCTCCGTTGGTGCGCTCAACTGCGCGACGTTATCGGAGATGCTCCGCAACCGCGCCGCATTCAAAAGATAGCGCATGCTTTTTGCTTGAGCAAACATCCGTATCGCAATAGCGATATGCAGGCTGGCGATAAGCCCGGCTTAAGCCCGATGTATAAGGCCGCTGCCCTGCCGACCCGCGGGGAGGATCTATGCCAGGAAGTAATAACAAGGTACGCGCTGCAATTCTTGCCGGTGTGGTGTCGCTGTTCGCGGCGTGTGGCGGTGGCGGGGGAAGCGGCTCGAGCGGCGCGGCTGCGCCTGCGGGCGGCATCGATCTGCAAGTCGTCTCATTCGGCGACAGTTTGTCCGACGTCGGGACTTATGCGCCAATCGCCAGCGCGGTCGGCGGCGGCCGTTTCACGACCAATCCGGGACAAGTGTGGACTCAGGATGTCGCGCAATATTACGGCGATACGCTCACCGCGGCTTTTACGATCAACCTCGCTCACGAGTTAAGCGCGCAAGGCGGCCTTGGCTACGCGGAGGGCGGCTCCACGGTGGCAACGCCGGCTGACCAGAATGACTTCCTGACTGACGTGATCGGCAATGTAGAAATGCCTGTCAATCAGCAGGTTTCGAGCTATTTATCTGCTCACGGTAGTTTCAACTCCGGTCAATTGGTGCTGGTCTGGGCTGGCGCTAACGATGTGCTTCGTGCCGGGTCACTGCCGGCTGCCGCGCCGGTCGTGCAGACGGCAGCAACCGCTTTGGCTCAAATTGTCGGACAGATTGTGCAGGGCGGCGCTACGCATGTCGTAGTGGTCAATGTCCCGAATATTGGGCTGACGCCTAAGGGCATTACTTCATCCGATGGCGGCGCAAACCTGACGCAGTTATCGCAGTTGTTTAATAGTGACTTGAATGCCGCCTTGCAGGCGAATGGTCTGCAAGGCAAGGTAATCCAGGTCGATTCCTACACATGGACGGATCAAATCATTGCGAACTTCCAGGCGAATGGCTTTGCTGTATCGAATACGAGCACGGCTTGCGACCCTGCGAAAACGCCCGATGACACCGCGTTGCTGTGCTCGCCGGCGACGTATGTGACCTCCAATGCAGATCAAACGTATATGTTCGCTGACGATATTCATCCGTCGACGCGTCTGCATACGCTGTTCGCTCAATATGTGGAGCAGCAAGTCGCCGCGAGTGGGTTGGGTCGGTGATGCTGTGGGAAGGTGATTTGCTGGCGATGACTGGTCGATAGCGTTGTTGGTCCCCATCTGGTTCCGCACGAGGCTTTACTGTTAGTGGGGTCTGTGGTCGGGGTCGATGCCGGGTTGCACGGGTTCTGCGTTAGCGGACGGAGTCAATGCCGGGTTGCTGCTTTCCAGGTCTTCGCGGGTTTTATGTTAGCTGATTTTTTTCGCTCTATTAGCCACTGCGCGTGGCGGCGCGTCATTTCTTTGTCCAAAGCGACAAAGAAACGAAGCAAAGAAAGCGCTTTCACCGCTCTACCCTAAGTGTCCACAGCGTGCAGTTCCCTTTCATGGGTGCCCCAAAAGCACGGTGCTCGCAAGAGCACCGGATGTTTGAACCCCTCCTTCTCGCGAATACTGACAGTAAAACGCTTCGCCCCGTACGCTCTCGGGCTAGCACGAATGGCACTTACTTAAGCCTGCAATGGAGGAGAAGACGGTGGTAAGTGCTTGAGGAGAAAGGGAGGCGGCTGATCGATAGATTGATACGATGGTTGTTACCAAGCAAACAGCGTCTCATTCCAAAG
>NZ_JBLKRU010000076.1:0-24465 GCF_047608185.1 Caballeronia eucalypticola
GGATGCTCCAGGTGCAACTCGTCGATCCGGCGCATGAGCGCCAGATCTGCGGCACTGACCGGGCTCGGCGCATAGTACGCACTGGATCGGCTAATGCCGACCAGCTTGACCTGCCGGGAAACCGGCAAGGGGTGGGCACGATCAATCATTTCTTTGCGCTCAGCAAGCCTGCCTTGCTGAGCGCGCCGGACAAAAAATCATTCTCCAGCGCCAACTGGCCGATCTTTGCGTGAAGCGTCTTCAGATCCACCGGCGGCTCATTGACGGGCACACCCGCCGCGCCGAACACATCGGCCGCTCGTTCTTGCAACTGCCGCTTCCATTCCGTGATCTGGTTCGGATGAACCTCAAACTGCTGCGCCAATTCTGCCAGCGTGCGCTCCCCGCGTACTGCTGCCAGTGCCACCTTCGCCTTGAACGCCGCTGAGTGCGTGCGCCGGGTTCTCTTCGTCATCGTCTGGTTTCCTTTTGTAGGCATTATGCCTATCTCAGAACCCAGCGACTCCACCTAGCCGACTGTCCAGATTTCCGGAGCCACCTCTGTGGACGAGGCATGATGCTTTTCAGTAACGCGGCCGACGGTTAGGCACTATCAAGCTGACGATCGATAATAATCAATTGGCTACGCGCGCGACAAGCTATGTTCCAGTAGAACATTGTCAATAACCAACAGATTGCGGAACAAATTTGACGTCGCGAGCTGTGTTCGAGTCGAACGTCGTCTTCAATTAAATCGTTACGGGAAAAGTTGGCTTCACGACAGCATGAAAACACTCTTTCTGGACATCGACGGCGTACTGCATCCGACCACGGTAGGCGAGCTCGAATACGACGAAGCGGGCCCGAAAGTAACCGGTGCCGGCGTGTGCGCGCTCGAAGCGGAACTCGCGCGGCTCGCTGTCGGGAAAGACGTGGATATCGTCGTCCACAGTACGTGGATCTACATGTTCGATGTAGTCAAGCTGCAGACTGACTACCTGCCGACGCTCGGTGCCGTTGCCCGGATCCGCGCAACCAGGCGGCACATCGAAAGTCGGTCGGCTCGTGTTTTGGACTACGTTCGGCGCATGCGATTGACACCGGACGATTATCTGATTTTGGACGATGCACCCGGAGAATTCGCCGCGGCGCCCGCACTCGTCGCGCGACTCGTTGTCTGTGACCCAGTGCGCGGTATCGATGACCCGGATGTGCTGGCCAAGCTCAAAACATTTCTCGGCTAATTGCGCGTCGCGGTTCGACCACGTGCAAGCGCGAAGGCGGCGAATATGGCTGCGTTCGGCAGGCGTAAGAATCCCGGAGAACGGCGTCGACTGCCGCAAGCGCGAGGCGTGCTGATCATCGCTTTCGAGCACGGCGAGTAGTTGAGCGATAGGACCGTCGAGTAGGTCGAGCCATTCGGCATGCGCGAAAGATTCAACGGGCACCCCGCTTTCGGGGTGCCTTCGAGCGATGTTGGCGCGTGCGATATCGACCACCGGTACGTCACGTCGAATCTTTTCGGCGACCAGCCGATGAAGCGCCAAGCTGCGGGCATCAAGTCGGGCGTGGTCACTGAACTATGACGCTGGCTCTTTACCGCGTTCGCGTTCGGGCATCATCGAGACACTCACGCGTACGCACCGCTTTGCATCATCGCAAGCAGCTGGGAAATCAACGCACGACCTTCGACGGTATCCATGTACTCGACGGGACGCCTGCCACCCAACGCCGGCACTGAGCGTTCCATCCACGCAGCGAGCCATTGCCCCGCTTCAAAACCCTCCGGCTCTCCGGACTCCGTTACCATCTTTTGGACCTGGTGCACGAGATCCGCAAAGCTGTTTTTGTGCACGACTTCTCGGGCGTGCGGCCGTGTGCGGGCGGATGGCTCTGATCGGTCAAGCTGCACGATCTGGTCGACCAGCTTTGTTTTTTTGCGTGTCATGGCAAACTCAAAAAAAACGGGTCGTAGTAAATGTGGCGGACCTAAGCCGACAGCCAAACTTGCCTCGTTCATGCTGACTGACACGTTGATTTTATGCGTGCCCGATCGAGACTTTAAGTTGCAGCGCTGACACAACAAACTCGTTCGTCCCATGCGCGAGAATCGCCGATCATGCAGCGCCGGCAGTAACGCATCATGGTACCCGTGCTCAACGTGCGCGCCGGCCATGTCCGAGTAACGTCCCAATATCACGTTTTGAGGCGAGGCGAGAATGTTAGTCCGTACCGATTCGGCAGAGCGTATGTAATGCGGGTCGAGAGCTTTGCCGAAAAACGCATTAGAGTGAGTTGAAAAAAGCATTTCGGGCGTTCGAAAGCCCCGTCTGGAAGCAGTGCGTTCCAGCACTATGCTGCCGGGGCCACTGCGTCGAGATCGCTAGTTCTAGTCTACAACGCCACAGGCGGTTTCCAGGAAATGCAGCGCTTCACTGAGTGTGTTTTGAACCCAACTGATGAACGCCTCCCAGCCGTCCCACCACGTAAGCGCGGCTCGACCCTTGTCGTCATACCGGGCCTCTGCCGGCGCAACAGCATCAAGCCAGTGGCGCAGTGCGGGACGAAACTCCATAGGTGCTTCGTCAAGATACAGCACCTGTTCGCCGTGCAACTCGCGCCTGGGCACCCCAGCGGCTATGCCCTCGCTCAGCGCGAACGCCGATGCCCAGGTGGCGTGACCTGAGGCACCTTGCGAGCCGCCTCGCCCCCCTCTGCCGGTTCCGACGTCGATCTGTTCGGCCATCCAGTCTAGGAACTGGCGCCACACGGGCCATGTCACCGCCACCCGGCGCAGTTCGTCAAAGCGCAGCGCACACGCAGGAGAACCGTTATGCACAAGATCATCACGCAGCATGAGCCAACGCAATAACGCATCCGACAGCTCCATCGGCGCGCAATGCAGCAAAAGCACCTTTTCGCCAGCCAGCTCGAAAGCCGGTACCCCGAGCGGGAGGCCAGCCTGAAAGGCGCGAAACTTGTCCTGAAATGCCATGTTCTACCCTTTTTAACTGTGCGGGAAACGCCCCTACAGCCAGTCGGACCAATCCCACCCCTACGCGCACACCGCGCCCTCAATTAGAAGCGCATTCGAGCCGCACAACGCGGTACGAAATGGGTCCTGCCACGGCGGTGGAATGTCGCTCGGGCGGATAAGCTCGGGCGCCCATCGCGCTCGCGAAACGGTGCGGCGCTATGTGCCTCCCATCGTACAATCGCCTCCGGCTCCGTCTGATTCGGATCGGTTCGCGGGGTCTCCTGTGGCCGCAGGCGGTTTCCATCCGATTTCACTGCAGGTCCACGTCATCCTTTAAGCGCAGCCGACCAAGTTGTCGCGCGGAATCGTCAGGTAGACGAAGCAGCACGGTCGGTGACTGCTGATGGATCATGTGCACATCGAGCTGGACGCCTTTCAGTTCGAGATAAACCACGTCTGGCTCAAACAAGTGCTTAAAGGTTCGATGAAGGCTCGCCATTTTCACCCGTGTGAAACTTGCTCCAGCTCTTTGTGCTCATACCCTGCTCGCTTGCCTTTGCGTGCATATCTTCGACGGTAACGAGACGTCGAAACGCGCCGATTGCGACCTTAGCGATGATCGAAACCGAATGGAAACCCGACGGAGTTACGTGAGCGATTCCGAGAGCGACCAACCCACGCTTATCCACAGTGCCTCTTGGCAAA
Source organism: Caballeronia eucalypticola (assembly GCF_047608185.1). Lineage (NCBI taxonomy): Bacteria > Pseudomonadati > Pseudomonadota > Betaproteobacteria > Burkholderiales > Burkholderiaceae > Caballeronia > Caballeronia eucalypticola. The sequence continues at coordinate 3,662 of NZ_JBLKRU010000076.1, forward strand.
AGCGAAGCGAAATGGCGTCGGACCAGGACAGAACGATGTTCGTGAAAAACCTAGATTTTCGTCGGCCGAGTCCATGCGGGCGCCATCTGCCAGCCCGTCTGTCGACATGCCTCCTCTGCTTGGGCGCGCGTGCAAGGCATTTCGAACCAACCAACTACGTCTTCTAAGGCAACGCAGAGTGTCCGCGAATCCGGGTGATAACCCACGTTGACTCTTTCGTCGAAACCGATCGCTACTGTAAACTCCGTGTGTGGATCCGAAATCCAAAGAATTCTGTCGACTTCATCAATGTAAAACGCAACGTTCCGATTGGGCAAAGCAAGCGAAGGTGACCTCGCTTTTCGTTTGGAGCTCATACGGATAGGTAACAGATAGTCAAAGGACCAGCACGACACGATTGTGACTTAAAAACTACTAACTGCGAAGCTGCGCGTTTCCAGTATTCTGCAGATGCCAAAAACCCGCCATGTCGCGCCCCGAGAAAGTGCGAAAAAGTTGCTCGACGAGAACATTGTTTGTTTGTGGCGAGACCGCGGTTGGTCCCAAAAGGAATTACCCGTCCGGAGCGAGCTTGACCGATCGTTTCTTGCTCATGTTGAACCGCAGGAACCATCTCGGTGGCCTCCTCCCGCGAACATTGAAAACCAAGCCGATCCAAGCCCTTAAACCCAGCGCGCCGTCCTAGATGAAGTAGTTGGCCTTGATGTCCACGTTTATTAGCGTCCGAAAACTCATGCCCTACTTGCGGCACGAAACGCTCTGCAGCGCCTCTTCGCGATCGAGCTCGACGTGGAAGTACCGCCCAAGGAGGAACATTGACCATACGGGAATCTATCTTCGGTTTTTTGCCTGGGCGCATCACTCACGTTGGTCCGTGAATACCGGTGACATTTGCTTCAAACGACGCAATCATTGTGACTCAAAAGCCACCAAAAAGGAAGCGGATAACCATCGACAACGCCGTGACTGTTTTCTGAGTCCACGCCGGGCGACCGCTTTCAGATGCGTTACAGACGCGAGTCGTGTGCGGTGTGAGATGGAATGGTCTGGCTAGCCATAACCTCGTGCGCTTCGCATCGGCTGACTGCTACGTAATTGACGCCGCTGGGCCGTGCGCGCTGCTGGCGTTCCGACTGGCCAATAATATGAGATTCAATTTGCGGGGCATGACGTAAAAGGTCTTGGCCGCCAGAGATATTTTGGTGCCTGGATGGGTAAAACATCACCCATTCTCGGGACACAATCGGTCCCGCTAGATAACGTGGCGGTCCGCCAGGCGCTCGATGGCCTGAGCAGTGGTGATCCGCTGTTGCGCCGCTCGGCTCTTCGTGCTGCTGGGGATGCGGTAATCCCGTATGCAGCTCTGCACCCTGCGCGGGCAGCACTTATACCGGACAAGCAAATGAGGTGACCTCGTCTTGGCAATGGCCCGAGCCTGCCCTACAACACGTCACTCTGCCCACAGTTCGGCGTATGGAACTTGCAACGCTGCAGCAAGCCGCTCGAGTGTGTCCATTCCAGCATTTCTCGATTGGCGCTCGAGGTGCGCGATGAACGAGCGGTCGACACCGCTGTGTTTGGCGAGATCGTATTGAGACCAGCCCTTCTCAGCACGAAGTCTGCGAAGATTTTCGGCTAACAGAAACCGGGGCGTTGGTCTGGGCGGTTTGTGAGCGGTACGGGACATCCGCAGCATACTGCGAATATCGCCGCCTGCCGTCAGTAGTCGTTAAGTCACAATTGAAAATTTTCGCAAGTTAGATGCAGGTAGCCGCTCTTTTTGCGCGTGATTTACTGCTCGGTAAACACAAAATCCGACATGACGCGTGGGCCGATCGCCTCCACCAGCTCCATGGCATCCTCAGGCGAACACCGTACCTCCACGACCATCCACGTTGCCAAGGCAAGCGAGCCGGAACGTGCTGCGTAGTCTCCGACGATGCCCTGTTCGAGCAGCATTCTTAGCGTCACCTTCCCTGAAGCGCAGCGAACGCACAGCATCTCACGGTGCCAATCCAGTTCGGCCTCCGCATCTGCGCCGAGGCTGAGGCGAATATTGCGCCTTGTCGGATTTTCGGCAGCTTTGCTCATGGGTCACCTGCTTCGCTGAAGCTTTCGACTGCAGTCAACTGCATGACGTAATTGTGACTCAGCGACCACCAAAAGGAAAGGGCAAATCCGCGGTTCCGCTCTATGAATCCGGCCCGTTAAAATTTAATGTGAGAGCGTCAGGAGTGGCGCCGCGCCTCGGGCTGCAATCTGGCCCATTCTTTCGCCCAGGCCGCAGAGATACCCGGTTTGATGGATGGGAACGACTCAAGCAGATCTTCGACCTGGGGCATCAGCACGATACCCAAATGCCGCAGATAATCGGTTGACCAAGCTACGGCCAGCACCCCGTCTAAGCTAGCCCTACCGGCAATGTGCCGCACGTCAAGCATGCCTTTTAAAGTTGTCAGGTTGATCGCAACAACCAGCGTTCCATACAGGGCAAGATAGCCGGCCCTGCTTGCGCGCTTCATCGTCCTGGTTCCGTGCATGTTGGCATAGTGCCACCCGTGGATGCCCTCCGGTCTGACCGGACGTGAAAGGACCGTGGGACGCCCTAAATGTCCTGTATAAGACTCACAAAGGAGGCGCATCAGCAGATAAGCAGTTTCGTGGGCGTCCCGCCCGCCGACAAGGATGACGTCAGCGTTCCGCGGCTCGACTTCCAGTGGCAAACGAAGATTCGTATCCAATCTCCTGGTAGCATGACGTGCGATGAGCCACCGACGGATTCCCCTCAGCACCGAGAGATAGCACAAGGCTGAGCGCGACCGATAGTATTTCTGATCCTTTGGAGGGGCCGGCTTGATTTGATCAAAATAACGGAAGCGCCGAAATGGGAACTCAGCGATCAGTTCTGAGTGATTTGGCAACGGAAGCGGTGCTGGTCGGAAAGGGATTTCTTGTGGCTCCGGTGGCTGGGGCACGATGCGCTCACACCACGTCAAGCAGTGGCTAATCAGCGGCGGCACACGGCAGAATGGTCCCGGCGGATAGCGTACCTCGCAGACGGCGCCCTGGATCAACAGCGATTGGTATTGCACCCGCCAAGTGCGAAGTCCACTTTCAGTCGCAAGATCGAGTGCAGCAGCACGTACGCTGATGCGTCGAGCCCATTGATCGAACGGTGCGAAGACGGTTGCCATAAACTTGGCGTTGTCCCGCAAGTCTAAAAAGCTGCGCAGATCGGGGGCGATCCCTGCCAAGGGCTGCATGCACCGTGAACAACGCCATGCCCCGCCGGGGAGCACGGCCCGCAATTCGTAACCAGGCGTTTGCGCTCCACAATTTTGGCATTTATCTATCAGGGGTATGTTGTGAATCGGACAGACGCTCAGTAACGGTAACTGGAACCAGAACGAATGATAGTTTGCTTGGGAACAAAGCGGGCAGAGCCAAGTCTTGCCGCGTAGCATGCTAGCCAGACTGCACCGACGCCCGATTATCCGTGCTTCGTCCGGAAGAGGAAAACTGATCCCCGTGGCAATCGTCAGTCTTTGGAACTGCTCGGCATACAAACGCAGACCCGCGAAACCAAGCGGTGCACCCGGGGATATATGGGCTAAGCGCGCTATATCATTTCCGCTTAGTGCGTTGAGCCAGGCAATGCGCCAAAGCGCACTCAGACTGGACTCGTAGGGCAGGCTCCCCAAACCAAGACCAGTCCAACCTGGCGTGCGAGCAGGTAATTTCTTGCTCAATGTCCGCCCCCTGTAGACAAGTGAGCGTCACGCTTTCTAACAGCCGTCCTATCCCGCATCCTTATGGTCATCTCCGTCCTCCTCGTCGTCTTCGTTGCTTCCCAGGTCGTAATCTTGAACGGAGTCGCTGACCGCATCGCTCCACGCGTCGGGCGAGGCAAGGAACTCTGGGCAGTCTTGGTGCGCTTGGTCAAGCATGAATCGTTGGACGACCATCTTCAACAGTCGCGCCTGACAATGGCCCTCCTTGCTCAGCAATTTGGCGCTCTCCAATGCGCTTGTGCAGGCCATCGCCTGAGACTGCAGCCGGAAACCCGCCTCGAACGCTTCGGGAAGAAAAAATTGCGTCCAAGTGATGCCGGAAGTGGTGGGCCAGACTGAGGTGTCAACCATGCCGAAGAGCTCCCGGGTTTCATTGAGACCGTAACCGCCCAGCCACATCCTTTTCATCGCAAATCGGTCTGCAACCGCCGGGCTAGCGCTCCATTTGGCCTCTTCGATCCGTCGATGAAGATAGGGTTCCTCACCGGTCATGAACACCAGTAAATCAGCGTGAATGTCGCGCAGGCCGTTTTGAACGTCCCTGATGAACAAGAAGTCTGCCACGTTTAGGGCTTGTGCCTCATCAACCCACAAAATTACCATACCGCTTGATGAGGTCACCGCAACTTCCTCAAGCCTCCGTCTCACCCGATTTCGCAACTCCCAAGTTTCGCCTGTAGTCTTATCGTGATGTAAGGCCGTCAGGAATTCTTTGAAGAATGCGCGAACAGATGGAACATAGTTGGTTTGCGCGTTGAAGCTCACGCAAGGCAGTTGACTAACGACCTGGGATAACCGGTTGATAGCGAATTCCATAGCGATTGACTTGCCCCTCCCTGTCGATTCCTCAATATAGGCGCTCTGCCTCAGAATCATGCATCTCGATATTTGCTGATAGAGTTGATCAACCGGCCTTGTCCACAAGCAACCGGACAAGGTTTGCCTGAAAATTGGATGATTCAGTATCTGGGACTTTCTCCATTCTGGTGAGTATTCGCTTGACATGATTTCACCTCGATTTTCCAGTTGGTTTGAAAACATCAAAAGGATCGTTACCCTTAGTTACCCTAAATTTATTCGGTTTTGAATCGACGTTCTGACTCCACAATCCAAATGCATCTCCGTGAGGTATTGATGGGGGCTTCGGCCTAGATTTTTTCCGACCTTGCACGGAGACTCCGGCGTTTTCTAGTTGCATGCGTAGTGCTGCATCATCCGGAGTAACGGCTCCCTGGCGATTTTTTGATCTTTGCCGATTCTTCAGCTCTTTGTAGACACCCTGTACAGGATCCGCGAATTTACCAACGTTGGGCTTTCTGTGTATGTACCGCTGTATCGTCATGAAGACCTGCCAACTGATGGCGTAACGACTCCATCGCTTTTCGATCTTCAGCGGCCCGATAAGTCGTTTGTCGCTGAGCAACAGTCCATAAGCGATACGAATATCGCGGCGGCATATCCAGATCCGCAGCGTTTCACCCACCAACCCAAAGTCCTTAGACAGTTCCGGACTGGTATAGCTCGCGTAATTGATGTTCACACTGGGCCGCGTTCCCGTCTCCTTGCTACCATGGATTTTATGATCCTCACAATGCCAGAGGAGCATCAGATTCCGTGGTGACTGCTTTGCGATTGGCAATCTTTGCTCAAGATAGTCACTGTTCTCGCTATCCAAGAGGTGGTTGACTATGTCGACCCTCGTTTTCCCGTAATTTGTCTCACTGCCGTCGCTCGCGTTATGGGCATAAGTACTGGTCACGAAAAGCGCTTTGAGATCTTCAAAATCAATGTCATATTCTTGAGCTTTTTCTTCGGGATGATTTCGTCTGGTATCCTGAGGAGATGAACCGTAAGTGGATCTAAGGCGATGCATGCCCTTAGCGAACTGACCATTTACCCGTTCGATGACCGGATGCTGCCACCAAGCCCTTGGAGAGCAAAATGCCACTGTGCAGCCTAATGCATCGATAGAGTTGTTGACGAAATCGTTTGACGAGTGACACCATGCGTTGTCTACTCCTATGATTGGCCACGCGAGTGCCCTGAGTTTTGGAACGAGGCTCACCATCAGCGACTTCCCGTCAGGCAAAAGTTCCATCACGACTCGGTTTGACGAATGATCCTCTGTCTCAAAAGCGCTGCAAATGGTCTCAAGCGCACAGTCCGTGCTTGGATTGACTTCAAGCGAGACATAGAGGCCCAAAACTGCCGAGGTGCTAGTCTCCGCGAGAATTCCGACGTACCACCGGCGCATAGGAATCGCATGATCGAGGCCCCTTGAATCCTTTACATGGATCACCCCTGCGGCGTCCTGCATTAGATAGTCCAATTGGACTTCGACTAGAGGATCCAGTCCTTCGATCAAAGACGTAACGCCACGTCCAATCTTCGCTTTCCAGCCAACCTCCTTCCCCTTTCTAGCACGCAACCATCTTTCCGGATGTTCCCTGACGAGGGCGTTGCAATACGTCCGCAGGGACTTGTATCCCTCGTTACCGGTGTTGAGCGGCCAGTCGGAATCCGAGAATTTCAGATCTTTCCTGAGCATGTTCGTAAATTGTTTCCAAAGGTCAACAAACGTGATGTACGCCTCCCGATATCCGTGATCGTCGTCGTTGACCAGAAACCGCCTGTCGATGAAGCGTCGTACTTGCGGATAGTCATGAAAAAGTTTGCCTAGCGCTCCCGCTGCACCGGCCGAGCCGGAGAACGGATCCGGCTCAACGGGCTTCACCCTGACGTATCGCCTGATTCTCCTGTGAGGAATCAAAGCAAAAAATCCAACGATTTGACCGGGTGATGATTCTGCGATGCACCGGCGTATCTGACGTATCACTTCGGACTTGAATACGCCGGTTTCGTTGAAGATGGCCTGATACCTCGCGCCGCTTAGGCGCATCTGGATTGCGGTTTTCAGGCGATAGAACCGCGCCGGATCGTCGAAGGCACATTCCTCAGGGCACGGCCACTTTGAGGTGTCGCGCAGTTCCTCGGGCACGATCAATTTGCCACCGGGCAGCGAACTCATGTCGGCCTCCCGATCACCGTCGAGAGGGATAGCCGTTTATTTTCTAGATCGGAGATCACCCTGCGCATTGCAAGGGCATGTCCGACTTCAGCTGCCATCAGGCCATAGTCAGCCCCGCCAGCGAACACGAGGTTCCGCATGGTCGTCGCGGAATGCCAGTCCAACTGCGCGTGCATGATCCGTCGCTCTTGCAACGTAGAAAGCCCTCGTGCCGCCGCCATAAAGGCGCGCAAGCGGATCCAATTAGAGATCAGGATTTTCTTGTTCTCTAGACCCTCGGCCGACTTCCAGATGACTGCCTCATTCCAGTTCTTGAACGAAATCGCCTGATCCTTTGGCTGTTCCCACGCAAAGACCCATGTCTGTCCCGATAAAACATTTGCGCGGCCTGCCTCATCCGGCCGGAGCGGTTTTCATATAACCGAATTGGCTCATACCGCGCGATATCCGGATCGCACTCGCACAGAAGCGTATGACAGAAAGCCGGAATGCCAAGCAGGACCAATTTCTTCCGATTTTTCGGCGCATAGAACGCAAATGCTATTGCAAGTCCTTTCTCTTTTTTTCTAACAGCTTCGGAAGCGTTAAACCAATCGTCTAGATCTGCGAAATCAGGAAAATTAGACATGAGAATCCCTTTCCGCCACGCCGACCTTATTACGCTAGGCCGACAAGGGCGAAAAAAGCCCTTGACTTCGGTCAAGACGTCAACCAAAATCAAACTGGGCAAATTGATAGGAACCACGCGCTGGGGCGCTGTGGATAAACTTAAGTAGATACCGTCGCTAGTTGTCCTCCTTTGCTGAAGCCGCTTTCGCGCTCGAACGCGAAAGCGGCTTTGTTGTATTTCGAGTCTCTCTTTCCCGTTTTAGGCAGCAATCGATCTTTCGTAAAGGGATTTTGGTATTTCAATCTTTTCATATTATAAACCGCTGACTTAGAGTCAAGTTTCGCGTGTCAAAAAAATATTCTTTTTTGGTACGCGAGTAATATGTAAATACCAATTCTTAGTGAAACGGTTGTTTTTTTAATATTTTAATTCGATATCCTTTTTCCGAAATATTGAAACCTGAGAAAGTATGCCAATTAGGTAAGAAAATTGAAAATCGCTGACAAGTAGCTTGATTTAGGTTTTTGAAAGGATGGCGATGACCAGACGCCTAACGATGAGAACACTAAAGTACCTACCTTTTCAGCGGATCGGGATAGCTAGGAAAGGAGCAGTGGGCACCCCGGCAGCTCTCACCCGCTTGACTGACGCCACTTGATGACAAATTAGCTAGCCGATCAATGACATTCAAGGACTGACCTTAACATCGCGGTAGTGGTAAGACTTTTAGGTTCACGGACTCTCGGTGCGGCGCTTCGCAAGAACGGGTTTGATACCCCGATCGCGCAATTTCTGCCGGCGTGCTTCGGAGTCCTATCCGCGGTCAGCTCAGACGACTTGAGGCTTTTGCAAAGGGCGACCGCGGATACCACGGACGGGTGGAATCGCGTCAATGAGCGGCAACAATTGTGTGACGTCATGGCGATGTGCGCCGGTCAAGTCCAGACCGCCAGACTCGGCCGACATGCGTCTCAATTGGCTGATGTCCGACTCTAGTTCCGAGCTTTCGTCGCTGCCAGACGGACGGCAAACAAGGCTACTTATTCCTTTTGCGAATTAATGTTATGGCAGATTAACCAATTATCACTGGTTCCGACATCACTCACAATTCAGTCTTTCCACAAGTGAAGGAATGGTGTCATGAATATCGATCTCACTGGCCGCAAGGCCGTCGTTACTGGGTCCACGGCCGGTATCGGCCGAGCCATTGCAGAAGGACTGGGGCGCGCAGGCGCCGCGGTCGTGATCAACGGCCGCACGGAGAAGCGCGTCTCCACGGCGCTTCGAGAGCTTCGCGAACTCCTGCCAAAGGCAGAGTTTACAGGCGTCATCGCAGATCTCGCGACCCCGAAAGGCGCCGCGGACCTGTTCGCGCAGGCGCCGGATGCGGACATTCTCGTCAACAATGTGGGTACCGGGCGTCCGAAGTCCTTCTTCGAAATTGAGGACAGCGAGTGGGTCGGTCTCTTCGAACTTAACGTCATGAGCGGCATTCGCGCGTCCCGCCACTATGTGCCAAACATGACGAAGCGAGGCTGGGGGCGCGTCGTCTTCATCAGTAGCGAATCCGCGCTTGCCATCCCCAAGGACATGATCGACTACGCTACGACCAAGACCGCTCAGCTCGCCATTGCGCGGGGCTTGGCCGAGGTGGTCGGCGGAACCGGCGTCACCGTTAATTCGGTTCTCCCTGGTCCGACGAATTCGGAGATCATGGGTGGATGGGCGCAGGCGAACGCCGATGCGCAAGGCATTACGCGTGAGGAAGCCGAGCAGCAGTTCCTGAAAACGAATCGCCCGACCACACTCCTTAATCGCTTCGCGACAACCGAAGAAGTCGCCAACCTAGTCGTCTACGTCTGCTCTGAGCAAGCGTCGGCGACAACAGGCTCTTCCTTGCGTGTCGACGGCGGTGTCGTTCGGACAATTGCATAGGGCGCCCGATTCTTCACTCGCTCAACGCGGCCTCGGGACGGGCCAAGCCATCGGCGCCTTCCCGGAGTAGACAACAGCCCAACTCAAATATGCACCTGCATTCGTACGCGCATTTCCACTCAGGGCATCAGTCAGGAAGCTCTCAGAATCTATGCGTTCTAGACTTTGGCGCCATGGGACAAGCTGGGGCGATGGCATTTGCCGACATTGCCAGGTTGGCAATACGCCTATTTGCCCGGATGTACTGCGCGATGCCGGCGCGCTTGATCCGGACCGGGTCGACGGCTATATGGTGAGCATTGGTCAAGCGCCATTTAACTGCATTATTGGGAAGTATCTACGGGGCAGGCGGGGCGACGGATAGCCGCGCAGAAATGCCCCGACGGGTCCACTTTCGTCTGGAGGATCAGATCAACGCTTGGCAAAGTCCCCATGATGAAAACTCAGAACAGCTTGAGACTTAGGTTGCTCAACATTCTTAAGAGCCGCATCACGACGTTCGCTTGAACGCACTACTGTTTTGCGCCCAAGCGAAACGAATCGATATCTCACACCTCGGGATACAAGCTATATACCCGAACGATTGAACAGAACGTCGCACGGCACGCGCTCAATTGAGGCCCACGGAGGCAGTGCACACCCAACTCGCTGCGCTAACGCCGCGACGATAACCGGCGTACCACAGAAACCATCTGATCGACTTCATCGAAGGTGTTGTAAAAAGCCAGCGACGGCCGCACGGTCGCCTCAACGCCAAAGCGCCGCAGAATCGGTTGTGCGCAGTGATGCCCCGAGCGCACGGCAATGCCCTCTTCGTTCAATGCCTGCCCGACCTCTTCCGTCTCGTAGCCTTTCAGCACGAACGACAACACGCTGGCTTTATCCTTCGCTGTACCAATCAACCGTACACCCGGCACCGGCTGCAACACGCTCGTTGCGTAGGCCAGCAGATCGTGTTCATAACGGCCGATATTCTCAATACCCACACGCGTTACATAGTCGATCGCGGCGCCGAGACCGACTGCATCGGCAATGTTGCCCGTGCCCGCCTCAAAGCGACTCGGCGGTGCCTGGAAGACGGTCTTCTCGAACGTCACGTCCGCGATCATGTTGCCGCCGCCCTGCCATGGCGGCATGTCTTCGAGCAGATCGCGCTTGCCGTAGACCACGCCAATACCCGTGGGACCGAACAGCTTGTGGCCCGAGAACACGAAGAAATCAGCGTCGATCTCCTGCACGTTCACCCGCATGTGCGAAACCGATTGCGCGCCATCGACCACCGCGCAAGCGCCGGCGCGATGCGCCATCGCCACGATTTCCTGCACCGGCACAACCGTACCCAACGCGTTCGATACCTGCGTGACCGAGACAATCTTCGTGCGGCTGTTGAGCAGCTTCTGATACTCGTCGAGTCGAACCTGACCCGAGTCATCGACAGGAATCACGCGCAGCGTCGCGCCCTTTTGTGCGGCGAGTTGTTGCCAAGGCACGATGTTCGCGTGGTGCTCAAGGTGCGACACAATGATCTCGTCGCCCTCCCCGACGTTTTGCACGCCCCAGGTCTTCGCGATCAGGTTGATGCCTTCCGTCGTGCCGCGCACAAAGATGATTTCTTCCGGCGACGCTGCGCCAATGAAACGCCGCACCGTATCGCGCGCGCCTTCGTATGCATCGGTCGCGCGTCCTGCCAATGCATGCGCGGCACGGTGAATGTTCGAATTCTCATGCGCGTAGAAATACGACAACCGGTCGATGACCGACTGCGGCTTCTGCGTGGTCGCCGCGTTATCGAACCACACGAGCTGACGGCCATTTACGCGCTCTTGCAGAATCGGAAAGTCACGCCGGATAGCGTTGACATCGAAGGGTGGATGCGCAGAACCAGTCCTTGGCACGCGCTCGTTTGAACGCGGCGTACGAGCGTTATCGAGGAAATAAAATGAACTGTTGCGACCAGGCTCAGCGCCCTTCGATACTGAAGGCTCGCGGCCGTTAAATGAGCGCAGGTTATCCAATGACGGCAGGCCGAACGATTCAGCCGTTGGCACATCGTGACTTGGCAACGGCAGCTCGCGGCTCGCGCCGGTTGACCAGCCCGCGCCCCGCAGGAAATAAAACGGCGATTGATCTTGTTGCCCGGCATCAGGCACGCCAACACCCAGCGCCGCGCCACCGAAGCGCGGTTCCAGCGCAGGGGCGGCACTCGTCACGGAATCAGGTACGTTGTTTTGCGCGACAGCATGCGGAGCCAGCGCGGGTACGCGATTGCCCAAAGACAAGACGTGCGTAGGCGACGACGGCAGCAGGTTGGCCCCTGCCACCTTGCCTTGCGGAAGACTCAGGCCTGGCACACCGGTCCCTGCACCGCCCGGGCCCGCAAACGGCGACCCAGGGGGCGCCGGATTGTTCGCGGATGCCAATACGGGCGCGGCCACCGGCAACCCCGCTGAGAGCGATTCCCCACTGCCACTGCCACGATTCGCAAGCGATGGCAACCCACTACCAGCACTTCCCGGCGCGACTGAAAAGAGAGCATTTGCGAGACGCGACAACGTGGCGACGTCCGGCAGGCCCGCGGGCGCTGCGCCCGTCGGAACATCGGGAAGCGATGCGCTGCTCACTGGATTACTTGTAGGTGTCAGGGTAGTCATGGTACTTGGCGATCTCCACGTCATCCAGAACCGCCAGTGCGTCCGGCGAGTGCACTGCGAGCGAGCAATACAACGAGATCAGGTACGAAGCGATCGCGTGATTGTTGATGCCCATGAAGCGCACCGACAGTCCCGGTCCCTGCTCGCCTGCCACGCCCGGCTGGAACAAACCGACCACGCCTTGACGCTTGTCGCCCACGCGCAGCAGCAGGATCTTGGTCTTCCCATCGGCTACTGGCACCTTGTCCGATGGGATCAACGGAATACCCCGCCACGTGAGGAACTGGGAACCAAACAGGCTCACGGTCGGCGGCGGCACGCCGCGACGCGTGCACTCGCGCCCGAAAGCCGCGATAGCCAGCGGATGCGTCAGGAAAAAGGCAGGCTCTTTCCAGACACGCGTCAGTAGTTCATCGAGGTCATCAGGAGTCGGCGCGCCAGTCAGCGGAAACACGCGCTGTTCTTCGGCAACATTAGCCAGCAGACCGTAATCGGGATTATTGATGAGCTGGCTTTCCTGTAATTCCTTGATCGTTTCGATCGTCAGGCGCAGCTGTTCCTTGATCTGATCGTGCGGACTACTATAGAGATCCGACACGCGGGTCTGCACGTCGAGGACGGTGCTGACGGCGTTAAGAAAGTACTCGCGGGGGTTTTCATCGTAGGGAACGAAAGTGCGGGGCAGTTCGCTTTCGTCTTCACGTTGTGTGCAAGCCGCCTTCACTTCCTCCGGATTTTTGACCTGGTTCAACCGGTAGATACCGGCTTCAACAGGCACCCATTGCAGCAAATGAGTGAGCCAGCGAGGGGTGATGGTAGAAAGCTGGGGAACCGTCTTGGTTGCATTGGCTAGTTGCCGTGCTGCGTTATCGCCGAGCGCCGTCTGGCCGCCCACATTTGCCGTCATGTGATGCTCCGAAGTCTATAGAAGGAAAGCGGGATTACTTATCAGAAAATGGATTATCGAGGCCACTGTGGCTTCCATCAACCGGCTATAGACCACATTTCGGCAAATATTATGGTGTGGTTGCGGATTGATTTTCGCGCATCAGCAAATTTTCCATGGGCATGTCAAAAGCACTCGCTAGCTTCTCGACCGTTAATATCGACGCGGTCACCTCACCCCGTTCAATCTCGCCCACATACGAACGGTGGAGGCCCGCTCGTTGGGCGAGCTGTTCTTGTGACCAGCATTTAGCATCACGTAAATGTCTGATGTTTTCGCCAAAGACCCGTATTAAGTCAGTCATGAGGTCAGCTGGGAGCTTTGGGGCTGGAGGGCATCGCTGCGCGATACGGCCTGCGTGATATTCGCACACGGCTCAACGTCATGCGTGAGCCACACGTTACCGCCGATCACGGCGCCGCGGCCGAGCGTAACGCGCCCGAGAATCGTCGCACCCGCATAGATCACAACCTCGTCTTCCACAATAGGATGCCGGGCGAGCCCTTTCTCCAGATGCCCTTCGTGGTTGCGAGGAAATCGCTTGGCGCCGAGCGTCACAGCCTGATAAACCCGCACGCGCTCGCCAATGATCGTTGTCTCGCCAATGACCACGCCCGTCCCGTGATCGATAAAAAACCCCGAGCCGATCTGCGCACCCGGATGGATGTCGATACCTGTTTCGGCATGCGCCAACTCCGAGACGATGCGCGCCAGCAACCGCAGGTCAAGACGGTACAACTCGTGCGCAAGCCGATGATGGATCATCGCCAGGATGCCGGGATAACACAGCAGCACCTCGTCGACGCTTCCTGCTGCAGGGTCCCCATGAAAGGCCGCGAGCACGTCGCTGTCTAGCAGTGCCCGAATGTCCGGCAGTCTTGCGGCGAACGCGCGAACGGCCGTGCCGGCGCGCGCCTCTATACCCCCGTCGTCGCGCGGCAAATGGCGAGCCCGATACTGCAGTTCCAGTTGCGCTTGGGCGAACAGGCCATGCAGTGCCGAATCAAGCGCATGGCCGACGAAGAAATTTTCGCTCTCCTGACGCAGATCGTGTGGGCCTAGCCGCATGGGGAACAGCACACCCTTGAGCGTTTTGATAATGTTCGCAAGCGCTTCTCGCGCCGGCAGTTCGCGACCGCCCGGCTCCTGCGATCGCCCCTGCTTCGCGCGCCATTGCTGGCGGACCGTCTGGAGCGATTGGACGATGTCGTCGATGTCGAATGCAGCCACAGTCGGAGATCCTTCGGCTTGTTGCCAGGAGTGGAAACGCGGGTTCTCTCAGTCTTGCACCCAAGGCAGGCCAAGGTAACGCCAGCCGCCGAGGGTGCCGCGTCGCTGCTGTTCATCGAGCTGGCCTTCAAAGCCCTCCAGCACGTTGAACGCTTGTGCAAAGCCAGCTTTCGTTGCGGCCTCGGCGGCCAGTGCAGATCGGTTGCCGCTGCGGCACAGCAGCAGCACAACAGCTTCCTTGCTCGTTTTCGCCTCGAGTTCACGCACAAACCTCGGGTTGCGCGTCAGGCTTGTGCCCGTCGCCCAAGGCACATGAACGCTGCCCGGTACATAACCCACGAACTTGCGCTCCTCGGCCGTGCGTACATCGACAATGACTGCGTCGCCCGACTCCACCAAAGCCAAGGCCTCTTGCGGCGAAACCCCACCGGCGTAAGGCAATGCAGCGGCCACAGCCGCATCCCGCGCCGCATTCAGAACTGCGTGCTTTACCCGTTCTTCCAATTCGACCGTCATACAATCTCCTTGCGATTCCGTTTAGTACACGTCATGGCCAACAGTTTTCAGAGGAAACGCAACCGTCTATAGCCATCAATTGCCACTATGCGAGAACAGGAAGGAAATTCGAACCAACAAAAACTTATTTCTAAAGAAGAACTTGCAGATAGTCGCGCTGCGACAAATCTCTTGAATTCCGCAGACGGTTTCTTGTCTGGCGCGACAACCGAAAGCAACGGGGTCCAGCCTTCCTGGACCAGTTCAAAAACCGGGGCCTTTCTTTGGCAACGGTCCGGTCAATGCACCTTTGGAAAACCATGACGCTCGGCAAGCAGATCCAGGATTCGACGCGTGTCGGTCACGAAGTGTTTGTCGCCGAGCGTATGTGCGCCGGCGGGCACCGGATGTTCGTCTCCCAGAATCAGCACGGGCAAGCTCTGGTGCTCCTCATCCAGGGCAGCGATGACGGCCTCACGCGGGCGCGCAAATGGCAGACGGTGAATATCAAGGCGCGAGGTCTTTGCCGGATCGCTGGCCAGCAGGCCTTCAATAGGTGCGCCATCCGGGCAGATAAAACGCTCACCCGGATATTTTGGATCGGTGAAACCCGGCTCAAGCAGCAGTAAAAGGTCTTGGCTCACGATTTGGAAATCCTTGAAGAAGAATGCCGGCTGAGAGACGAATGGAACCATCCTCGTGCCCTTGGCGGAGCGTTGGAAATCACTTAGAACACCTTCAGAACACGCGGCCTTCGGTCAGATGCGTGGTGTCGCTGTTTAACTGATAACCGCCGATCACTCGCGCTTTGTGCAACAACGGGTTGTGGCTGAAGATCGTGCGCAAGTTGCGCCAGTGACGATCGAAATTGTGCACACGCGATGTGGCGGAAGCGCCGCCTGCCTCAAACAAGCGCTCGCCCGCATGCAACGCCAGCTTGCTAACCACCAGCTGTGTCTTGGCCGTGGCCAACGCACCTTGCAATACCAGTTCTTCAGCGTTGTCAGCTTGGGCGCGGATGGCATTAGCCGACCGATCCAGCACGCGTGCATTCTGCTCGACCAGCGCATCAATCGCGTGACTGTGAGCCGCAAGATCGCCAACCACTTGCTGGACGAAATGATCCTCTCGCGCAGATGCCGCCGGGCTGTGCAGCACCGGGCGTCCATGCTTGAGCACATAGTTCTCAGCATCCGCAAGAATATTGCGGACAATGCCCGCAGCCACTGCAACGAGGTGCAGTTGACGCAATGCGCCGCCATGGCGTCCTGCCAGGGTCGAAGCGCCTCTTGGCACGACTTCGTTCGCGTGGACTTGTACGTTGTCGAGGACCAGGCTGCCACTGGCGGTCATCCTCTGGCCCATGCCATCCCAGTCATCCAGTATCTGGACGCCCGCTCGGGTGACCGGAATGATAGCGACCACGTTGTTGTTGTTTTCATCTTGCACGTTGATACGTGCATAGTCGGAAAATGCTGTTCCGGTCGAGTAGTATTTCTTTCCCGTGACACGATAGTCGTCGCCATCGCGCCGCAGGATCGTGCCTATTTCACCGGGCCGCGATGTGCCCCGCTCGGTCGACGCACCGCCGAATATTGCACCGTCCAGCAAGCGCTGGATCTGAGTGTCGTTGAACGCTGCACGCGGCGATAACAGGAGCGACTCGGTCAGGTCGAAATGGATACGCAGCGCATGGGCTATGTTCGATTCCTCCGCAGCGAGGGTCGCGATCACCTGGAACAACTCCGGCAATGAGCCGCCCAGTCCGCCCCATTCGACTGGCAATCGCAGCAAGCCAAGACCGGACTTGCGAAACAACGCAAAACCATCGAACGGCAATTCACGTCGTGCCTCGCGCGCCGCGGCGTCCCGGCCTAGCTCCTTCGCCAACGCTGGCAACGCGGCAAGCGCCGCATCCAGCTGTGACGTCGCGGTAATTTCAGATGGTGCATTCATGCTTGTTATTTCCTTTTAATAGCGTAAAGCGCAGGGCTCCTTGAACCAGGGCATCGTCCGTGGCGAATCGATAATTGAGCCGCATACGGATCGGCGAACATCTGGTTGAGCTTTACGATCTGCGAATCGCTTTGGTGAAGATCCCTCTGTTCGCCCGGTGCGATACCTGGCGATTTACTTAAGCGATACCTGAGCAGCACAATAATGTAGTCGCGGGCTCGCGGTATTGCTCTATCGATTTCATCTTTCTATATGTGCGCTGCTGCAAAGATGGACGGTAAGCGGGCACCGTTCGAACTGGCTGACCGATCTGCGGTTGATGATAAAGATTCCTTCATTACTTCGTTGAGGCGGCGGCCTAGAGCCCGTACCTAACTCAGACTATTCGACCGCGTGTACACGGTCACTGGACCCGAATTTCCTAGGCAATACCTTCGATCCGATGGTCGGTGTGCAACGTCTCTACTGGTCGCACAACTTCAAGGCAGGCGTACCGTTTTCGAACGCAACACACTATCAAAGCCCGGAGGTCGACCGGCTGCTGGAAACCCCGGCGGTGGAAAACGATCCGCATAAAAGAGTGGATTACTTCAGGCAGTTTCAACAGATCGTAGGTCGCGATTTGCCGATCATCGACCTCGTCACATTGAAGCAGGTGACTATCTATAACAAACGTGTGCACAACCATACGCTGACCGCCGACGGCCTGAGCGGCAACCTCGCGGATGTATTTGTGGCGTGACGATAGGATTTGCCGGGGCTTATGGAGCGGTTAGCGATCCATTAGCCGTTGCGCCGAATATGCAAAGCAAAAATTGTTGATTGTTGAAAACGTGTCAACGCCCAAGAATATGCATCCCCCTATCCGCACGACCCAACGACGTGGAGCAAACAAATGAGCAAGGCCAAGCGGCAAATCAAGCTAGGTGCTTTCCTGATGGAGACAGGGCACCATATTGCTGCCTGGCGTCATCCTGATACGCATTTGACTGGCGGGCTCGATTTCTCGCACTACGCTGAACTCGCGCAGATCGCCGAGCGTGCGAAATTCGATGCGGTGTTTTTCGCGGACAGCGTAGGTATCCGTGACACGAATCTCGCCTCGCTCTCGCGCACGGCCCGCGCTGACCACTTCGAACCGCTAACCCTGCTGGCTGCCTTGTCGGTGGTCACGAAAAACATCGGCTTGATTGCGACCGTTTCCACCACGTTCAATGAGCCGTTCAACGTCGCGCGCAAGTTCGCATCTCTCGACCACTTGAGCGGCGGCCGCTCGGGCTGGAACCTGGTTACATCGAGCAGCGAAACGGAAGCACTGAACTTCGGCTTCGAGCAACACCCGGCACACGCAGTTCGCTATGAGCGCGCACGCGAGTTCTATGACGTCGTCGCAGGTCTCTGGGACAGTTGGGAAGACGACGCTTTCATTCGCGACCGTGACAGCGGCGTGTATTTCGATGCCGACAAGCTCCATACGCTCGACCATCGCGGCAAGCATTTCAAAGTGCGTGGCCCGCTCAACGTCGCCCGCTCGCCGCAGGGTTGGCCCGTGGTCGTGCAAGCGGGGGCATCGGATTCCGGCCGCGAGCTTGCCGCGCAAACCGCGGAGGTGATCTTCGTTGCGCACCAGACCCTGGACGAAGCCAAGGCATTCTATGGGGACGTGAAGGGACGGCTCGCCAAATACGGCCGGCAGCCCGACGATCTCAAGATCATGCCGGGTATCTTCCCGGTGATCGGCAGGACCCACGACGAGGCACGCGCGAAGTTCGACGCGCTACAGGACCTTATTCATCCCGATGTCGGCCTCGCCTTGCTGTCGAAAATGACCGGTGGCGTGGATTTGTCGAAGTATCCCATCGACGGGCCGTTGCCCGACCTGCCGGAAACGAATGGCGGCAAGAGCCGGCAGCAATTGCTGTTCGATCTGGCGCGCCGCGAGAACCTGAGCATTCGCGACCTCTACCTGCGCATAGCGGGAGCCCGCGGACATCAACAGGTCGTGGGGACACCGGAGAGTATTGCCGATCAATTACAGCAATGGTTTGAGGAAGAAGGCGCGGACGGTTTCAATATCATGTCGCCATGGTTGCCTGGCGGGCTGACCGAGTTCGCCGGGCTGGTGGTGCCGGAATTACAACGGCGCGGACTGTTTCGCACCGGGTATGAAGGCGCGACGCTGCGTGAGAACCTGGGGCTTTCACGTCCCGAGAATCGCTACGCTCAGGCTAGTCGCAAACGCGCGGCGAGTTGACCCGTCTGCGCAAAGGCCGCTTGCCGGTGGCTGCGTTGCAAGAGCAACCACACCGGCTGTCAATCGGGAACCAACCCAGTACTACTGAGCATATCCGAAACGTCGTGCGCCGAAGCAGCTTCGTAGAATCGCTCCGAAGCATTGCTCACACGCCCACGATTGGTCGCTCGCCAAATGCCAAACCCCGATAACGTTTCACGTATTCGTTATTGGATCGAGCCACCGCAGATTCTTATACTCGATTCTTGTTAGCACCCAACTTAGAGGAGTGCTAGTCATCCACCACAATGGAATCCAACCATGAGCCTACGTCCGCTACACGACCGCGTCATCATCAAGCGTCTCGACCAGGAAACAAAAACCGCATCGGGCATTGTGATTCCCGAAAGCGCCGCTGAAAAACCGGACCAGGGCGAAGTCATTGCCGTCGGCCCCGGTAAGCGTGATAGCGATGGCAAGCGCATCGTACCCGACCTGAAGGTCGGCGAGCGCGTGCTGTTCGGCAAATACTCGGGCCAGCAGGTCAAGGTCGACGGCAACGAACTGCTCGTGCTGCGCGAAGAAGATATTGTCGCCGTAGTCACCCAACAATAACGGAGCTTCAGAAATGGCAGCCAAAGAAATTGTCTTTAGCGACACCGCGCGTTCGAAGCTGGTCGAAGGCGTCAACATCCTCGCCAATGCAGTGAAGGTAACGCTTGGGCCCAAAGGCCGCAACGTCGTGCTGGAGCGCAGCTTCGGCTCCCCGATCGTGACGAAGGACGGCGTATCGGTCGCGAAGGAAATCGAGCTGGCCGACAAGCTGCAAAACATCGGTGCGCAACTGGTGAAGGAAGTCGCGTCGCGTACCAGCGACGACGCTGGCGACGGCACCACCACGGCCACCGTGCTGGCACAAGCGATCGTAAGAGAAGGGCTGAAATACGTGGCTGCGGGTCTCAATCCGCTGGACTTGAAGCGCGGCATCGACAAGGCAGTCATCGCCGCTGTTGAAGAACTAAAAAAGATCAGCAAGCCCACCACGACCAGCAAGGAAATCGCGCAAGTCGCGACCATCTCGGCGAATGGCGAGGAATCGATCGGTCAGCGGATCGCCGAAGCGATCGACCGTGTGGGCAAGGAAGGCGTGATTACGGTCGAGGACGGCAAGTCGCTCGACGACGAACTCGATGTGGTTGAAGGGCTGCAGTTCGATCGCGGTTACCTGTCGCCCTATTTCATCAACGATCAGGACAAGCAGGTCGCCGTCCTGGATGATCCGTTTGTGCTGCTGCACGACAAGAAGGTATCGAATATTCGCGATCTGCTGCCGGTGCTGGAGTTGGTGGCGAAGGCGGGACGACCGCTGCTGATCATCGCGGAAGACGTCGAAGGCGAAGCGCTCGCGACGCTGGTCGTGAACAACATCCGTGGCATCCTGAAGACGGTGGCAGTCAAAGCGCCGGGCTTTGGCGATCGTCGCAAGGCGCTGCTCGAAGACATCGCGATCCTGACTGGCGGACAAGTCATTGCTGAAGAAACCGGTCTTACGCTGGAAAAGGCGACGTTGGCGGAATTGGGCCAGGCCAAGCGCATTGAAGTAGGCAAGGAAAACACCATCGTTATCGACGGTGCCGGGGACACGAAGAATATTCAGGCACGCGTCAAGCAGATCCGCGTCCAGATCGAAGAGGCAAGCTCCGACTACGACCGCGAAAAGCTGCAGGAACGCGTGGCGAAACTGGCGGGCGGCGTCGCGGTGATCAAGGTGGGTGGTGCGACCGAGATCGAGGTCAAGGAGAAGAAGGACCGCGTTGACGATGCGTTGCACGCAACGCGTGCGGCCGTCGAAGAAGGCATTGTGCCGGGCGGCGGCGTTGCATTGATTCGCGTCAAGCAAGCGATCAGCGGCCTGAAAGGCGCTAACGC
>NZ_JBLKRU010000077.1:0-24330 GCF_047608185.1 Caballeronia eucalypticola
GGCGGTCTCAAGTCGAAGTGCAACAACTGGTCTAATGTTTAGATGACGTTGCGAGATCCGCTGCTTTTAGTGTCGCGGCAAATACCTCGAAGGGTGAATGAAACGCATGCGTAGCACGAGGGCGGTTGTTCAAGCTGTCTGCAATGACGTCGAGGTCGGCCTGACTATGGACGGAAAGGTCGGTGCCTTTGGGCAAGTACTCGCGCAACAGGCCGTTGGTATTTTCACAAGTTCCTCGCTGCCACGGGCTGTGTGGATCGCAAAAATAGACATTCACGCCTGTTTGAGCGGCAAGTTCTTGATGCCGTGAGAGTTCACGCCCCTGGTCGTAAGTGAAGCTGTGACGCAAGTGCTCGGGGATCGAGTTGAGCTTGGCGGAGAAGCCAGCCAGTGCAGATTCGGCTGTGGCATCGTCCATCTTAGCCAGCAGCACTAGACGGCTGGTTCTCTCCACCAACACGCCCACTGAAGAGCGATTGCCTTCGCCTTTAATGAAGTCGCCCTCCCAGTGCCCGGGCATCACGCGATCCTCTATTTCAGGTGGGCGCACGTGAATGCTGACCATATTTGGAATTTGCCAGCGGCGATCACTACCCCGTGTCCGCGACATACGGGCGCGATGAGCACGACGCAAACAAGCAATGAGTTGACGCCGTAGTTCGCCGCCTGGGTGGGCGTAGATAGTGGTGTAAATCGTTTCGTGCGAGACCTGCAAAGTCGGATCGTTTGGGAACATACGCTTGAGGACTCCAGAGATTTGCTGAGGCGACCAACGCCACTCCAGCAGCGTGAGGACGACCCTCCAGCAAGCGCTGTGAGGCCCGAGTTTGGGCGCGACCGCACTGTTGGATCGTCGGGCCGAACTGAGTGCGTGCGCCGCTGCTGGGACATAACCAAGCACAGAACTATTGCGCCTGAGTTCGCGGCTAAGGGTAGAGGCCGAGCGCCCGAGTATTCGGGCCATGGCCCGAATACTAGAACCCCGTTGACGTAGGCTCGCAATCTCCAAACGTTCCTCAGCTTGCAACTGCTCGTACTGATTTGCTTTATGCATTACAACACCTTATACGCTTTGGTGTTGCGCTTCAATTTTGAGCCCGCCCTGTTTCGGTAACGTTTTGTAGGGCTGCGCCTATTCGACTCCTCGCTCCATCCTAATAGATTAGGTTCTGACGCGAGTGAAGTGCAACCCTCGCTTTTGATTCATCGACACATCGCTCGCCGCCATTCGACATCTTATTGAGTGACCGTACGCGGTAGCACCGCTTCGGTGGCGAATTAATCGTATTGATCCGCTGATTCAGGCGATGCCTCGAATCGATCGCTAGTGTGCAGACAGAACCTAAAATTAGGAATACATAGTAATCGTGAACAGATCATATAAATCAGTCTTGAATCGTTCCACGGGTACGTACGTGGCCGCTAGCGAAAATGTAAAGTCGGCGAAGAACAGGCTTGCAGTGAAGGTAGCATCGGCCTCGCTGGCTTTCGGTGCGCGCCGAGTTGCATAGGCATTAAACGATCGAAGCTTGGAAAACAAAACGCCCGATGAAATTCATCGGGCGTTTTGTCGTGCGTGCAGTGAACAGACTTAAGCCGCCTTTAAGCCACTTGCCGCGTCTCACCGCCTGCCGGCGCACGCCACTTCGCCAATAGCGCATTCCACTTGATACGCGCCGCGTTCACGTTGTTGTCCTTCACGTGACCGTAACCGCGCATTGAATCAGGAAGATTCGCGAGTTCTATTGCCAGCGGTAGCTTCTCCGCCGTCAATCCGCCCATCACTTCCTTCACCAGCGCCTCATACTCTGTAATCAACTCGCGCTCCATCTTCCGTTCGCCGGTCTTGCCGAAGACATCGAGTGACGTGCCGCGCAGGAACTTCATCTTCGCCAAAACTTTCATCGCGGATAAAACCCACGGGCCGTATTGCTTCTTGATGAGATGACCGTGCGCGTCTTTCTTCGAGAACAAAGGCGGTGCGAGGTGGAATTTCAGTTTCCAGTCGCCTTCGAAGCTGCCCTTCAGCCGTTCCACAAATGCCGGGTCGGCATAAAGGCGTGCGACTTCGTACTCGTCCTTGTAGGCCATCAGCTTGTGCAGGTTCTTCGCGACGGCTTCCGTCAACGCGTATTGACCATCGATTGAACCGATCGAGGCCTCCGCCTTGCGCACTTCCGCCACCAGCCGGGCATACCGTGCCGCATATGCTTCGTTCTGGTAGTCGACGAGATAAGAAACGCGCTTCTCGATCAACGCATCCAGCGCTTTCGGCGTGTGCAACGCAATGATCTTGCTGCCGCCTTGAGGCTCCGAAACGCCGCGATTCTGTCCTTTGACCAACCGCATCAAACCGTCAAGATCGTGCGCCGCATGACGACCCCATTCGAACGCCGCCAGGTTCTTTTCAACCTGGACCGCATTCAGTTCGATAGCGCGGACCAAAGACTCATGCCGCAACGGCACCCAGCCGCGCTGCCAGGCAAATCCCAGTACGAACGGGTTCGTGTAAATGGCATCGCCGAGTAAAGCTACGGCGAAGCGATTGGCATCGACGAGAGCAACGTGCTCGCCCGCAGCCGTACGGATATCCGCTTCCGCGCTCGCGCCCGGGAAACGCCAGTTCGGGTTCTTGATGAACTCCGCGGTCGGCGTTTCGGCGCTGTTCACGACCACGCGCGTGTGGCCGGGCTGCATGCGCGAGCCGCATTCATCGCTGGCGGTGACGATCGGATCGCAACCGATCACCAGATCCGCTTCGCCCATTGCAATGCGGGTGGCGTGGATATCGCCGGGATGGGTGGCGATCTGCACATGGCTCATCACGGCACCGCCTTTCTGCGCGAGGCCGGTGACGTCCAGCACGGTCACGCCCTTTTGTTCCAGATGCGATGCCATGCCGAGCAACGCGCCGATCGTCACAACACCGGTGCCACCGACGCCCGTGACCAGAATGCCGTATGGCCGATCAATCGACGGTAATTCAGGCGTGGGAACGGGCGGCATTGCATCGCCGGCAATACTCGATGCCTTCGGCTTCTTCAACTGTCCGCCTTCAACCGTGACGAAGCTCGGGCAGAAACCGTTCACGCACGAGTAGTCCTTGTTGCAGGTCGACTGGTTGATCTGGCGTTTCGTGCCGTATTCGGTGTCGAGCGGTTCGACCGACAGGCAATTCGATTTCACCGAGCAATCGCCGCAGCCTTCGCAGACGGCTTCATTGATGACCACGCGCTTCGCGGGATCCGGGTACGTTCCGCGTTTCCTGCGCCGACGTTTTTCCGTCGCGCACGTCTGGTCGTAGATCAGGATCGTGGTGCCGGTAAACTCGCGTAGCGAGCGCTGAACTTCATCGAGCTTCTCGCGATGGAATACATCGATACCCGGCGCCAGCCCCACATTCGCCTGATATTTCTCGGGTTCATCGGTGACGATCACAATCTTCGTCGCGCCTTCGGCCGCGAGTTGATGCGTGATTTGCGGCACAGTGAGCACGCCGTCTACGGGCTGGCCGCCGGTCATCGCGACGGCGTCGTTGTAGAGGATCTTGTACGTGATATTCGTCTTCGACGCGATCGCCGCGCGGATTGCCAACAGCCCCGAGTGGAAGTACGTGCCGTCGCCGAGATTGGCGAACACGTGTTTGTCGTTGGTGAACGGCGCCTGGCCGATCCACGCGACGCCCTCGCCGCCCATCTGACTGAACGTGCTCGTGCTGCGGTCCATCCACACGGTCATGTAGTGGCACCCGATTCCGGCCAGCGCGCGCGAACCTTCCGGCACGTTCGTCGATGTATTATGCGGACAGCCCGAGCAAAACCACGGCTTGCGTTCCGCCTCAACGCGCGGCCGTGCCAGCGCTCTTTCCTTCGCTTCGATCACCGCAATACGCGTGGCGATGCGCGCGCGGACATCGGCGGGAAGATCGAACTTGTCGAGCCGCGTGGCAATCGCCTTCGCGATAATCGCCGGCGACAACTCGTAGTGCGCCGGCAGCAGCCAATTGCCCATTGGCACGGACCATTCGCCGCCAGCGCCATCTTTCTCGTCGAACTTGCCGAAAACGCGCGGGCGTTGTGCATCGGGCCAGTTGTAGAGCTCTTCCTTGATCGCGTATTCGAGGATCTGGCGCTTCTCTTCAACGACCAGAATCTCTTGCAAGCCGTGAGCGAACGCGTGCGCGCCCTGCGCTTCGAGCGGCCACACGCAACCCACTTTGTACAAACGAATGCCGATGCGCGAGCAGGTTTCATCGTCGAGACCGAGATCCGATAAAGCCTGACGCACGTCCAGATAGGCCTTGCCCGCCGTCATGATGCCAAACCGCGCATTCGGCGATTCAATCTCGATCCGATCCAGCTTGTTTGCACGCACATAAGCAAGCGCGGCATACCACTTGTAGTCGAGCAGACGCGCTTCCTGAACCAGCGGCGGATCGGGCCAGCGGATGTTGAGACCACCATCGGGCATCGCGAAGTCGGTCGGCAAAACAATCTCAACGCGGTTCGGATCGATATCAACCGAAGCCGACGATTCCACCACGTCCGTCACGCATTTCATCGCGACCCAAAGGCCGGAATAGCGGCTCATGGCCCAGCCGTGCAGCCCGAAGTCCAGATATTCCTGCACGTTCGATGGAAACAGCACCGGCAATCCGCACGCCTTGAAGATGTGTTCGGACTGATGCGCGAGCGTGGACGATTTAGCGGCGTGATCGTCGCCGGCGAGTACGAGTACACCGCCATGCTGCGATGACCCGGCCGAGTTGCCATGCTTGAACACGTCGCCGGTTCTGTCGACGCCCGGCCCTTTGCCGTACCACATCGAGAACACGCCGTCGTATTTGGCGCTCGGATAAAGATTGACCTGCTGCGAGCCCCAAACGGCAGTTGCCGCGAGGTCTTCATTCACGCCGGGCTGGAACACGACCTGATTCGAAGCGAGATGCTTCTTCGCTTTCCACAGATGTTGATCGAGTGCGCCGAGCGGGGAGCCGCGATAGCCGGAAATGAAACCGGCGGTATTGAGTCCTGCGGCGTGATCGCGTTGTTGTTGCAGCATTGGCAGCCGAACCAGCGCCTGTATGCCGCTCATGTACGCGCGACCGCGTTCCAGGGTGTATTTGTCGTCGAGAGTGACGGAATTCAGCGCGGCTTCTAGGGAAGCTTTTTGTTCCGCGTCAAGGGGGGCATTCATTGTGGGGTCTCTCCGCCAACGTTTGGGATCGCCAAAGCAATTTAAGGGCGTCCGCGTCTTGTGGACGCATCGGCCGGGATTCTGAGTGTGCCTGTTTTGATTTTTTTCCAGCACTGGTAATAACCCGCTGAAAAGCTATTTCAACATTGCACCGATGTTACGACGTGTAAAAAGCGGCCGGATTTCGATGTCATTCGATGTCATCGGGGAACCGCTCGCGTCGAGAGCATTCAAACCCGCGATCGATGCACATTCGTTCTGGCTTTATCGGCGGGACGAGCACGATTGTTGAACACACCGATGCACGCAGTTGAAGGAGATAGCAGTGAAACAACGATACATCCAAAGCTTTTTGATGGTTTCCGCAGCATTTTTTGCGATGAACGCACCGGTTCGCGTTGGCAACCCGGTTGGATCGGAGGCAACGATCTCCGGCAGACCGCGAATTTCGCAGGTTCGGATTGAACAGGTTTCGGTCAAGCAGACGGCGGACAATAAGGACGACGCCGACGCTTGAGGGTATTTCCAAAAAAAATGCCGGGGACCTGAAGATCCCCGGCATTTTTTTTTGCGCCGCGTGTTCTAGCTGGCGCTTGTGTCCTTCACTACGCCGCGCCGAATCTGATCGAGTTCAATCGATTCAAACAGCGCCTTGAAGTTGCCTTCGCCGAAACCCTGATTGCCCTTGCGCTGAATGATCTCGAAGAAGATCGGGCCGATCTGGTTTTCCGTGAAGATCTGCAGCAGGATTTCGTCGCGCACGCCGTCGATCAGGATCTTGCGTTTGCGCAATTCCGCCACCGATTCTCCGTGATTCGGCACGCGCCGGTCGACGAGTTCGTAATACGTATCGATGGTATCCAGCAACGCGATTTTCGCGCCGCGCAAATGATCGACGGTGCTGTAGATATCGTCGCTGCCTAGCGCAATGTGCTGAATCCCTTCGCCGTGGTACGCATCGAGATATTCCTGGATTTGCCCCGATGTATCCGAGCCTTCCTCGTTGATCGGGATGCGGATCTTGCCGCACGGTGAACTCATCGCTTTTGACTTGACCGCGGTCACCTTGCCTTCAATATCGAAGTAACGCGCCTCGCGGAAATTGAATAAACGCTCGTAGAACTCGGCCCATTCGATCATCCGTCCGCGATGAACGTTGTGCGTCAAATGATCGATGTATGTCAGTCCGTGGCCGACCGGATTTTGCTCGGCGCCTGGGATGGGTTCGAAGTCGACGTCGTAGATACTGATGTCGCCAATGCTGCCCTGTTGCGCGTCGTTCTTGCCGCGCCACCGATCCACGAAGTAAATCAGCGAATCGCCAACGCCCTTGATCGCGGGAATGTTCAATTCCATCGGTCCGGTTTTGTTATCGAAACCCCAGGCGCCGAGGTCGAGTGCACGTTTGTACGCCTTGCCGGCATCGGCGACACGGAAGGCGATCGCGCAAATCGACGGACCATGCAAACGCGCGAAACGCTGCGCGAAGGAATCGGGCTCAGCATTCACCAGGAAGTTGATCTCGCCTTGCCTATAAAGCGTCACCTTCTTGTGACGATGCCGGGCAATCGCAGTGAATCCCATTTGCTCGAACAATTGCCCGAGCGCCACGGGATCGGGCGCCGTGTATTCGATGAATTCAAAACCATCCGTGCCAACGGGATTGTCCCAAGTCGTTGCCTGCATGCTTTGTCTCCTGAACCGTAAAGATGATTCGATGATTAGTTGGCGATTATTGGGACAAAGTTTATCGACGGAAGCGCGGCAGATACTTGCGAAGTAAATCGCCTATCTCTACGATGACGCACGTTCATGGCGTAATGCAGCGTGTAGGAGACAGAAAATGGCTCAAATCGAACTCGATGCGATCGATCGGAAAATTCTCGCCATTCTTCAGGTGAACGGGCGGCTGTCGAACCAGGACATCGCTGATCAGGTGAACCTCTCGCCGAGTCCCTGCTTGCGGCGAATTCGTCGGCTTGAAGAGGAGGGCGTGATCCGCGGTTATGTCGCGCTGCTGGAACCGCGTCTGCTCGGACTCGGGTTGCTCGCGTACGTCAATGTGAAGCTGGAAAAACGCGGCGGGACGCCGGTATCGGCGGGAATGAAAAATCCGCCGACGCATGCGGACCGCTTTCGCGAAGCCGTGCGCTCTTGGCCGGAAGTGGTGGCGTGCGACGCCATGACGGGTGACATGGACTATCTGCTGCGCGTTCTGGTGGAAGACATGGAGCACTTTTCACGCTTCGTGCAGGCTCAATTGCTGCACCATCCGTCGGTAATCGACGTCAAAAGCAGCTTCTCGCTGGAACGCTTCAAGGAAACGACGGCGTTGCCGATTCGCTGAATTTGCGGTCGATGCCCTTTGCCCGATATTCAATCCAAAACCTGCAGACGCAAAAAAGGCGGCTTTCGCCGCCTTTCGTGCTTTTGCGCATGCTTGCTGATTTGTACCTGGGACTCAGGACTCGAGGTCCTGATTTAGGCCGCGTCCGCAGTAGGCATGAACGCCTGAAACATTTGCGATGCCCGGCGCGCTTGGCGCTTCACCGCGTAGTCGAAGACCGCTGCTTGTTCTTGCAACATCTCCGTGAGGATGCTGCCTTGATCGGCGGGTGTGAGCGACAAATAAGCGTCGGCTTCGCCATACGCATACTCGATCTTCATTCCCGACTTCTTCGCAATGTGCATCATGGTCGAGTTACGTGACAAACAATGCATGTAGAGCATTGAAACGTGCGTGTTGCGGCTGCGGATGGCGGCGCGCTCGAACAAGCGGCTGCCGACACCACGGCCGCGCGCGCTTTCCAGCACCGACACGCCGAACTCTGCCGTGCGTTTGTCGCCTTCAGCCGGCAGATAGGCCAAATGGCCGACGCCAACTACGTTCAACTGTTCGTCGAAGACACCAAAAACCGTGTCACGCGAGAAATCGATATTCCCGACATAGTTCTCGATCACATGATCCGGCACGATCTGGCCGAAGCGCAGAAGGCGGTCGTCTTCATCGAGAGCAAGGAAATGGGTGAGAAGACGCTCGCGATCGCTCGACGACAGCTCACGGACGAGAACGGGCAAACGACCGGCAGCCGTTTGCGAGCGATCGGCTGCTGCGAAGATCGATGCAGTGTGGCGGTTGAAGGGCATGTTCACGATGGTGGCTCCTTGATTCGTCGCGCGACATGGTGCGCCGCGAAACGAATTTTAGCCGAACCACAGCAAGAGCACTAGGGAAAACCCGTAATACCCTGTGGAGCATGTCATCTAAATCTCAAATAATATGAATAAAATCTTTTTTAAAACAATGACTTACCGGGAGTTACATGAATCGTGCAGTCGTGCTGTAACGTAATGTCGCACTGCACCATTTGCTTAATTGTCGCCGTTCATCCCGTGTTCGATCACGTCCACGACCTGCTCAGCGAACTCGCGGTAACCCAGTTTTCCATCGGGTTTGAGCCACGTGAAGGTCCAGTTGATCATGCCGAACACCATCATGGTGAGCGCGGTCTGGTTCTCTTTCGTCGCCCGTTTCGGATACGCGCGCGCGAGTTGCCGGGCGAACGCCGCGACAATGCCGCGTTGGCGTTCCAGCACGATTTCACGCTGCGTGTCTTCGAGATATTTGACGTCGTTGAGCAATGCAACGTGCCGGCTATGGGAAGTTTCGTACTCGGTGAGGAACGCGCGAATCAGCTCGGCGAACGCCTCGCGCTCCGTCAATCCGCGCCGTTGGCTCGCTCCTTCCACTTCCGCGATGATCAGCATCAACCGCTTCGTGTAGCGATCGAGCAGGTCGAAAAGGATGGCTTCCTTGCTCGCGTAATAGTGATAAAGCCGCGCTTTGGACGTGCCGCTGGCCGCAGCAAGATCGGCCATCGACGTGCTCGGGTAGCTGGTCTGCGCAAATTTAGCGGCGGCGAGTTCGAGAATCTGCTCGCGTTGTGTGTCGTGGTCAGGCGCTCTTGTACGGGCCATTGAGTCTCTGCGAATTGCTGGGTCGATCGGGGATTCTAATGCGCGGCTAGTGCACGGCGCGCCGGAGATTGGCGTCGGCTATCTTGGCGAGATCACCCCGAATCTCCAGTTTGCCCGCGGCGACGAGTTCACGACAGCGCCAGAATGCAATGGAATCGCTCACCAGAAAACCGAAGCTCGCGTCCATCACCTGGCCGGCGAGCCGGCGGGCTTCCTGCCAGCCGTCGCTGGCTATCTGGAGGATGGTTTCATCGACGTCGGAATAGGTGCCGGAAATAAACGTGTTGTCGCGCCATCGGCGAGTTTCGCTATTGATCTGCTTCACTTCCTGCCATTCCAGCGCGAGACGGCTGATGCGCAACACCGAAATGGGCGCGGCTGTTGGCAGTTTGGCGCCCAACTCGGCAGCCGTGAACATGCCGACCGCCGTTGCGCCGTCTTCGCGGCCACGGCGCTGCTGCGTGCCGTCGGCGGCGGTGACGAAAGGCAAATCTTCGTGAGTGAGCTTGGCTTCGTTCAGGCGCTGTGGCACGTTGCGCAGCGTGTAGGCGACGCGTCGCAGCGTTAGCTGGTCACTAGCGCTTTGTCCGTGCCAGACCACGACCTGTCCGCTATCCTGCGCGAGGTCACGCAGGAGCGCGTCCTGTTCCTTGAGCTTCGATATGAAATCGAACTTCTGTTCGTTCAGCACCTGCTGCCAAAAGAGCGCCCGATTTTCCGGATTGTCGTCGATGCCCCGCAACTGGCCGACCGCAAGATCGTCCTTCAGCGGGATGACGCGTTCGTCGCGAGCCGCTGTTTGCAAGGCTTCGCGCAGAATCTCGGCGGCATGGTCGCCGTTGGTAACGTGGATGGTGCTCATCAGTGACGGTGACCGCAAACGTAAGTAGGTTGCCCGGCGCGCAGCGAGTGTGGCGACTGGGCGCGTCACACGGCCTTGGTAAGGGGCGACCCCTAGTGTAAGCGAATCGAATCAACGCAATCCGCCAACCCGGCGTTCAACGTTCGTCATAGCTCACAACCACGCGATCCGAAATCGGGTGGCATTGGCAAGTCAGCACGAAACCCGCGTCAATCTCATGCTGCTCCAGCGTGTAGTTCTTTTCCATGCGCACTTCGCCTTCCAGCACTTTCGCGCGGCAGGTGCAGCACACGCCGCCCTTGCACGCGTAAGGCAGCGCAAGCCCCGCTTTCAAGCCGACGTCCAGTACGCTCACGCCCTGATACGGCAGGCGCAGCTTGCGCTTTTTCCCATCGATGATCAGTTCCAGATCCGCCGCCGGCGTGTCGTCGGTGATTTCGATTGCCGGCACGCCTGCTTGCGGCAACGGCGTGCCAAAGCGCTCGACGTGGACCTGCTGCGGCGGCACGCCCGCGCTTTTCAGCGCGGCTTCGGCGGCGTCCATCATCGGGCCGGGACCGCAGATGAAGGCTTCATCGATTGCATTGGCGGGAACGAGCGACTCCAGGAACGCCGCGCACTTCTCCTGGTTCAGCACGCCGTTGAACAACTCGACATCCTGCAAATCGTCCGATAGCACGTGATACAGCGAGAACCGGCTCATGAAACGGTTCTTCAGGTCTTCCAGCTCTTCGGCAAACATGATCGCGTCGACGCTGCGATTTCCGTAGATCAGCGTGAAACGGCTGGTCGGCTCGGTTTCCAGCGTCGTCTTGATGATCGCGAGCACCGGCGTGATGCCCGAGCCCCCCGAGAAAGCCACGTAATGCTTCACGTGATCGGCGTTCAGGTGCGTGAAAAAGCGGCCATCCGGCGTCATGACTTCGATTTCGTGGCCGGGTTTCAGCGTATCGAAAGCGAAGTTCGAGAAACGGCCGCCCCGCACGCGCTTGATGCCAATACGCAATTCGCCATCGCGGTCGTAATCGGTCACGCCGACGCAAATGGAATACGAACGCCGCATTTCCTCGCCGTCCATATGTGTCTTCAACGTGACGAACTGGCCTTGCGTGAAGCGAAATGCGTCGCGCAGGGCTTTGGGGACATCGAAGGAAACCGTAACAGCGTCGGCGGTTTCGGGACGGACGTCGCGGATGCGCAGCGAGTGGAATTGCGGAGTCGCCATGGTCGTTTTCAGTACGGTTTGAAGTAGTCGAACGGCTCGCGGCAATCCATGCAGCGATACAGCGCCTTGCACGCCGTCGAGCCGAATTGCGCGAGGCGTTCGGTATGCGATGAGCCGCAGCGCGGGCAGGCGGGTTTGTCCACGACGCGCGGCACGAAACGGATGGGCCGTTCTTGCGGCGCGTGCTCGTTCGAACCGCAATTGCCCATGGGCGGGGCGATGCCGTATTGCCGAAGCTTGTCGCGGGCCGCGTCGGTCATCCAGTCGGTGGTCCACGCGGGCGCCAGAACCGTTTCGATTCGATGCTTCGCGAAGCCCGCTGCATTCAGCGCCGCGCCAATGTCTTCGGCGATCTGGTACATCGCCGGACAGCCCGAATACGTGGGCGTAATGACGATTTCCACCGTGTCGTCGGCGGCGCGTCGGACATCGCGGAGAATGCCCAGCTCACGGATGGATACCACCGGAATTTCCGGATCGGGCACGGCGTCCAGCACTTCCCATACGCGATCGAGCGTTGCTTCGGCGGTCGTCATCGTCGCGTTCACCAACCCGCGCCAGGATGCTGCCGCGCCAAGCTTTGCATTTCCGCGAGCAGGAAACCCATGTGCTCGGAATGCTCGCCGAACTTGCCGGTGCTCACGTGCTTGGCATCGGCGGGCTTTTGCAGCGTGGCCTGCGCCAGCGTTGCGTCCACGTCTTCACGCCACGCGGTTTCCAGATCGGCGGTGAGCGGACCGATACCCGCATCGGCGATGCTCGTTTCCACGTCATCGGTGCTGAAAAATTCGCGCGTGTACGGCATCAGGTAATCCACCGCGGCTTGAGCCCGACGATGCGACTCCTCGGTGCCATCACCGAAACGCAGCAGCCAGTCGCTGGCGTGATTCAGGTGATATCGCGTTTCCTTGATCGACTTCGACGCGATTGCCGCGAGTTGCGCGTCAGTCGATTGCGTGAGCGCCGTCCAGAGATGCGCCATCAGCGTCGAATACAGGAAGTTGC
The DNA here is from genome assembly GCF_047608185.1 of Caballeronia eucalypticola. Taxonomy (NCBI): domain Bacteria; kingdom Pseudomonadati; phylum Pseudomonadota; class Betaproteobacteria; order Burkholderiales; family Burkholderiaceae; genus Caballeronia; species Caballeronia eucalypticola. The sequence goes on from NZ_JBLKRU010000077.1 coordinate 12,267, forward strand.
GCACGACCGTCACCGCGTAGTCGCGATCCGAACGCGCCGTGCCCGACAACGGGCCCGCGTGCGGCAATTCGGTCAGCGTGTAATTGCGGAAATCGCGTTCGTTGCGGAAATACGCGTAGTCATCTTCGGTTTTCTTCGTGCCATTAAGCTCGGCATCGAGCGTGGCCGCGTGCGAATAAAGCAATCTCGCCTGGCCGATCAGATCGAGACTGATATTGGCCAGCGCGATATCTTCCTCGAGCACCGGGCCGTGTCCGCACCATTCGCCGTTGCGCTGACCGAGGATCAGCGCGTTATCGGCGAGGCGTAGTACGTAGGACAGATGTTGGGGCGTCGTCATGGGCTTGACCCTTCGCTCACATGTGGTTGATTTCGTCGGGCAGCACGAAGAACGTCGGGTGACGGTAGATCTTGTCGCCCGCGGGTTCGAAGAACTCTGCTTTATCGGCGGGATCGGAGGCCGTGATCGCCGCCGATGGAACCACCCAAATGCTCACGCCTTCCTGGCGCCGCGTGTAGACATCGCGTGCCATGCGCAGCGCTGCGGGTGCGTCCGGCGCGTGCAGGCTGCCGCAATGCTTGTGATCAAGGCCCTGCTTGCTGCGTACGAACACTTCCCAGATCGGCCATTCGTTGTTCATTTGTCGCTCCTTCAGCTTTACTTTATGCAGCTTGCTTTTGCGCACGCGCGGCTTGTTTGGCGGAGTAGGCGAGGGCAGCTTCGCGAACCCATTGGCCGTCGTCGTGTGCCTTGACTCGCGTGGCGAGGCGTTCCTTGTTGCAGGGGCCGTCGCCGTTCACGACGCGCCAGAATTCTTCCCAGTCGATCTCGCCGTAGTCGTGTGCTTGCCGTTCTTCGTTCCATTTCAGATCGGGGTCGGGCAGCGTGACGCCGAGAATCCTGGCCTGCTCGACGGTGGCATCGACGAATTTCTGCCGCAAATCATCATTCGATATCCGTTTGATGCCCCATTTGAACGACTGCCCGCTATGGATGGAATCCTTGTCGCTCGGGCCGAACATCATCAGCACCGGCCACCACCAGCGATCCACCGCCTGCTGGACCATTTCCTTCTGCGCGTCGGTGCCTTTCATCATGGAGAGCAGCGCGTCGAAACCTTGCCGCTGATGGAACGACTCTTCCTTGCAGATGCGGATCATGGCGCGCGCATACGGGCCATAGGTGCAGCGGCAGAGCGGGATCTGGTTCATGATCGCCGCGCCGTCCACCAGCCAGCCGATCACGCCGACGTCCGCCCACGTGGGCGTCGGGTAATTGAAAATGCTCGAATATTTGGCTTTGCCAGCGTGCAGGGCATCGACGAGCTGGTCGCGCGACACGCCCATGGTTTCCGCCGCGCTATACAAGTAGAGGCCGTGACCGCCTTCGTCCTGCACTTTCGCAAGCAGGATCGCCTTGCGCTTCAGGCTCGGCGCGCGCGAAATCCAGTTGCCTTCGGGCAACATGCCGATGATTTCCGAATGCGCGTGCTGCGAGATCTGGCGCACCAGCGTCTTGCGGTAGGCGTCGGGCATCCAGTCTTGTGGCTCGATCTTGCCGTCGGCGGCCATCACAGCGTCGAAATGGCTCAGTTCCGGCGATGTGGACGCCGGATCGATGGACTGCACATTGCCGGGGATATCGAGGGATTGCGTGTACATGACGATCGCTCGCTGTAGGAAGTCACTGTGCCGCAATTATAAGCCGACCGTCCGGTCGGTTAATAATTATTTTTTGAGATGGCCTCAGATATCCCTGTTCCTACTGCACCATCTACCCAACACTCGCCTCAAACACCCGCCTGTAATTCTCCCCAAGAATCTTGCGCGTTTCCTCGCTCGAGAATCCCGCTGCGAGGAGCTGATCCGCGAAATCGGGCAACTGGCCGTAGTGCCTGAAAACGGGCGGAGAAATAAAGCCCAGCATGTCCGTGCCCATGCCGACATGGTCGATGCCGACGACATCGGTCATCCGCTTGACGCCTTCCGCCATTTCCTGCAAATCCCGGAATGATCCCGAGCTCGGCCAGACGCCGATCACACCGCCTGTATCGGCGACGGCGCGAGCGTGGTCAGGGCTGATCAGCCGGCTTCGGGTGCCGGGATGCGCGGACAGCGCGGTATGAGACAAAACCAGCGGTTTCGTCGATACCGACGCCGCCCGTTTGACGAGATCGAATGTTCCGTGCGCGACGTCGACCACGATCCCAAGGTCATTGCATCGCCGGACCACTTGGGCGCCGAAATCGGTCAAACCTCCCTGCTGGGGCGGTTCGGTCTGGATATCGCCGAGTTCGTTCACCCGGTAGTGCACCAGTTGCAAGTGCCGTAACCGATGCTGCGTGTACGCTTCATCCACACGATCCAGTTGGCCCTCCAGAAAATCACCCCCTTCTGAAGCGATGATCGCGCTCGGACCCGCGTTCGCATTCATTTTCAGCGACGCGCTGCCGGTGATCACATTCATCTGCTCGCGCGCGATCAATGCGTGCACCCGCGCAAATTCCGTTTGCCCGAGCGCGTACAGTTCGCCCGGCGCGGGCGTTCGGTACGCTTCAATACGCTTGCGATTCGCCGATACGTGCGTAACCACGGTATCGGTGACGATCGCCAGCGTGACCACGTTCATGCCGCCGCTGCGCATGGGCGCGGCAAGCGCGGTGAAAGGGCGGTTCGCGCCAATCGCCGGATCGTGGGAGATAATCACCCGGCCGGCGTGGCTGTGCATGTCCATGGTCAGCGTGTCGCTCGAGCGCCAGCTTTGAGCGGCAGCCCGCGCGTCCGGGCTGTCGGTATATCCGGCGAAGCGGCCACGGGCGCAGGCCACCAAACTCAACGCGGCCGTCGATGCCAGGAACGCTCGCCGGCTGAATGGCCTGTCCTGACTCGTCAAGCGGGCATCGAAAAGCTGATAACGCCAGCCCGCCGGATCATCGATCAAACGGCGCAGCCGTCCGCGAATGGTCACTGGTCCGTCCTGCACCTGGATCAGTGAAGCACCAATAACCTCAATGCTCGATCGCGGATCTGTCGGCACGCAGCCGGCACAACACGGCGCATCGGCGGCCAGCAGAAAATAATCGACACAAGGTTCCGACTCGAGCGGAATCATCCACCCGGACAGTTCGACTATCGCGTCATGCAGCGCGTCGGCCTGACCGGAACGGATGCTCGACCATTCGATTTGCATCGACATCTCCTTTTCGAACTTCGTCGCCGGATTATGCAGCGGGAGGTCGGGCGCACTCAGTTTCGTCCCGGCCCGTTCGTGGGTCCTCGACGCCGAATGCGACAATGCGGCTTCGCCTCCAATCGTGTCTTTTCGCATGCCGTTATCGTCGCCTTCCTCCTCAGAAACTCGTCGCGCGCGCGTCGCCGTTATTGGCGGCGGCCCCGCTGGCTTGATGGCCGCCGAAGCGCTGGCGGCGGGCGGTGTCGAAGTGGATCTGTATGACGCCATGCCGTCAGTGGGCCGCAAATTCCTGATGGCTGGCAAGGGCGGCATGAATCTCACGCATTCCGAACCCGCCGAACCGTTCCTCTCCCGTTACGCCGCGCGCCGCGCACAGATTGAACCGCTGCTGCGCCGCTTCGATGCCACCGCCTTACGCGCATGGGTTCACGGATTGGGCGTGGAAACGTTCGTCGGCAGCTCGGGCCGCGTGTTTCCCATCGATATGAAAGCCGCGCCGATGCTACGCGCATGGTTGCATCGGCTACGCGGGTCGGGCGTGCGGTTTCATATGCGGCATAAGTGGCTTGGCTGGGGCGACGAAACTTCGCCCCTTTTGAGGTTCGCCACGCCGGAAGGCGAGCGCTCGGTCGAAGCCGATGCCGTCGTGCTCGCACTCGGCGGCGCGAGCTGGCCACGACTCGGCTCGGACCCAACGTGGGTTCCGCATCTTGAAGCGCGCCACGTGCGCGTGTCGCCCTTCGTCCCGTCAAACTGCGGCTTCGATATCGACTGGAGCGAGCATTTCAGCAGCCGTTTCGCGGGCGAGCCGCTGAAAGCCGTTGCGATCGGTTTGCCGCGGGAGGATGGGGATATCGACTGGCGCACGGGCGAGTGCTTGCTGACATCGACCGGTATTGAAGGCAGCTTGATCTACGCGATGTCCGCGCGCATCCGCGATCGTTTATCAGCGGGTGACGGCACATTTTTCCTCGATCTCTTGCCGGCACTGACGCCGCAACGTGTCCACGATGAAGTGAGGCATCCACGTGGCGCCCGTTCCATGTCGAGTCATTTGCAGAGCCGCTTGAACCTGACGGGCGCCAAGGCGGGTTTGCTGCGAGAGGTATTGAGTCGCGAAGATTTCGCCGATACCACGCGCCTCGCTCAACGGATCAAGGCATTGCCGCTGACGGTGACGCGCCCGCGACCCATTGCCGAGGCGATCAGCAGCGCGGGTGGCGTGACGTTCGAATCACTTGATTCGCACCTGATGATCGACGCGATACCCGGCGTTTTTTGCGCTGGAGAGATGCTGGATTGGGAAGCGCCGACGGGCGGTTATCTGCTCACGGCGTGTCTCGCGAGCGGTTTGGTCGCGGGCGAGGCGGCGCTGGCTTATATAGCGGGCACGAAGGCCGCCTAAACGCCGACGCCCGCGTGAAAGAAAAAACTCAAGCCGGCACAAGCCGCCACAACGATGTGACTTCGGCCGAACGCGCGTGATAGAGCGGATCGGTTTTATCGGCGGCGCGCGGGTGATGCGGACGGATGTCCATACGGCCGTCGGTCTTCAGTCCGGCGCGGTCGACCCACTCCTGGAATTGCGCACGCGTTCGCAGGCCAAGATGTTCGGCGATATCGGAAAGAATCAGCCAGCCTTCGCCGCCAGGCGTCAGATGCGCGGCGAGGCCATCGAGAAACCCGCGCAGCATGCGGCTTTCCGGATCGTAGATCGCGTGTTCAATCGCCGAACTCGGCCGGGCCGGCAGCCAAGGCGGATTGCAGACGATCAACGGAGCACGGCCTTCGGGGAAAAGATCGGCATCGAGCACCTTCACTTGCTGATCGAGCCCCAATAATTCGATGTTTTCACGTGCACAGGCCAGCGCACGGGCATCGTTTTCCGTCGCAATCACGCGCTTCACGCCGCGCTGGGCGAGCAAAGCGGCGAGCACGCCCGTGCCGGTGCCAATATCGAAAGCCAGTTCCTTCGATGGCAACGGCTGATCTGCCACCAGCTTGATGTACTCGCCGCGCACGGGGGAAAACACGCCGTAATAAGGATGAATCCGCGCGCCAAGCGCCTCGACGTCGACGCCCTTTTTGCGCCACTCGTGCGCGCCGACCAGCCCGAGCACCTCACGCAGCGACACCACGGATTCACCGGCGGCCGCGCCATACGCCTCCTCGCACGCTTCCTTCACAACCGGCGCGCGACGCAGCGGAATTGCGTATTCGGCATCGAGCGGCAAGAGCAACATGCCAAGCGTGCGCGCCCGCTGCGACTGGGCGAGGCGGTGCAAATTGAACGCCTCGGCGGGAGCGGGCGGCGCGGCCGGCGGTGCATCGGGGGCCGCGCTGCGTTCCTTCGCTTTTGCCTTGGCGGACTTTTTCGGCCGCGTTTCGATGCGTCGAGTCACCGCTTGCAGCAACTGGCGTGCGTTCTGGAAATCGCCGCGCCAGAGAATGGCCGTGCCTTCACAAGCCAGCCGATACGCCGAGTCGGCGGTCATCTGGTCATCGCCGATCACCACGCGCTTGGGCGGCGCGATTCCGCTTTCCGAGTGCCAGAGCGCCGAACGGTTCTCGCCTTTTTCCTCCCATTCGACGTGGGAAGGTGCGGCGCTGGTGCTAGGAGAAGTTTTGGAATGCATGCTGAATAAGTACCGGACAAAGTGAGAACCGCGAGGCGGAATGCCGACATTCTGAGGGCTTTTCACAAACTGGTCCGATTTTCGACGACAAAAAGGCGTTCGGAGCGTCTGCGTGGGAATCGGGCGACGGGATTTTAATCGCTGCGAAAGCATGTCGGTTTGCGCATTTGAAGTCGGTTATCCAGACGGCGTGGAGGTGCGTTCCACGTCACCTGTCCGCGAGTAATGCGCCCGTGCAGCAGGCTCGGGCTAAGCCGCACATACACTGCTGAGATCCGTCCGCCGAACTGTAAGCGCCTGGTTTGCCCGTTCAGGCACAATCGCCTTTTCCCTCAAACATCCCCCGTTCCCTGATGAACCTTCGCGCCCTTTCCGCCGTTGCCGCCGCGACGCTGTTTGCTTCCTTGCTGCCGTCCACCAGCGCTCTTGCCGACGACGCGCCGGCCGAACACTGGGTCAGCGCCTGGGGCACGGCGTTGCAGGCAATTCCGCAGCGGGCTGATTTGCCGGCGCTGTATCGCGCGCCTGAGATTGGCGGCCGGACGGTTCGGCAGATTGTGTATCCCGCTATCGACGGCCGGCACGTTCGGCTCCGTCTTAGCAACGTGTACGGCACGGTGCCGCTGGTGATCGAGGGCGTACAGGTAGCGCGCTCCGTGTCCGGCGGCGCGGCCGCGATCCGGGCGGGCACCAGCCGTCCCGTGACGTTCGGCGGCAAAGCAGGCGTGACGATCGCGCCGGGCGGTCAGATCGACAGTGACCCGATCGCCTTCGATGTCACCGCCCACCAGCCACTTGCAGTCAGTACCTATATGGGAGCAGGGCAAAAAATGGCCGCGTGGCATAGGGTGGCGAACCAAACGAATTACGTATCGACGCCAGGCAACCATTCTTCGGACACCGACGCCGCTGCGTTTCGCACGCGTTTCACGCAATTCGTATGGCTGACGAGCGTTTCCGTCGATACCACGCCGGCGCGGGCGTTGGTGGCAATCGGCGACTCCATCACCGACGGCATGCGCTCCACGCCGAACGCGAATCGCCGTTGGCCGGACGCATTTGCGCGCCGGCTGACGCAAAAGGGTATCGGCGGCACCGCGGTCGTGAATGCGGGGATCAGCGGCAATCGCTTGCTGAGCGGGTCGCCGTGTTACGGCGATGCGCTTTTGAACCGGTTCGACCGCGACGCATTGCGCCAGCCCGGCGTGCGCGCGGTGATCGTTATGATTGGCATCAACGACATCAATTTCCCTTCGATGCCCCCACGCGCCGGCCTGGATTGCGACGATCCCCACACGCCTGTCACCGCCGATTCGCTGTTGCGCGGATATCAACGGCTGATCGCGCAGGCCCACCAGCGCGGTGTGCGGATCTACGGCGCAACCTTGACACCGGCCTCGTTGCCTCCGGAGCGCGAAGCAATCAGGACGGCAGTGAACGATTCAATCCGGTCAAGCCATGCATTCGATGGCGTGATCGACTTCGACCAGGCGCTACGTGACCCGGCTCATCCGGACCGCCTCCAGCGCCGCTATGACAGTGGCGACAATATCCATCCAAGCGACGCGGGATATGCGGCCATGTCGGAAGCGGTTCCCATCGACGCGTTGGGGCTGGCGAAGAGTCATTAAGGGGTTGTTAAGGGGGCTGCTAGGGTATTCCCGAAAATAGTTTGCGGATGTCCTTGCCTTAGTACGTTCCATCGCCTATTATTCGCCTCCTCGTTTCGCAACGAGGGCCGCTAAAGAAACAGGTGGCCTCCAAAATCGGTAAGTTTGAAAGCAAACGCTCACAAGCTTGTTGACATGGAGAAAAAGATTCTTCATAATCTCGTTTCTGTGCTGCAGATGCAGCGACGCGAAAGCGGCAGGGTTCTGAGGGTTGGGATCGTGCGGTGGGTAGCGAATGTTCTTTAAAAACTAACAGCCGATAAGTGTGGGCGCTTGGTGTTTTGCTTTAAGCGTGGTGGTGTTTTCCGGGGTAACCCGGGAGGTGCTGCCGTGAAGCGAAAGTATCAAGTCTCACACTAGTATTAAGGTAGGTTTTGAGCGTCTTTCGGGTAACTGGAAGATGGGAGGAACTTGTCAGTACGTTGAGTGAGCGACCTATTCGCAAGAATAGAAAACAGTAACAGGCATTGAACTGAAGAGTTTGATCCTGGCTCAGATTGAACGCTGGCGGCATGCCTTACACATGCAAGTCGAACGGCAGCACGGGAGTAATCCTGGTGGCGAGTGGCGAACGGGTGAGTAATACATCGGAACGTGTCCTGTAGTGGGGGATAGCCCGGCGAAAGCCGGATTAATACCGCATACGATCTACGGAAGAAAGCGGGGGATCCTTCGGGACCTCGCGCTATAGGGGCGGCCGATGGCAGATTAGCTAGTTGGTGGGGTAAAGGCCTACCAAGGCGACGATCTGTAGCTGGTCTGAGAGGACGACCAGCCACACTGGGACTGAGACACGGCCCAGACTCCTACGGGAGGCAGCAGTGGGGAATTTTGGACAATGGGGGAAACCCTGATCCAGCAATGCCGCGTGTGTGAAGAAGGCCTTCGGGTTGTAAAGCACTTTTGTCCGGAAAGAAAACCTTTGGGCTAATACCCTGAGGGGATGACGGTACCGGAAGAATAAGCACCGGCTAACTACGTGCCAGCAGCCGCGGTAATACGTAGGGTGCGAGCGTTAATCGGAATTACTGGGCGTAAAGCGTGCGCAGGCGGTTCGTTAAGACAGATGTGAAATCCCCGGGCTTAACCTGGGAACTGCATTTGTGACTGGCGAGCTAGAGTATGGCAGAGGGGGGTAGAATTCCACGTGTAGCAGTGAAATGCGTAGAGATGTGGAGGAATACCGATGGCGAAGGCAGCCCCCTGGGCCAATACTGACGCTCATGCACGAAAGCGTGGGGAGCAAACAGGATTAGATACCCTGGTAGTCCACGCCCTAAACGATGTCAACTAGTTGTTGGGTCTTCATTGACTTAGTAACGTAGCTAACGCGTGAAGTTGACCGCCTGGGGAGTACGGTCGCAAGATTAAAACTCAAAGGAATTGACGGGGACCCGCACAAGCGGTGGATGATGTGGATTAATTCGATGCAACGCGAAAAACCTTACCTACCCTTGACATGGTCGGAACCCTGCTGAAAGGTGGGGGTGCTCGAAAGAGAACCGATACACAGGTGCTGCATGGCTGTCGTCAGCTCGTGTCGTGAGATGTTGGGTTAAGTCCCGCAACGAGCGCAACCCTTGTCCTTAGTTGCTACGCAAGAGCACTCTAAGGAGACTGCCGGTGACAAACCGGAGGAAGGTGGGGATGACGTCAAGTCCTCATGGCCCTTATGGGTAGGGCTTCACACGTCATACAATGGTCGGAACAGAGGGCTGCCAACCCGTGAGGGGGAGCTAATCCCAGAAAACCGATCGTAGTCCGGATCGTAGTCTGCAACTCGACTACGTGAAGCTGGAATCGCTAGTAATCGCGGATCAGCATGCCGCGGTGAATACGTTCCCGGGTCTTGTACACACCGCCCGTCACACCATGGGAGTGGGTTTTACCAGAAGTGGCTAGTCTAACCGCAAGGAGGACGGTCACCACGGTAGGATTCATGACTGGGGTGAAGTCGTAACAAGGTAGCCGTATCGGAAGGTGCGGCTGGATCACCTCCTTTCTCGAGCTCAAACGTATTGAAGTGAAGTGCTAAAGCGCTCACGCTTATCGGCTGTAAGAAGACAGGCTAAGGGTCTGTAGCTCAGTTGGTTAGAGCACCGTCTTGATAAGGCGGGGGTCGTTGGTTCGAATCCAACCAGACCCACCATTTACTCTTGAGCGTTTGAAAGAACGTGAAATGATAAATGCAGACCCTCAGGCATCAAGGTACTTGGGGGATTAGCTCAGCTGGGAGAGCACCTGCTTTGCAAGCAGGGGGTCGTCGGTTCGATCCCGTCATCCTCCACCAATCACCAACGCATAGCATTCTTTGCACACGAGAGTGATTATGCATTGGCGATTGAGCCAGTCAGTAAGCAATTTAAGGCATAGCGCTTTAAGTTGTGCTGTCGTTCTTTAACAATCTGGAAGAAGTAGTAAAGAGATTCACGAAAATACACTTAGAGATGGGTGTGTGAGTAGGTGAATCAGGGTTGTGATTGTATCAATGTATGAAAAGGTGATCGAAAGATTGCTTTGGAATACGGCGCAACACGAATACTCAACCTATAGCGGTGTGAAAGAGGTTTCATCGGCATTGAACTTCGGTTCGGTGTAGAGCGAACTCTCGGAGACACACTCGTTATAGGGTCAAGCGAACAAGTGCATGTGGTGGATGCCTTGGCGATCACAGGCGATGAAGGACGCGGTAGCCTGCGAAAAGCGACGGGGAGCTGGCAAACGAGCTTTGATCCGTCGATGTCCGAATGGGGAAACCCGGCCCTTCTGGGTCATCCTGAGCTGAATACATAGGCTCAGTGAAGCGAACGCGGTGAACTGAAACATCTAAGTAACCGCAGGAAAAGAAATCAACCGAGATTCCCAAAGTAGTGGCGAGCGAAATGGGATCAGCCTGTACTCTTTAGCACGACCGTTAGCCGAACACTCTGGAAAGTGTGGCCATAGCAGGTGATAGCCCTGTAGGCGAAAGCGGATGTGTGGAACTAGGTGTACGACAAGTAGGGCGGGACACGTGAAATCCTGTCTGAAGATGGGGGGACCATCCTCCAAGGCTAAATACTCGTGATCGACCGATAGTGAACCAGTACCGTGAGGGAAAGGCGAAAAGAACCCCGGGAGGGGAGTGAAATAGATCCTGAAACCGCATGCATACAAACAGTCGGAGCCTCGCAAGGGGTGACGGCGTACCTTTTGTATAATGGGTCAGCGACTTACGTTCAGTAGCAAGGTTAACTGATTAAGGCAGCCGTAGCGAAAGCGAGTCCGAATAGGGCGTTCAGTTGCTGGGCGTAGACCCGAAACCAAGTGATCTATCCATGGCCAGGTTGAAGGTGCGGTAACACGTACTGGAGGACCGAACCCACTAATGTTGAAAAATTAGGGGATGAGCTGTGGATAGGGGTGAAAGGCTAAACAAACTTGGAAATAGCTGGTTCTCTCCGAAAACTATTTAGGTAGTGCCTCGTGTATCACCTTCGGGGGTAGAGCACTGTCATGGTTGTGGGGTCCATTGCGGATTACTACGCCATAGCAAACTCCGAATACCGAAGAGTGCAATCACGGGAGACAGACATCGGGTGCTAACGTCCGGTGTCAAGAGGGAAACAACCCAGACCGCCAGCTAAGGTCCCCAAATATTGCTAAGTGGGAAACGAAGTGGGAAGGCTAAAACAGTCAGGAGGTTGGCTTAGAAGCAGCCACCCTTTAAAGAAAGCGTAATAGCTCACTGATCGAGTCGTCCTGCGCGGAAGATGTAACGGGGCTAAGCAATATACCGAAGCTGCGGATGCGAGATTTATCTCGCATGGTAGGAGAGCGTTCCGTAAGCCTGTGAAGGTGCATTGAAAAGTGTGCTGGAGGTATCGGAAGTGCGAATGCTGACATGAGTAGCGATAAAGGGGGTGAAAAGCCCCCTCGCCGTAAGCCCAAGGTTTCCTACGCAACGTTCATCGGCGTAGGGTGAGTCGGCCCCTAAGGCGAGGCAGAAATGCGTAGCTGATGGGAAGCAGGTTAATATTCCTGCACCATTGTTAAATGCGATGGGGGGACGGATCGCGGAAGGTTGTCCGGGTGTTGGAAGTCCCGGTCCTTGCATTGGAGAAGGCGCTTAGGCAAATCCGGGCGCGTAATTCAAGGGTGTGAGGCCATTCGCTTAGGCGAAGAAGCAATCGGAAGTGGTTCCAAGAAAAGCCTCTAAGCTTCAGTTTAACAAGACCGTACCGCAAACCGACACAGGTGGGCGAGATGAGTATTCTAAGGCGCTTGAGAGAACTCGGGAGAAGGAACTCGGCAAATTGGTACCGTAACTTCGGGATAAGGTACGCCCCTGTAGCTTGACTGGCCTGCGCCAGGAGGGTGAAGGGGTTGCAATAAACTGGTGGCTGCGACTGTTTAATAAAAACACAGCACTCTGCAAACACGAAAGTGGACGTATAGGGTGTGACGCCTGCCCGGTGCCGGAAGATTAAATGATGGGGTGCAAGCTCTTGATTGAAGTCCCGGTAAACGGCGGCCGTAACTATAACGGTCCTAAGGTAGCGAAATTCCTTGTCGGGTAAGTTCCG
>NZ_JBLKRU010000078.1:0-24118 GCF_047608185.1 Caballeronia eucalypticola
CGGATAGAACTGAACAGCGCAAGCATTGCGTCACATGATCCGACCATGTGACCCTCTGAGTGACTGTAGGGCTGTTCCTTCCAAGCGCGTTCGGCCAAGGAGGCCATGCCGTAGGCGCGGTCTATAGCATCGATGATTCGATCGTTCGATGCCGGCAACGTGACGTAGGCGAAGAAATAATCGCGAATCAGCTGGAGCACGCCTGCGTCTTCAATGTTGGTCGGATGGCATATCGCCACCCATCCGATTTGCGAATGAGATAGCAACCCGCGAATAGCTTGAAAATCCAGTGGACGCCGAAGCGTCGAGAAATCAAACAGCCCCGCGGACGCACTGGCAAATCGGCGTTCGATCCCAAGGTCGTCGTCCGGCCCGATCGTCTCGACCTGCCACGAGCGCTCCTCAAGGAGCGCTTGTAAAGACGCAACCACTTTGTCGCCGACATAGTAGAGCGTTCTCACATCCTCGTTCATCGTTCTCTCCCATGGTTCATGCTTTATTCCGAGGAGATGCCGCTTAGGAACGGGTCGGATCGGATAACCTTCAGCAAACGCGCTTGCAAGGGGGGCTTGAAACCATCGGCCTGATGGTTGCACGGTAGCGAAACTCTGCAGATACGAAATGCCGGAAACCCGTTTATCCGACCCGTACCGCGAGGTACAGGTCAAGTCCGGCGTTGGATGTAACGCCACGTATGGTGCTCGCGGTTGTATCAGAGGGAGCGACTTCTGCCCGCACCAGGCGACGGCCCATCGTAAAGGGGTAGGCTAATCGTAAAGGCACAACCTTTTCCGGGCATATCGCGAGCGGTAAGGCTCCCTCCATTCATTTCGACATTTTTCCTGGCAATAGCGAGGCCGAGGCCAAGACCGCTTCTGTCATTAGTGCTCTGTGTAAAAGGCAAGAATATGTCTTCCGTATCTCCTCTTGGAAGGCCGCCACAGTGATCAACGACATCAATCAGGATGCGGCCTGCCGCTGTATGTACATTCAAAAAAACTGCGGTATGTGTCCGGGTAAATTTGAAAGCGTTTTGCACCAGACTTCCGAGAGCGGCATATAGCAGGTCTCGATTGCCCATCACATTAAGATTTAGACTAACAGCTGTAACAAGTAGCGAGCATCCGCGTACCTGAGCAGCCAGTTCCGCAGCGAATTTGATCTCTTCGATGAGCTCGGCGACGGAAAACACTTCCTCGCAGTGGGATTTTCCTGCTGCTGAGCGTGTCTCGGCTAGCGCTCGATCGATCAAATCGCGTAGCTCAAATAAGCCATGTTCGAGCACCGAACCGGTTGCCCCCTTAAGACTTAGATTGCTTGCCTTTGCCGCTGCAAAGGCAAGCATTGCAGTCCCGAGACGGCTTCGTAAATCCTCGGCCAAGTACTCTATCTTTTCGCTCATCTCGAGCGCGGTGTTATGCGCCGATGTGAACTCGCGTTGCGTGGTGTACTCCACGACAGCGCTCGCTATCGCATTGTCCAGGCAGCGGTTGAGCGTTCTGAATTCATCGATCTCAAATCGTGCCTCGCACTCATACGCAAGGTCCGTGATCACCTGACACAAATCGCCATAACTATGTACGACTTGGTCGATCGAAAATCCGAGAATCAGAAGTTCGCGCCCGTGATTCGCAGCTGTTCGGTCCGCGTCGTCTGGAGGCAGTTCGCTCGCTGACAGGCCGTGATGCTCGCCGCGGGTCAGGGGATCGCTTGTCTGTTCGATTTTAAGCGTCTCAATTAATTGATCCAGGAACAATGGAACGCCATTTTGCAGTTGTTCTTTGCTCATCGCGCGGCCAGATCGCCGAACGACTTTACTCCTACACCGTTCAACCAGTGTCTGGCGATTATTCAACAAGAATTCGTGCATCATTGCGTCACCTTGAGCTTAGCGGAGCAACACTATTTGCAAAAGCATTGATCGGTCCGGCGCACTTCGCGACAACAAAGACAGCGGTACGCGGGGAATCAGGGTCAATCTGGATCTGCGGTTTGGCTCGATTTACTGTATTTCCGCTTTGATGCGACCACCGTGCTAGTGGGATGCGCCGCGAAGCGCGGGTGAGAGTCGTGGAGACAATGTTTATCAGACGATCGCGCAGAATCGATGGGAAGAGAACTTCAGCGCGCAAGTCGTCCCTTTCATCGGGACGCGATTGCGCGCGCGCAATCGCGTCCCGGAAAATCGCCACGGTTCTAACGATTTTTCCTTTTGCATCCCAAAAGAGCGAGAAAGTGTGTTCGATGTGTGTTCGATCGGCAAAACACCATGGTCTTTCGCAGTCAGCAGTGCGCGGGGCGATGTTTGCGCTCCCGCTTCTTTGCGCACGGCGCGCGAAGTGACAAAATCGGATGGGTTGAAGGCGTCTTCGCTCACGAGGCATGACACGCTATGAATCAGCTTTCCTACGGCATTCCCTCGTGTCCACCCGGTGGGCGGGATTGGCCCTGAATTTACAAAGGTAACCATCCGGAGTGTATTCGTTGCGATGACGGCATCACCGATGCTGCGGATCAAGGCTCGAAGCCAGTTTCGCCGCACGTGCATCACGTTCACGACTTTGTCGAAGGAAACGGTCATGTGCACTCCGTTATTCTCTGTACCGATTTGCACGTCAATGGTTACCACGGTCGCCGCAGATCTATTGCCCATCGGCACAGCAGCTTCAGGGAAAGCTAATTCGCCTTAAGGGACAGCGCTTTTCAGGAAAATTGTTCGCTATATCAATTTTTCAAGAAAAGACGAGCGCATTTAAAACGCGCCAAATCGGCATAATCATTCCAAGATAGTTGGAAAGCAAACTGCACAGTGGCTAAGCGAGAGAATTTTTTAATTGGTTAGACTATTTATCACCGTCCTGAAAATGCCGAGAGTCCAACGCATGTTTCGCTATCGTTCAGTCCGGAACAGGGAGTAGAGTACCTTAATTTAAGGAGTATGAACAAATATTTGACACTGTGAACAGCGTTGTACGACCGGAGTGAAACACTGTTTTGAGCTTAGAGGACGCATAACAACCAGAGCACACAATTCGACAAATGGAAAGCCTCAGCGCTGCTTGCTCATCGGAGGACAAATCCGATTCATGGTGAAGAAAAAAGTGTGGCCCCATTGAGCAAGCGGTCGTAAGGGGCGTCCTAAAATCATTAACGGAGATTAATGAAGCATATCGGTTTGATTTACTTGCACCGAACTACGGCCCGGAAAAAAGTTGACCGGTAGTAGCATCTAAGCGTGCCTATGCCGTGCGCCTCGGTAACTCCGCATCTCATCGTCGGGCGAAGCTGCCGTTCAAGTTCCCCTTTCGACAGTTCGCTCGCGTCCCGTTTAGGCCTCTTCCCATGGAGTAGACTGAGGATTTGCCGTTAAAGGTATTAGGAAAGTATTAGGAGCGCCTCCCGGCGCGCGCATTCGCCAAGTCGGCTTTGGAGGCATCGAGCAATGAACGTTCGGATAGCACATTCGTTGGCGGCCCGACGTGAGATCGAGGTGATGCCCGGGTCGATTTTCGATTTGAGCGCGCGCATGGAGTCATGTTGACTGGGCCTCCGAAGCATTTTCCAGGCTCCAAACCGGCGGTTGGCGATACTATGGGCGTGTCCTCGAACGCCTTCGAACACACCCTACTGCGGGCGCTTGCCGAGAACGTGCCGCATCGCATTTATGCGAAGGATATGCAGGGCCGGTTCATCTTCGCCAACGGCGCGGTGGCCACGGGCATGGGCGTGGCCGACCCCGTCGAGCTGCTCGGAAAGACCGATTACGACTTTTATCCACTCGAGTTAGCGAGCGAATACAACCGACAGGAACAGGAGCTCTTAAGGCACGGGCGCTCGCTTCTTAATCAAGAAGAGCACGCCAAATACCTGCTGCTTGGAGAGGAAGCCTGGCTGGTCACGACCAAGGTGGCGGTGCGCGACGACGCCGGCACGATTGTCGGGCTGGTGGGAATTAACTACGAGATCACCATGCAGAAGGCAGCGGAACTGGCGTTGCAGGCTGCTCACGCGCAGGCGGCGGAGACGACAGTCCGGCTGCAGGCCACTGTCGCACGGCTGGATCTCGAAGTGAAAGAGCGGCAACGTTTCGAACAGGAGCTGCGCCACCGTGTGATGCACGACACTCTCACCGGTCTGCCAAACCGGGCTCTGTTGATGGACCGGATCGAACAAGCGATCGAGCGCGCCCGACGCCACGGTGACTCGCTCACACTACTTTTCCTCGATCTCGACCGGTTCAAGCTCGTCAACGACAGCCTTGGCCACGCCGCCGGCGATGAGTTGCTGCGCGTTGTGACGCGGCGCATCGCCCGCTTGATGCGCACATGTGACACATTCGGCCGCCTCGGTGGCGACGAGTTCGTCCTGTTGCTGCCCAATCCTATGCCTGCCGACGTGCTCACAAACTTGACCAACAACCTTTCCCGAGTCGTGGCCAAGCCGATGCTGGTCGCCGACCGCGAGGTGTCCGTTACGTGCAGCCTGGGCTATTGCGTCTATCCCCAGGACGGTGGGGACGCGACTACGTTGGTCAAGCATGCCGACGCCGCGATGTATGTCGCCAAAAAAGACGGCGGAAACCGGGTGCGCTGCTACACGCCTGAGCTGAGCTCGCACGCCAGCGAGCGACTGGAGGTCGAGACCCAGTTGAAGCAAGCATTGCAACGCGGCGAATTCCTGCTGCACTACCAGCCGCAGATCGAGATCGCCAGCGGGCGTATCGTCGGCGTAGAGGCGCTGGTGCGCTGGCAGCACCCGGTGCGCGGATTGGTGCCTCCGACGCAATTCATCCCGCTCGCCGAAGAGTCAGGGCTGATCGAGCCGATTGGCGAATGGGTGCTACGCACTGCTTGCGCCCAAGCTGCAGCGTGGCAGCGCAGCGGATTGCCGCCGGTGCGCATGGGTATCAACGTTTCGGCGCGCCAGTTCTACAATCCCGCGCTGGAATCAGTGGTTGCGCAGGTGCTCGCCGAGCACAGGCTCCCCCCCGAGCAGGTGGAGCTAGAGATCACCGAAAGTTTGTCGATGAAGGACCCGGAAGAGAGCGTCCGCATCTTGGCTAGCTTCAAGGCACTTGGCATCGGCATCGCGATCGACGATTTTGGCACCGGCTATTCCAATCTTGCCTACCTGCGCCGATTCCCCGTGCGTCGCATCAAACTGGATCGCTCGTTCGTCAGCGAACTCGGTTCGCAATCGAGCAGCCACGCTATCGTCGAGGCAATCGTCGCGATGGCTCACAAACTCGATCTGCAGGTTATTGCAGAGGGAGTCGAGACCGCCGAGCAGCGCGACCAATTGCTGCGCTACGGCTGCGACGAGCTGCAAGGCTTCTGGTTCTCGCGGCCAGTCGATGCGGCCGCGTGCGGTGCTCTTCTACAAAAGCAATGTGGATTTTGGGATGGTTCATACATCGACGCCTCCGTTTGTTAAGCTCCCAACCGGTGACGGTTCGAAGGTGCCGTGTGCAGCCATACATCCGAACTCAGTGTCAGGCGCATTCCCTGTCTTGCTTGGAGGAATCTGCGGGTTGGCTTCACCTGCTGCTGATAGTCTGCGGCATATGCCGAAGGTTAGCGTTATACCATTTTGGATCACGATCTATATCGGATCGTCAGGCAAAGTCGTTGACCCGGACAGTGGGCTTTTGAGGCACGTTGCTTCGGCGCACGATGCAACGATCGGCAGTGGCCGATGACCGGTACGAACTGAAAATTCTTTCGGGATATTTTCATAGGTAACGGGAACGCACAACCAATAATTATTTAGGCAGACTAACTAATTTAGCATAAACTAAAGTGATCACCGTCGACGATGTAGAAGCAAAGTAGTAGTGTCGTACTTGGGAAAAGTACAGATGTCGCACCTAAAGGCATCTGTATCGCATGCTAGTGCGCTTTCCTCGCCTTTGGAGACCGTCATGACGCGGCACCGGGACGATCACGATGAGCATGCAAGAGCGACCGGCTGAAGGTCATTGAAGCAGTGCCGCTCGTCGCCATGGATCGCGCGTCGGGATCAGTCCTCGAGAGTTGGTCGTCAGGCTCCGTCTTGAGTTACGATCGCGCGGATTGACTGCTTGAACTTGCTGCCGGCAATGGCGACTAGCGCTTGCGAGAACAGCTTCAGCTCACGGCACAGCATCACGAAGCGGCGACACACGTTGCGAATGCCGATGCCGTTGTCACGACGAAAGTCGGCTATGGTCTTGAAGCCCGGAGCAGACGGCCCCGCGAGCCACATCAATTCAACTTGGCGCTGGCATCACGCTCCAGACGCCGGCTCGATTGACCCGGTTCAGGAAGCCGCAGATATAGATATTCAGCAGCACTGCTGGATGATAGGACGGGCGGCCTGTAGTCGACGGCATTGCGCTATCAATACCCAGTGATGCAAGGTCAAGCTCTTCTAAAAACGCCTCGATGACTCTGACCGGGTTGTCCTCGGCAACGAAGTCATCGAGGCGCTCTGGAGGCAGCGTCACCTGCTTGCGATCTTCAGCTTCTATGAATCGCTTCATCCGGTCACCCATGCCGAATGAGTTAATCCAGTTTAGGCGATCAGCGTGTTTTCACAAGCTCGACTCGATGCTGCCAGTCGGCTTTTCGCAAAACAGACACTCGTAGTTCGTCGCAGGCTCGATCGCGCTAGGCCGGCCGTGCACGCTGCAGTATGCGGGAGCAGGGGTCTGCCGAGGTGACATCCTCGGAGCGCTTTCGCTAAAAGAATTATCCGATATCTTTAGCCTTCGCGATCATCGTTGCTGCGGACGCGGCCATGCTCTACGTTCCGGGGTTCACAGCGGTGATCGCGACGATTGTCATTCTGGCGGCGCTGGCAATGGCCGCGCTTTTTACTTCGGTGCTAACCAAGTCATCCGATGTAGAGCGGGTTTAGGTTCACATCTCCGGCACGAGCTTGATTCGGTCGATCGCGGCCGTCACGAGCGCTCTTGCATCAGCGATCGATGTCGCACCTTGAGCGATAGTGTTGAGCCGGTTGTCGACCAACAGCATCGCCAGGCCGTGCACGAACCCCCATGCCGCAGTCAGGACAACGGCTTGATCGGCAGCGATCCCCGCCAGCGGTATCGCGGCTTCCGATGTATCTGGCGCATCGATCTGGAACGCGCCCGCCATTGCCAGCGCTGAAGCCCGACGTGCTTCGATTAACGAAGGCCTGGTCGCATCGAGCAGTTCGTTGCGAGACATTAGCTTGAACAACTCCTGATTTGCCATTGCAAATTCGATGTAGCCGTGCCCAATTGCTTTACGCTTTGGCCGTCCGGCCCGTTTTCCTTTCGCTTGATCCGCCATGGCCTGGGCAAGCCGCGTGTGGCCAGAAGCCACCAGTTCACTCAGTACGCCCGCCAGATCCCCGAAGTGGTGCTGAGGTGCCGTGTGCGACACGCCTGCCTCGCGCGCGATCGCACGCAGGCTCAGTCCCTTCAATCCATCGCGAATCAAGACCGTCTCGGCGGCCTGGAGTAATGCTTCTGGAAGCGCGCCGTGATGGTAAGGGCGTGCCGATTGCGGAATCGAGGACAGTTCGGAAGTCGACGCGGGACGTGAAGTTCGCCGGATCATGGCCTTAAATGTTTCCAATGGTAACTTTGCTTTGACGCATAGTCTAAACGCGCGAGAATTTTCCAATGGAAAGATATGGACCTGAGATGACAGGCAAAGCAACGAAACCTCAGGACCGAGGAAAAATCTTCTTTCAAACCGTGAGGCATGCCAGTTCCTGCGTGGCGATCGCAACAGCCATGGTCGTCGCCGCCGGATGTGGTGGCGGGGGCTCTGGTAATGCGGCTGCACCCACTCCGGCCAGCGCCCCAACGCCCTCCAGCAGTGCGTCGGCGACCGCGCTCAACATCGAGCCGATGACGAATGTCGACGTCGCCAACCACCTCGGCTATTTCGGCGACCCTTATCCGATTCATTCGTCGCAGCCGAGTACTACCGCGCCGCAGTCGTATTCCGGCACAACGACGCAAGTCATTCAGTGCACTCCGCCGATCACCCCAGGATGTTTCACATCTGCGGATTTACAGTTCAAATACGACAGTTCGCTGACGTCTGCCGTCAGCGCCGCCGGAAATGCGTTCGGTGACACCATCAATCACAACATTTATCAAACTCTCGATGGCGTATGGCATATGGCCATTACCCTGTATGTGCATCCACTCGGAGCACAAACCCCACATTGGACGGTGATTGCACATGCATCGCCTGCAGACAATACGCCGGCTTCGACACCGCCGAGTTCATGGATCGTGGACAAATTGCTGGTCGGCTCGCTCGCCACCTCCGACTTCGCCAACTATGACGGCAAGTACTTTGAAGACGGCAACACGCTGTATCTCGTCTACAGCAAACGCCTGGTTTCTTCGCCAGTCGAATACGACGGTATCGTGGCCCAAGCAATGACATCGGCTACCGCTCCAGCTTCCAGCGACCCCGTCACGCTTCTAGCGCCAGACAGTGGCGCCGCCTCCTCAACTCGGAGTACTTCCATACCAAACCGCCAGCAGGCGATACATTCAAGTTGATCGAGACGGGCAACATCACCAAGATCAACGGCAAGTATGTGATGGCGTATTCGGCTGGAGACTACCAGCAGATCAGCTATAAGAGTGGCGTTGCGTACTCCGATACTTTCTTGCCGCAACCGGGTCAGTCATATCGCAAAGTTTATCAACAGGACACCGCCGGCGTCTGGGGTCAGCCTAATCATCCGGAAGTTCGCTATCTGCTGCAGTCTCAGCAGTCGCAGTGGCCAAAGAGAGTGAACCAAACCGTGGGAGGCCATTTCCGTCGACACGATCGCCGCCGTAGACGGCGTGACGGCGCCGTGCCCGATGGGATACGCCGCTTGGAGTCTGCGAAGTTTCCAACGAGAAGAGCCCAGCAAGGCCGCCCGGTACGCTCGCTATATCAGCTATGCTGCCGACGTTGCCCACCCGATTGGAGTTGCTATGCGACTGATCATCGAGGCCCGCCTGGAGGCGGGGGAAACGAGTGAGACTAAAGCGACGACCATTGCTGTGGTCGAACGAAAGGACCGGAGCGTCGCCGACCTGGGACTTACACTTGCCGAAGGCCGCGCCTTGCTCGCTGAGCTTCAGTCGTTGTTGGTGTCGGAGCAGGCTGCCGGGTGGATTGAAGGCCAATTGGTTTGCGACCGTTGTGGCTCGATGCTGGCGCATAAGGACGCCCGGTCGATCGTGCTGCGAACCGTATTTGGCAAGGTCGACGTGCCCAGTCCGAGGCTGTGGGCGTGCAACTGCGCAGCGAAGGAAGGGCAACCGCGCCGCTCAGTGAGTCCGCTGTGCAAGGCCGTTCACCAGCGTGTGACGCCGGAATTGGAGTATCTGCAGGCCAAATGGGCCGCCCATCTACCCTACCGTCAGGCCACTGAGCTGCTTCGAGAGGTCCTTCCGCTGGACAAAGGGATTTCCTTCGGTAGTACTCGCCGTCGGATTCTCGCCGTCGGTAGCGCGCTGGACGCGCAGATCGAGCGCGATATCGCGTCTGGACCAAAAGCGCTCAGCGAAGAGCAGGTCCGCGAATCGAACACCGTAGGCTGCGTGAGCGTCGACTCGGCTTGGCTGAGCTTCAGCAGCAGCCCCAAGACCCGCAAAGCGGCGCGCGACCTTGCGGAGCTGAAATCGCCTTGGGCGCAGAACTTGCCGCGGGATCGACATGTCAACATCGTTGCGGGCCGTGCAACTCTTGCCGATCGCACCCCGCGTCTGTACGCGTACGTACATAAGCTGGTGCCATCGGCTCCCGCGCGGCTGGACCAATTTCTCTTTGCAAGCGGCGTGGCTCCAAACGAGCGAGTCACCGTGATCAGCGATGACGCTGGCGAATTTGGCAAGGCTGTGGACGGCAGCCAGCTCGCTAGGGGGAGGATTCTGGACTGGTTTCACATCGCGATGAAGTTTAAGGCTGCCAAGAACTCGGTGTTAGGAAGCCAGACGATTGAGCCCGAAGAGCGAATCGCTGTAGAGACAGAGATCGATCACGCCAAGTGGCTGGTTTGGCATGGAAAAGGCCGACAATCCGTTTTCCGCATCAAAGCCCTGGACGCCACGCTGCTGGCAAGGGAAGGCTATGAGCACTCGACGTTGTTCTGGAACCTGCGCCGCCTGTACTTCTACATCGAGCGCAACGCCGGTACGCTGGTGAACTATGGAACGCGCTATCACAAGGGTCTACCGATCAGCAGTAGCATTGCCGAGTCCGCGGTGAACCTGGTGGTCAGCCATCGCATGGCGAAGAAGCAACAAATGCGATGGACGGACGAGGGAGCGCACTGTCTGGCACAGGTCAGAGTTGCTGTTCTCAACGAAGAATTCTCGGTTGAGAAACTTGCCGTGTTGACCAAGACTTCTGCAGCTGAAAACTCGCCGAGTGCACGCCGCGCGGCATGAATTGACCTCCCACGGTTTGGTTCACTCTCGAATCGGTGACATCTTTATTGTGGTCTATGCGGGTGGGCTGCAAAGAAGGTTTCAATATGATGTGCACTGCGCACACCGAGTCCGGGAATCGTGCGCCACCAGCGCCGGCGTCGGGGGATGCGCACCGTCAAATCGGCCAGCGTTCGAATGCCATACTGATGCAGCACGGGGACAACGCGAGGCGACAGCCAGGCACCGATCGGATCGCTCACCTGCGGTTGCGGGACCGCAAGCGCCGGCAGGATGTCCAGCGCCCGAGTCGCGGCCTTGCGGTAACAGGTCCGTTCGCCCACCGCGCACTGAAACAGCCGGGCCAGATCGGCGCGATGCCGGCTGAGGGCGAAACTGGCGAGCTGCCGACTAATCCGGCCGATCACGCCGCGCGCCGACTGGCCGCCTTCGAGCGCCTGCGGGCAATAGCGCTCGAGCGCCTCGCGCGAGCCAACGCCCGCGTACCACGCGCGTAGCGCGGACAAGGACGCGGTAACGGGAAAGGGTAGCGAAGTCGGACGATCAGGCATGCGAAGATTATAGGCGTCAAGATGACAGCGACGTGACGGTCGGGTGTGACGCGTTTCACAATATGGCAGTTTTGCTAAAAATAAGCCCCTATCGATAATAAGAGTTAGCGAGAGGGATGCATGGCAATTCGTCGGTGTGCCGACCGTCAGCTCGATTCACACATCGTCCCATCGGGTAAAATGTCGTCATCCCGACGCTCGCCGAAATGATTGCGTGCGAGCGCTGCATCGAGTTGCACGTCAGCGACAATGACAGCACAGGCGATCAGCATCGCGTCTACCGTGTACCACCGTGGGGAATACCATGAATCTCGATCCCGAATTCGACGAGCCGCTAACTGACGAAGAGTTTGATTTCCTCGAACGCTTTCTTTCGAGCAATGCCGTTTGCGACGATGCGATGGACGCCGTCATGTTGCACGGCTTTCTGACCGCCGTCATCTCTGGACCGAACGTGATCATGCCAAGCACAATTCTTCCGTGGATCTGGGATGCAAGGCACGTAACACGTCAGCCCAGATTTCTGTCAGCAGGTCGGGCACGCAAGGTCACCGGGCTGATCATTCAATACTGGAACGACGTCAACAACACCCTGAATCACTGTCCAGATCTGTTCTCGCCTGCTTTGCACTCCACCGAGTGGAAGGGTGAAGAGATTCTTGTCTTCGACGAATGGTGCGAGGGCTATTGCAAGGGCATCGACCTGGATCGGGAAGCTTGGGAGCCGCTGATTGAACGGCACCCCAGTTGGTTCAATGTCATTCTTTTGTTCGGGACCGCCTCCGGATACGAAGATCTGGTGCAGCGAGATTACACGGTCGAGCAACGTCGATCGTTCGCAAACTTGCTCACGGCTTCAGCGCTCAATATCCATCAATACTGGTGCGAGGAGCGCCGAAAATTGATGGAACAAGGCGAGCGGCCAAACATGATCCCGGCGGTTTCAAGGCCGAAAGACAGGACAAGGAAGCTGACCGAGCGGAGAGATCCAGACGCGCAAGACGAGAACGAGTTCGACGACCTGTTCCTTGTCGATTCGCTCGGCCGTGCAACGGAAGAAGCGTTTCACCCACTTGCATTGTCCCCGCTGTCTACAGCCATAACCCGCGGCGGCACCTCTGTCGATGTGCACATCTATCGGTCCGATAATAATGGCCGCGATGGCTGGGTGCTGGAAATAGTCGGCTCGTTCGGGACGTCCACGGTTTGGGATGATCTGTTCCCGACCGATGGGGCTGCGCTGGCCGAAGCGTTCAACACAATCGACGCGCATGGGATTGAATCGGTAACGGAAGAGGTACCAGCGCACGTAACGAAGCACTGAGCGCTGTGAAACCGGCCATCAGTTCCTCTTTTATATCAGTGTCTTAGATTGAGATGTGGCGGATTTTTTACGAATCCCGGTCATACCTCATATAAGGGGAGACTATCCAAGGCGACCGAACCCTTCGCTCGTGAGCTGGCAGCCCGGGACGAGGAGGGAGATGTGGGTGACACTTGTGACCTGCACAGATTCTCGAATTCAAGGCTGCCGATAACAGACCAGATCGATCTCGACGAGCGCAGCCCTGCCGAGGCGTGTCACGCCAACGGTGGTGCGAGAAGGCAAGCTGAGACTGTCTTGCTGAAAATGACGTGCGTAGACCGTGTTGAAAGCAGCGAAATCGCGGTCGAACTCAGTGAGGTAAATGCGCACGAATACGGCATCTTCGTAGCTGTAGCCGGTATGTCTCATGATGCGTGTGAGGTTCTCGAAGCAGAGGAGCGCTTGCGCTTCGATGCCTTCGGCAAGCGCCGCGGCGGGTGCGTCAGGGTCCGTCGGCAGTTGTCCTGTGACGTAGAGCCAGCCTGCTGCTTGCACCGCATGCGAATACAGGGAGGACAGAGGAGGAGGGCTCGCGTCGGCGACGAAGTGGTGGATTTTATCTGCGGGCATGAAAGTAACAAATAGAAAAGCGTTGAAGGGGAAGAGTCAGGCTGAGGGGCATCGGCCAGTTGTTGAGCATACCGCTGCCATCCAGCGCTTTCACGACTCCGTCATTGTGCGAAGCGCATGCTCGAAGCAGCTGAGCGGGGCGCTCGCCACGCCGATTCCGATCCATCCCGTCTCGCCATCGCGATGAGCGATACCCGTGTGAATCCGCACGGGCCTTTGTTCGTCGACCACGCGCTGCGCGTCGAGGCCGAGTCCCGTTTTAGCCACTCCTGCCAGGGCAGGCGCGAACAAGGGATGGGCAGACCAGAACAGCTCCCGCATGGAGCGCCCAGCAGCCTGCGCAAGCGGCCAGTCCTGCAACATCACTTGGGCGAGTTCCGGCGAGCAGTGTGCAACCGCACCGCCAAGGCCGAAGGCCTCCATGATCGCACTATCACCCAAATCACGTTGGGCGTCTTCGGGCGAGTGCGGCGCGAAGAAGCGTCCATCAGGAACGGTTGCCGGCGCGCAGAACCAACGCTTGCCCATGCCGGCCACCCGTACGCCACACGCCGAGCCGTTACGCGATATTGCCGTGACGATGGTGCAATCAGCGATGCCTTGCGCCTGATCGAGGGCAAGTTTTGCGGCTGCCATCGCGTAGTTAAGGAAATGCTGAGGATTGCAGAGCAGCCAGGAGCGCACCGAGTCGTCGAGACCTGGAAGGTGCGTTGCAAACGCATACATGCCACCGACGTTCCGTTGATGCACGTCGTCACCCAGCGCCAGACCTTCTGCAATGAAGGGTAACAATGGCAATCCGCCTGGCGGAAGTGCGCGTGCGATTGCCGGGCCGATCACATCGTCCAGGTACTGCAGCCCGGCCGCTACATGCGCGTCGTAAAAGCCAAAGCGCAGTACACGGCGGCCCGCCTCGGCAAGGGTTGCATACGTAACGCCCGGACCTGCGCGGTTCTCGATGCGCATCACGACCTGGCTGGGCCTCACCACACCGCTCATTGGCGAGACAGTGCCCAAGTCATGATTGGCATGCAGGCGGATCTCGCCGCGCAGAATGCGTGTTGCTGCAGCCTCAAGGGAGTCAACCCAGCCTTCGTGCACCACTGCACCGGCCAAGGCGTGTAGCACCGGTGCAGGGATGTCGGCGGGGTCATCGAATGGCGGCCCGGCATGGCCGAGTTCCCCGTCAGCAAGATTCAGTGCGCTGGACGCACGCTCACAGCCGGCCAGCACAGGCTGCGTCGCGGCGATGCGCTCGACCGCCTGCTGGTTGGCGAGCCGTCGACGCTCGGGATACGAGGGGAGGGCAGCGTTGTTCATGGCGACAGTGGCATTGCCTTGACGCAGGTTGACTTATAAGCAAAGGCGAGCAAGGTCATTGTTGCGTGCCTCGCTTGGTCCCTCGGTCACGGTCGATACGCATCCGGTACTGGAAGGCGTCGCCGCGAAAGTGCAGGTACTCGAATAGGATCGGATGTCCATTCGCGTCGAACACATGCCGTTCGATTCTTAGAATTGGCGTGAGGGGCGCAAGTCCCAGGGCAACCGCGGTTTCTTCGTCCGTGGGAATGGCGTCCATTGCTACGTTCGCGTGATTGATTCGAACCTTGCTGTGCTCCTCAAGGAGACGAAAAATATCCTGGGTCCCAAGGTCGGCGCTGGTCAGTTGTCTCGCGAGTGTTTCGCCAATATAGGTGGTCTCGAACGAAAGGGCTGCCCCGTCGAGGAGCCGTACGCGCTTGATCTCGGCGACGCGTGTGCCTTCCTCCAAGTTGAGCCGGGAACGAATCTCTTCACGCGCCTCAAGGTAGCGCAGGCCTTCGAGCTGGTTGCTGACCTTGTGACCAAGCGGCGCCATCGCCTCGGAGAATCCCTGTAACGCGTCGACGTTCTGAAAGGCCCGTGGCGGCGAGACAAACGTGCCGCGTCCATGCACCTTCTTGACGACCCCCTCCTGGCGCAGCTCTTCAAGCGCCTGCCGCACTGTGATGCGGCTCACCTCGAACATGTCGCATAACGCCTGCTCGGTAGGAAGTTGCGTCTCAGGGCCATAAGTGCCGTCGAGTATGCGCGCGCAGAGTTGTTCCTTCACACGTTTGTACAAGGGAGAAGTGGAATCCTGAATGAGCATTATTAGTAAGTTATTGCTTTAGATGTTATGACAACCATAACGGTAATAACGCAGAAGTGGTGACTTTTCCGGCTCTGGAGGGATCGAGAATACCTCAACCCCGGTGTCTCGGGAAATGCCGCTCAAAGCTATAAATGCGCTAAGCAAGTGAGGATTCGTTGCTTTGAATCGAAGCGCGGCCATTCCTATACTGCAATGCCTGAGTCGTTGTTATTACAACGTGGACCGAGTACGCGAGATCATTAAAGATCGGGCCGCCCGCGACGCCGGCAGATCGAACAGAGCGAGGCGAAAGGCATCGTTCGATCACCATGCTGAAAAATGAATTTGCCCCAACAAAGTAGGCGCGAGTGTTCATCCGTCTTCCTGCAAATGACTAACGGAGCTGTAAAGCATGTTCAAACACCTGATCCGTGGAGCCGCGCTGCTGGCGCTGGCGGCCAGCTTTACCTCGGCGGCCCTCGCGGCCGAAAAGACAGTCGTCATCGGCTATCAGACGGACATCGAGCCGTCCAAGATTGCACAAGCGGAAGGGCTCTATGAGAAGGCCAGCGGCTACAAGATCGACTGGCGCAAATTCACTAATGGTGCCGACGTAATTGCAGCCATGGCGTCGGGCGACGTACAGGTCGGCTTCACGGGCAGCAGTCCGCTTGCCGCGGGCGTCACGCGAGGCCTGCCGCTCGAAACCTTCTTCATTGCCGCCGAGATCGGCACCGCCGAAGCGCTGGTCGTGCGCAACGGCAGCAACATTACGAAGCCGGAGGACCTGATCGGCAAGAAGGTCGCGGTTCCGTTCGTCTCGACCACGCATTACAGCTTGCTCGCAGCACTCAAGCACTGGGGCATTCCGGCGAACAAGGTCACCATCCTGAACCTGGCGCCGCCGGAAATTGCCGCCGCATGGCAACGCGGTGACATCGATGCCGCCTATATATGGGATCCGGCGCTCGGCAAGATCGCGAAG
Source organism: Caballeronia eucalypticola (assembly GCF_047608185.1). Taxonomy (NCBI): domain Bacteria; kingdom Pseudomonadati; phylum Pseudomonadota; class Betaproteobacteria; order Burkholderiales; family Burkholderiaceae; genus Caballeronia; species Caballeronia eucalypticola. Next base: position 16,024 of record NZ_JBLKRU010000078.1, read on the forward strand.
ACGGGCAAGGTCTTGATCACATCGGCGGACGTACGCAAATGGGGCGCACCCACATTCCTCGCCTGGGTTGCCCGCAAGGATTTCGCGCAGGCCCATCCGGACTTCCTCGTGAGCTTTGCGAAAGTCACGGGCGCGCAGAATGCCGCGTATCGCAATGACGGTGCAACGTGGAACGCAGATACGTTGCAGGTGAAGGAGATTGCCCGCATCAGCGGTTCAGACGCGGCGGACCTGCCTGCATTATTGCAAGGGACGACTTTCCCGCTGCTCGGCGAGCAGACGACGCCAGCCTTGCTCGGAGGCGGCACGGCCAAGGCGCTCGCCAATACGTCCGCGTTCCTCAAGGAACAAAAGCGCGTGGATGCCGTTCTGCCTGACTACGCGCCGACCGTCACGGCGTCTTACGTGAAGCAGGCAGAAGGGAAGTGATGCAATGATCCGGATCGACTCGCTCAGCGTTGCGTTCGATACTCCGCGCGGACCGCACACGGTTCTTTCGGAGCTCGATCTCGTCCTGCGCGACGGGAGCTTTACCGTCGTGCTTGGTCCGTCCGGCTGCGGCAAAACCACGTTGCTCAACGCGGTCGCAGGGTTCGTTCCACCATCTGCGGGAGCCGTGAGCATCGACGGGAATACGGTCACGGGACCGGGTTCCGACCGTGGCATGGTGTTCCAGGACGACGCGTTGCTACCCTGGCAAAACGTCGAGCAGAACATTGGTTTCGGGCTGGTCCTCGCGGGCATGCCGAAGGCGCAGCAACGCGTGACGGTGGGTGCGCTGCTCGATCTCACCGGCTTGACGGCCTACGCCCGGTATCCGCTCTGGAAGATCTCTGGCGGCATGCGTCAGCGCGTGGGCCTTGCTCGCGCGCTCGCCGTCGATCCCCGTTTCCTGCTGCTCGACGAGCCGCTCGGCGCACTCGATTCGTCCACCCGGCTGAAGATGCAGGAGTATTTGCTCACGCTCTGGAAACGCTGCGGCAAGGGCATGGTGATGATCACGCATGACATTTCCGAAGCGCTGTTCATGGCGACCGATCTGGTCCTCATGCGCGCGAATCCCGGGCGGATTGCCTCGGTCCAGCGGCTCGATTTCGGCGAGCGTTTCGTCGCGGGAGAAACGTCTCGCGGCATCAAGGCCGATCCGGCGTTCTTGCGCCTGCGCGACGACATAGAAAGCCAGATTTTCTCCGACGAAGAGGAATTACCATGAGCGATATCGAGCAGGTGGCCGGCTATCCGGTGCCCCGCGTCGAGCCCTCGGCGCCGACGCGTCGTCGGTTGCCACGTAACCGCTTGATCAGTATTGCGACCGTCGTGGCCGTGATCGCGTTCTGGACTATCGCCACCCGGCTTCAGCTCGTGAGTCCCGTGTTCCTGCCTTCGCCAATGGCGGTAGCCCGCAAATTTGTCGATGTCTCCGTGAACGGTTTCAGCGATGCCACGCTCTGGCAACACACGGTGGCGAGCCTGTCGCGCGTGTTTGCCGCGCTGGCGCTGGCAGTTGTTACCGCAGTGCCGCTTGGCGTGCTGATCGGGCTCAATCCGACCGCGCGTGCAATTGCCGATCCGCTGATCGAATTTTATCGGCCAGTGCCGCCGCTTGCGTACCTGCCGCTGATCGTGATCTGGTGTGGAATCGGCGAACCCTCCAAGATCCTGCTGATCTGGCTGGCGATTTTCGCACCCCTGACCATCTCCACCCAGCAAGGCGTGCGACGTGTAAAGCAAAGCCGGTTGCGTGGCGCTCAGGCGTTGGGCGCGACGCGCTGGCAGCTCATTCGCTACATCGTCGTGCCTTCAGCTGCTGCAGATGTACTGACGGGGATTCGCGTGAGCCTAGGAGTGGGCTGGTCGGTGCTGGTTGCGGCGGAGCTGATTGCTGCGACGCGCGGCCTTGGCTTCATGATCCAGTCGGCGGCGCAGTTCCTCGTCACAGACGTGGTGATCATGGGCATCATCGTTATCGCGTTGATCGCAGGACTGTTCGAATGGGGACTGCGATATCTCCAGCGCGTGCTGGTGCCATGGGAAGGACACGCATGAGCGATGCGCATCCGGTAGCGGCAAGCATTGTTCTTCAGGCGGACGTGCTGGTGCTCGGCGGGGGACCTGCAGGCACCTGGGCCGCGTTAAGCGCCGCACGCCAGGGCGCGCGCGTCGTGCTCGCGGACAAGGCTTATTGCGGCACGTCCGGCGCTGCTGCGGCGTCGAACAACAACGTCTGGTACGTCAGCGACCCGGCGCGCCATGAAGCCGAATTCACTGAGCGCTTCCTTTCAGGCGGGAGCCTTAGCGAACGCAGTTGGACTGACGCGCTCCTGCAGGGCGCGGTGCAGCAACTCCACCTGCTGGCCAAACTTGGTTATCCGTTCCCAAAGACGGAAGCGAGCGTCACTAACTACGCGACCTTGCGCGGACCCGACTACATGCGCTTCATGCGTTTGCAGATCAAACGGGCCGGCGTGCAGATTCTTGATCATAGTCCGATGCTCGGCTTGCTCGAGTATGAGGGTCGCGTAGTGGGGGCTCATGGGGTGTCGAGGGAGGGTCTGCGCTGGCAGGTCCAGGCCAACTCAACCGTGATGGCGACAGGCGGCTGCGCGTTCATGAGCGGTGCGCTGGGCACGAATGTGTGCACCGGCGATGGTCATCTCGCGGCAGGAGAAGTGGGCGCGCGGTTTTCCGGCATGGAGTTTTCTAACCAGTATGGGCTGGCCGCGAGTCACTCGTCTGTGACGAAAGGGCTGCCGTTCGTGTGGAGCACTTACTCGCGCGAGGACGGCAGCGAGATTCCAATCGTCGATGACGAGCCGTTCGTCTCGGTCGCGAGAGTACTGGCCGAGGAGCCGGTGTTCGCCGTCTTCGACCGGGCAAGCAAGGACATTCAGCGTTGGCTGCGCAGTGGCCAGGCCAATGCATTCCTGCCTTTCGATCGCAAGGGTATCGATCCTTTTACGCAGCGCTTTCCGATCGGCTTGCTGCTTGAGGGCACGGTGCGCGGGACCGGTGGCATCCGGCTGAGTGGGCGAGATTGCGCGACCGATGTGCCCGGCCTCTATGCGGCCGGCGATGTGACCTCCCGTGAGGTTGTGGTCGGTGGCCGCACGGGCGGCGGGTCGCCGAACTCGGCATGGGCGATTGTGACCGGAGTCTGGGCAGGCGTTGCCGCAAGCGCCTTCGCGATTGGACAACGCTCGCACGCAACCGTGCCGTTGCGGCCCGCAACAGACCTGACTGTCTTCTCCGATCCGCAGCTATCGCGACAGGTGATTGAACAATACGTCTGGCCTTTGCGAACCAATCTCTTCCGAAGCGCAACGGGTCTCGGTCTTGCGCTCGACGTGCTTGAAAAGGCGTGGCATGAGCCCGCGAATCCTGCGGCACCGATCGTCCACGCGCGGTCCGCACGCGCAATGCTCTATGTGGCTCGCCTCGGATACCGAAGCGGGCTACGTCGCACGGAATCGCGCGCCCTACATCAGCGCATAGATTTTCCCGCGCGTTCCGACGCCCAGCATTATCGGCAAGTGGTTGCCGGCGTCGATACATTTACTTTCGCAACAGAGGCCGTTGCGAACTAGCCGAGGAAAGCGGTCTTGATCGAACTTATCAGCGAGTCTCGTTGCACGTCCTGCAATCGCTGCGTGGAGGTATGCCCGACAGGTGTTTTCGACGCGGTCGATGGCGCCATACCCGTCATTGCCCGGCCGGACCAATGTCAAACCTGTTTCATGTGCGAACTTTATTGTCCCGTGGATGCCATGTATGTCGACCCGTGCGCGGACGGGCACGTCACGGTGTCAGAACAAACGCTCATCGAACAGGGATTGATGGGCAGCTACGCGCGCTCCCTCGGCTGGAAAAAAGCGCGCGCTGGCGGAACAGAAAATGATCTGACGCATCATCTGTTCGAGATCGGTGTGACATGAACAAACGTAACACCGGAATACATCGTCGCCGTTAGCGTCGTGGACTGCGGCTTAGCAGAAGCAACACGAGATGATGCAGATTGCCGCCAGGCGTATCCGGTGGCCTGATACTGGGCAATGTTGATCCGGACCCGGTCATTGGCATGCAGCGGGTTTTGCGTCGACGAGCTATTCTCCTGGCGTGCCATCTTCAAACGGCGCCCACTATGTCAGCGCTCACTAACCTCCCTAACAACAGGACCCAACCCATGGCAGATTCCACTGTCGCGCGCATTGCAGTGCTCGATGATTATCAGCAGGTCGCCAGTGGGCTCGCTGATTGGGCCAGCCTCGCGCCGCGAGCGCAGCCGGTTTTCTTTCACGACCATGTCGCCGACTCCGATGCAATTGCCGCGCGCCTCGCACCATTCGACGTAATCGTGCTGATGCGAGAGCGCACCCGGTTGGACGCCGCGCTGCTCGCGCGCTTGCCCCTTCTCAAGCTGATTGTCACTGTCGGCATGTGGAACGCAGCGATCGACCTGCATGCCGCCCGCGCGCAGCAAATCGTCGTATCGGGGACTACGGGCGGCGACTCTGCGGCTACGCCGGCGCTCACCTGGACGTTGATCCTCGCCATCACGCGCAACCTGCATGCAGAAGCTACCTCAGTGCGCGCGGGTGGCTGGCAGGTCGGCCTCGGCGTGGACGTGAACGGCAAGACCCTCGGTTTGCTGGGACTAGGCCGTATCGGGCAGGCGGTTGCACGCCTGGGTCAGGCATTCGGGATGCGCGCGATCGCCTGGAGCGAAAACCTGACGGCCGAGCAGGCGGCGGAACACGGCGTTGAACGTGTCGACAAAGACCAGTTGTTTCGGGACGCGGATGTGCTGTCCATTCACCTGAAACTCGGCGATCGCAGCTTGGGGATTGTCGGCGAGCGGGAATTGGCGCTAATGAAGCCGAGCGCTTATTTGGTTAACACCTCGCGTGGGCCGATCGTTTCCGAAGCAGCGCTAATTGAAGCACTGCAGGCACGGCGCATTGCCGGCGCGGCACTCGACGTGTTCGATGAAGAACCGCTTGCGCCTCACCATCCGTACCGGTTCCTGCCCAATGTGCTCGCCAGTCCCCATATTGGCTACGTCACCGAAAACACCTATCGCGCCGCCTTTCCGCAGATTGTGGAAGCGATCCATGCGTGGCTCGACGGCACGCCGGTTCGGGAATTGCCACTCTGACCCATGTGGCAGGGATTGGAACAGACCGGTCGTTCAGCGCAGGTAGTCGGGCCGCGTGAATCCCTTGAATCGCTCGTCTACCACGCGCCTGAACTCGGGAGACTTATAGGCGTTGGCAATGTCCTGAACATATGGTTTATCGATGTCGGCACTACGAACCGCGACGAGGTTGAGGTAGTGCGGCGGAATCTTTTCGAGCAACAACGAGTCGGTAAGCTTCAACCCGGCGGCCAACGCAAAATTGCCGTTGATGAACGCGTAATCTACGTCGTCCAGGGAGCGGGGCAGTTGCGCGGCATCCAGCGGCAACAGCTTGAGCTTATGCGGATTTGTGGCTATGTCCCGCTCGGATGACGTGACCGGATTCGTCCCCGGTTTGAGCGTAACCCAGCCGATCTGTTCCAGCAGCACAATTGCACGCGCCTGGTTAGTGACGTCATTGGGCAGCGACACAGTCGCGCCGTCCTTCACGTCCGCAAGACTTTTGAATCTGTGACTGTAGGCGCCAATCGGTGCGGTCGGGACCTTGATCAGTTCGGAAAGCTTGAGGTTATGTTCATCGGAGAATTTCTTCAGGTAGATTTCGTGCTGAAACGCATTGGCGTCGAGCGCGCCGTCCGCCAGGGCAAGATTGGGTTGCACATAGTCGGTGAATTCGACAATGCTAACCTTATAGCCTTCCTTCTCCAGCACGGATTTTATGCCATAGCGGATCTGGTCGGCATAAGGACCCGCGGTTGCGCCGAAGCGGATCTCTTGTTTCGCGGGATCTGCGGCATGTGCCAGCGTCATCGCGGCGGAAATAGCCGACATAGTCGACATGAGCAGGAAAGCACGAATGCCACGCATCAGATTCATTTTAATCTCCACATCATTGCCTTGGTCGCAGCAGCGCCGTGAGCTTTCGAAGGCTCTTGATGCTTACTCTTTCAGGAAGCCGACGCGAAGATAAGCGAATCAAATTCCGGCGCAAAGAAAGCAATTCTGCTTTGCTAAGCCTAGCTTTGACTTCTCAGATAGCCGGAATCCGCACCAGCGCTGGGTTTCGGCTATTTTTGGAGGCTATCATGTAGCCATGTAAAATAGTATTTTTATATTGCTTTTGTGAGATTTTTTGCTTTAATTAGTGTTCATGTATATCGAACACGTCCCCAACCGCAACTCACCGCCCGCGATCCTCCTGCGTGAGTCCTATCGCGACGGCAAGACGGTCAGGAAGCGCACCCTGGCCAACCTGTCATCGCTGCCCGCTGAGGTGATCGAAGGCTTAAAGGTCTTGCTACGCGGCGGCGTCGCGGTGCCATCGCTCGACGACGCCTTCGTGATCGAGCGCAGTCTGCCACACGGGCATGTGGCCGCCGTGCTCGGCGCGGCACGCGCCTGCGGTGCCGAGCAGTGGTTTGCGTCGGCGCCTGCCGCGCTGCGCTCGGTGGTGATGGCGCTGCTGGTGGCGCGGGTGGTCTCGCCTGCTTCCAAGCTCGCCACGCATCGCATGCTGTGCGAGCAGACCGCGACCCACTCGCTGTCGCGGCTGCTAAAGCTGGGCGACGTCGACCTCGAGCAGGTCTATGCCGCGCTCGACTGGCTGGGAGAAGCTCAGGAAGGCATCGAGAAGCGTCTTGCTCGGCAGCATCTGGGTGGCAGTACGCTGGTGCTCTATGACCTCACCTCCACGTGGGTGACCGGACGCTGCTGCGAGCTCGCGGCGCGCGGCTACAGCCGCGATGGCAAGCGTGACGACCCGCAGATCGTGTTCGGGTTGGTATGTACTCCTGATGGCATTCCGGTGGCGGTCGAAGTCTTCGCCGGCAACACCGCCGATCCGGCCACCGTGGCACCTCAGGTGGCGAAGCTCAAGGACCGCTACGGCATCAACCAGCTCGCCTGGGTGGGTGACCGCGGCATGCTCACGCAGGCACGCATCGACACGGTATTGCGTCCGGCCGGACTGGACTGGGTGAGCAGCCTGCGCGCGCCGCAGATGGCTGCGCTCGCCCACGAGAAGGGGCCCTTCCAGCCGTCGCTGTTTGATGAGCGCAACCTGCTCGAAGTAACCAGTGAGGCGTTCCCCGGCGAACGGCTCATTGTGTGCCGCAATCCGCTGCTGGCCGAGGAACGGACCCGCAAGCGCGAGGCCTTGCTGCAGGCCACCGAAGCTGAGCTGATGAAGATCGCCGAAGCGACCACGCGCGCCCGCAACCGCCTCAAGGGTACCGAGGCGATTGCCTTGCGCGTGGGCCGCGTCATCGATCACTACAAGATGGCCAAGCACTTCGAGTTGAACATCACCGACTCGAGCTTCACGTGGGGGCGCAAGTCCGAACAGATCCAGCAGGAAGCCGCGCTCGATGGCCTGTATGTGGTGCGCACGAGCTTGCCGGCCGCGGCACTATCGGCCGAGGCGGCCGTGTCGGCCTACAAGGGCCTGGCGGTGGTGGAGCGCGCCTTCCGTTCGCTCAAGACAGTCGATCTGCAGGTGCGTCCGATATTCCACTGGAATGCCGGGCGCGTGCGCGCACACGTCTTTCTGTGCATGCTCGCTTACCACGTCGAGTGGCACATGCGCGAGAAGTTAAAGCCGATGCTGTTTGACGATGAGTACGTCGAACAAGCGCGGGCGGCCCGGCCTTCACCGGTGGCCAAGGCGCGACGTTCGGACCAGGCGAAAGCCAAGGACGCGACCAAACTTGGCGAGGATGGCTTGCCGGTTCACAGCTTCCGTACGTTGCTCGACGACCTGGCGACGCTTGCGTACAACGTCTGTCACACGCCACTCAACCCGGATGCCAGGCTCGTCATGACGACGCGACCCACACCCGTTCAGGAAAAGGCCTTCCGCCTGCTCAACGTCAGCCCTGTCGCCTGTACCCAGTAATCGCTTCGCTCGCGCGCACATAACCGCGATAAATCAAAGAATTACGCGCGTCGGCGCTCAAAGCTCGG
>NZ_JBLKRU010000079.1:0-23954 GCF_047608185.1 Caballeronia eucalypticola
GTTCTAGGCGGATAGCGCGGGGTGCTCTTCGGGCAGCTTCAGTCACTGGTGGCGCAGCGTGGGGTATCCGTGTTCGGAGAAAGAGGGTTTCACACATCCTAAGCTCTGGCGAGCACCGTGCTTTTGGGGCACCCATGAAATGGAACTGCACGCTGTGGACACTTAGGGTAGAGCGGTGAAAGCGTTTTCTTTGCTTCGTTTCTTTGTCGCTTTGGACAAAGAAATGACGCGCCGCCACGCGCAGTGGCTAATAGTGATAAAGAAAACAGCCAACGCATAACGCGCAAAGACCTGGAAAGCAGCAACCCGGCAATGACCCAGACCGCTAACGCCAGAACCTAGCACCCCGGCATTGACCCCGACCGCTAACGCAGAACACCTCCCAAGTGCCAACGACCTCCTCTTCAATTTGCCAGCGCAGCGTCGTATACTCAGGCCTCCTGTTTCCCCAAGGCTGCGCGTGGCTCGTGCCCGCGTGCGCGGCCGCGCTACGAGGCACGCATGGCAAGCCTGAACAAGACTTCCCTGACTTCCGCCGGGCGTAACCTGCTCAAAGGGGCAAACGCAGTAGCCCAAGCCCGGCGCACCCGCCGCATCGTGATCGGGCTCCTGCTCGCTGTCATCGTCATTGGCTTGCTCGGCTTTTTCGCCGCGCCGCCGCTCATCCGGCATATCGCCGAGCAACAACTCGCAGCACAACTCGATCGCCCGGTCAGCATTCAACGAATCGCGCTTAATCCCTATACGCTAAGTTTCGAAGCCGACCGCGTGCATATCGGCGAAGCGCCCGCGAACCTGGGCGCAGACGCAAAAAGCAACGATTTCATCGATATAGAACGCCTGATCATCGATCCCTCATGGTCTTCGCTGTTTCGTCTGGCGCCAATCATCAATGAACTCAAAATCGATTCACCGCGCTTTCATATCGTGCGCCTCGACGCGCAACGCTTTAATTTCTCCGATCTCATCGAAAAGTTCTCAAAGCCTTCCGCCAATCCATCCAGCAAACCAGCACGTTTCTCGGTATCGAATATTCGGGTCGAAAATGGCCGGATCGATTTCGACGATCACCTGCTTAAAACCCACCACATAATCGATCGCTGGTCGATCGGGATTCCGTTTATTGCGAATCTCGCATCGACCACGGAATTGTTCGTCACGCCGTCGCTGCAGGCACGCATCGACGGTTCGCCGCTCTCTATCCACGGGCGCACCAAGCCGTTCTCCGAGTCGCGCGAGTCGGAGATCGCGCTGCAGCTCGACGGCCTCGACATACCGCAATTAGTGTCGTACGCCCCCGCGTCGCTGCCGGTCGCAGTCAAGAGCGGACGCTTGTCGACGAATCTCGATGTAACCTTTGAACTCAGCGCCGACGCGCCCGTGGTTCGCGTCAAAGGAACCGTGGATCTCGCGGATCTGGCCGTGACGGACAAGCAGGACGCGCCGTTGTTCGCAGCGCAAACGTTGCATGTGAATGCGGCGAATCTCGAGCCGCTGCGCAATGTGTATCGGCTCGATGAAGTGCGCCTGACGCAGCCGGACGTGAAACTTTCCCGCGATAAAAACGGCGCATTCAACTTCGAAAAACTCGGCGCATCAACGCCTGCTTCAACACCTGCGCCCGCAGCCGCACCTGCTCCCGCCAGCGACGCCAAGCCTGCCGATACCGCGCAACCGCTCGACCTCGCGATCAAACATCTGGCGATTGACCAGGGCCATGTCGTCTTCGATGACCACCTGATGGCGCAATCCGCCACGCTCGGGCTGACTGCGCTGAACGTGACGCTCGACGACTTCTCCACACTCGGCAAACCCCCGGCGCGCTATACGCTGAAGACGGCCTTCGACAACGGCGGCGGCCTCGACGTATCGGGTAATTTCACGCTGCCGGGCAAGAATGCCGACGCAAAACTCGCGCTGAACGATTTGCCGCTGGCGCCGTTGCAACCCTATGTGGCGAACGCGGTGGCCGCGCGCATCACGGACGGTTCGCTCGGCGCAAACCTGCCGCTGCAAGTGGACTGGTCGAAGCCCGAACCGTCCGTCCAGGTCGGCACGGGCGATGTCACGCTCAAGTCACTGAAGCTGGTTCCGCAGTCGAATAACACGGCGCCCATCGCGCTCGGTTCGGCGCAAGCGAAGATCCGGAAAATCGATGTCGCGGCGCGCACGGCGGCGCTGGACAGCGTCGTGCTGAACGGCCTTTCCATCGATGCAAAACGCCTGAAGGACGGCAGTATCGATCTCGCCGCACTTGCCGGGCCGCACGAAACCGCGCCGGAAGCCAGCGCGACGCGCAAGGTCGAAAAGGCAAATGCGGCGGGTCCGGCATGGCGTTACCAGATCGCCCAGGTGTCGCTCAACGACAGCAGCGCCAATTTCACCGATGAATCCACGCAGCGCCCGGTCAATCTGCACATCGCGCCGTTGCAACTGAACGTCAAGCAGGTCACGGACGACCTGACGAAACCGCTGGCCATCGACGGCAAATTGACGATGAACGGCAAAGGCGCGCTGGCCGTGGCCGGCACGCTGACCGCGAAACCGCTGAGCCTCGCGCTGCACGTTGACGCCAACGCGCTCGACGCATCGGCGTTCGAGCCGTACTTCGGCAGCAACCTGAACGCAACGGTTTCGAGCGCATTGCTGAGCGCGAACGGCGACGCGTCGTTCTCGGGCGAAGGACGCGCGCTGAAGGCCGGTTACAAGGGCGACGTGTCGTTGTCGAACGTGCGGCTGATCGACCGGGTGAATTCGGATCAACTGGCCGGCTGGAAACTGCTCGGCCTGACCAAACTGAATGCCCGCTACGACGAGCGAGGCGCCGACGTCGAGGCCGCGCGCATCACGTTCGCGAATTTCTACGGCCGCGTGCTGCTCGACGCGCAAGGCAAGCTCAATCTCACCGATATCGTGGCCAAGGACAAGGGCGCGGGCACCACGCAAGCCGTGGCCGTTGCGCCCGCTGCAAAGCCTGCTCCCGAGCCCGCTGCGATTAACACTGCCGCCAGCACGGCCAACGCGCCGAAAACCGCGTCGTCACTGGCGAATCTGCGTTTTGGCCAGCTCGTGCTGCAAAACGGCCGCGTGACCTACACCGATAACTTCATCAAGCCGAATTTCACCGCGAACCTGGTTTCGATCACCGGCACGATCGGCGCATTCGGCACGCACTCGACCACGCCGGCTCCCGTCGATGTCGCCGCAAAACTGTCGGCGAACGGGCCGGTATCGATCAAAGGGGTCGTGAATCCGCTGATCGCGAAACCATCGCTGGATCTCACCGCGAGCGCGCACGACGTCGAATTGCCGAATATCTCGCCGTATTCGACCAAATATGCGGGTTATCCGATCACGAAGGGCAAGCTCAACGTCGACCTGCACTACACGCTCGCCGACGAAAAGCTCAGCGCGAACAACCATCTTTTCATCGATCAACTCACGTTCGGCGATCACGTCGACAACACCACCGCGACCAAATTGCCGGTTCGGCTTGCAGTGTCGCTGCTGAAGAATTCGAAAGGCGAGATCGACGTCAATATGCCCATTTCCGGCTCGCTTTCGGATCCGCAATTCTCGATCGGCTCGCTGGTGTGGACGGCAATCGTTCACTTGCTCGAGCGTGCGGTGACTGCGCCGTTCTCGCTGATCGCGAACGCGTTCGGCGGCAAGAATCCCGAAGAACTCGGCTACGTGGAGTTCGATCCGGGTTCGGCCACGCTGAGTGACACTTCAAAGGAGAAGCTCGACACCATCGCCAAGGCGCTGGCTGATAAACCGTCGATCACGCTGGAGATATCGGCGCGGGTCGATCCGGCGCTGGACGAACCCGGTTTGCGCGCGGCCTACGTTGACCGCCAGGTGCGGCTGGCGAAGATGCAGGACGCGAGCGAAGACAATCCGAACATTAGTCCAATGAGCACCCCCATTTCCGCAGATGAATACAGCAAGTTCCTGACGAAAGCGTATAAAAATGCGGACTTCAAAAAACCGCGCAACTTGATCGGCATGACCAAGAGCGTGCCCGACGCCGACATGAAAGCCGCACTCGCAGAGCACGCGCCGGTGGACGAGGGCGCGCTCGGTGCGTTGGCGCAGCGACGCGCGGCCGTGGTGAAACAATATTTCGATGGCAAGATCGACAGCAAGCGGATCTTCATCGTCGCGCCCCATCTGAACGCGGAGGGTATCAAGGACAAGGGTGCGCCTACGCGGGTAGACTTCGGGCTTAAGTGACGGCGAAGCGACGAGGCGACGAACACAGGTGGATTCAGGCACGCGTTTTGGATCGTGCGTACTGAAAAAGCGGAAACGGCTGCGGCAATCGGCATTCTTGCCAATCCGCGCTACACTCATTTCATGAATGCAGCGGCGCATCGCGGCGCACATGTCTGGAACGCGGAACGGCTGTAGAACAGCCACGCTGCACCGAAGCGGCTCATCGCTCGACGCAGTTTTCCAGCGGCGTTCCCGGACTCATCGCGCTTCATCGCAAGGCCGTCAAACAAGCGACAAACAAGCCGTATAAAGTAAGCGCTTTGCGCGAAGCGCCCACGGCGTTCAGGCTCTCCACACCCGAATCCAGCGCTGCACAACCTGCAGGAGAATCCCATGCTGTTGCATGATCTGGCTGACCGGTATGGCCCGGCAATCGTCTTTTTCAACGTCATGGGCGCAGCGCTCGGCCTGCCTGTTCCCGCGATGCCAACGCTGATCGTAGTGGGTGCATCGGTGGCCATGATGGGCTTCAACGGCCAGGCCCTGTGGCCCCATCTCGCGCTGATGCTCGGCATTGCCGTGCTCGGCGGGGTGCTGGGCGATCTCGTCTGGTTCCTCGGCGGCCGGCGGTACGGCGACCGCACGCTCAAGACCATCTGCAAACTGTCCTTGTCGCGCGACACCTGCGTAAAAAAGACCGAGCGCTTTTTCGGTCAGTGGGGCGTGCGCGTGTTGCTCATCGCGAAATTCATTCCGGGTTTGTCGCTGGTTTCAGTGCCGCTCGCCGGTGCAATGGGTGTGCGCACGCGCTCGTTCATTGCGCATGACGGCGGCGGCGTAGCGTTGTGGGCCGCGGTCGGACTTGCGGTGGGCGTGATCTTCGCGGCCGAACTCGACATGGTGTTCGCCATGATCGCGCGGCTCGGCAAGCAGGCGCTGCTGGTCGTGGCGGTTGCGCTGGCGTGCTACGTGGCATACCGCTACTGGCGCCGGAAGATGCTGATGAAGACGCTGGAAACGGCGCGCATTACCGTCGACGAGTTGTACTCGCTGATGGCGAACGAACCGCTGCCCGCCATCTTCGATATCCGCTCGGCCGAGAAACGCGTGCTCGATCCTTTCGTGATTCCAGGCTCCGTTTTCGCCGATGAACGCGAATTGCAGAAGATCGTGGAAAGTTATCAGCCGGATCAGAAGATCATCATTTATTGCTCGTGTCCGAACGAGGTATCGGCGGCATGGATGGCCAAGGCACTCCGCAATGCGGGTTTCAAGGACGTCGTGCCGCTGACCGGCGGCCTCGACGCCTGGCGTCTCGCCGGTCTCGACCTCAAGCCGCTGACTGACTTCGGCGGCGCGCGCGAGGATCTGGGCGAAATGGCCGCCATGTGCCCGTGGCCCGCGAAAGCGCCGGCCGCCGGCAAAGGCGCGCTGCATGACGCCGTCTACCTGCACGGAGATCGCCACGCATGAGTACCACGCCCGAAGGGATCAACGAAGTGCCTAACCATGGCCGCGGCCAACCGGAATGGCGCGATAGTCCACCGGCTGCGTCGGAAAACCTCAACTCGATCACGAACGACACCGCCGCCGCGGCGCCGGCCGACGCCGCGGCCGACGCCCCGTTCTCGCCGCTGCAAAGCCGCAAGCACCAGATGTACCCGTATCTCACGGTCGAGGAAATCGACCGCATGCGGCGCTTCGGCACCGTGCAGTACTGGCGCGCAGGCGAATTGATGTTCGAAGTCGGCGTGCCCGGCCCGGGCATGTTCGTGCTGCTGAACGGCCGCGTGCGGGTGACGCGGCGCGACGGACTCGGCCACGTGCATCTGGTAACGGAGGCGGACCCCGGGCAATACCTGGCGGAAGTCGGCCAGTTATCCGGCAAGCCTGCATTGGTCGATGGTCACGCAATCGAAGATGTGGAAGCCATCCTGATCGCGCCCGAACGCCTGCGCGCGCTGCTGGTGGCGGAAGCGGAACTCGGCGAACGGATCATGCGCTCGCTGATCCTGCGTCGCGTCGGGTTGATCGAAAAAGGCAGCGGGCCGATTCTGGTGGGCCAGTCGGACGATGGCCGGCTGGTATCGCTGCAAGGATTTTTGAGCCGTAACGGTTATCCGCACACGGTGATCGACGCGTGTACCGATCCCGAAGCCATTGCGTTGCTCGAACGGATCTCGACATCGAAGGCGGATTTCCCGCTGGTCATCTGTCCTGACGGCACGGTCATGCGCGCGCCCGATGAAAATCAGCTCGCGTCGCAACTCGGCTGGCTGCCGGAATTCGACCCTGCGCATATCTACGATGTCGCCGTCGTCGGCGCCGGACCGGCTGGATTGGCGACGGCCGTGTATGCGGCGTCCGAGGGGTTGTCGGTAGCGGTATTCGATTGCCGCGCGCCCGGCGGCCAGGCCGGCGCGAGTTCGCGGATCGAAAATTATCTCGGCTTTCCGACCGGCATCTCCGGCCAGGCGTTGGCGGGACGCGCGTTCGTGCAGGCGCAAAAGTTCGGCGCGCACATCGCCATTCCGACGGAGATCAAGGCGCTGCACTGCAACTGCATGCCGATCCAGATCGAGCTGATGAACGGGCAGCGCGTGAGCTCGCATACGGTTGTGATCGCGACCGGCGCGGCTTATCGGCGGCCGGACATTCTCGGGCTCGATAAATTCGAAGGGCACGGCACGTATTACTGGGCGTCGCCAGTCGAAGGGAAGCTCTGCAAGGGCTCGGAAGTCGTGCTGGTGGGCGGCGGCAACTCAGCGGGCCAGGCGGTGGTGTATCTCGCCTCGCATGCAGCGCGCGTGCATCTGCTGATCCGCGGGCCGGGGCTCGAACTCAGCATGTCGAGGTATTTGATCGACCGGATCGCGGCATTGCCGAACGTGACGGTGCATACACGCACGCAGATCGAGTCGCTGGAAGGCGATGGCCGGACGCTCGCCGCCGTGCACTGCAAGACGCCTGACGGTCCGCTCACGCTCGATGTGCGGCACCTGTTCCTCTTCACGGGCGCCAACCCGAACACGGCGTGGCTGCGCGACTGCAATGTCAACACGGACGCCAAGGGATTCGTGCTGACGGGGCCGGCTGCCCACGGCGGCCACGCCGAAGGCTCGACCTCGCTGGAAACCAGCGTGCCGGGCGTGTTTGCCATTGGCGATGTGCGCTCGGCATCCACGAAACGGGTGGCGGCGGCGGTGGGCGAGGGCGCGGCGGTTGTATCGCAGATTCACGGCCTGCTGGCCGAGCGTCAGGAGCTGGCGCTCAAGGCCGGCGCGTAGGAGCAGGCGGGGCGGAATGCGGGGTGGAATGCGGCAGGGCGGCGAATCGAAGCGTGAATTCGATCCAGCCGTCCGCTGAACAACTCACCGACGCCGAGCCGCCGTGCAGCCGCATGATCGCCTGCACAATAGACAATCCCAGGCCGCTCGATTCCGTGAACTCGCTGCGGGCCGCATCGCCGCGATAGAACCGGTCGAACAGGCGCGCGAGATCGTCGGGCGCGACCGGCCTGCCCTGGTTACCAATGACGATAAGTGCGCCTCGTGCATCTTCACTGCCGGTCAGCCGGATCGTGGTGCCGGCTTCGGCATAACGCACCGCGTTGACCACCACGTTGCTGATCGCGCGCCGGGACATGATTGCGTTCGCCCACATCTGACCCTCGGCATGCACTTCGAAGCTGAGATTGCGTTCGTCCGCGAGTCCTTCGAAATACGTCGCAATGGTTTCCAGCTGTTCGCGAATGTTCAGCGGCGTGCGCTCTATGTCCTGCCGCTCGTGATCCGCCTGCGCGAGAAACAGGATGTTCTGCGCAATGCGCCCGAGCCGCTCCAGCTCCTCCAGATTCGACTCCAGCACGCTCTTGTATTCGCTCTCGCTGCGCGTATGCGCGAGCGTGACCTGCGTTTGTCCGATCAGCACACCGATCGGCGTGCGTACCTCGTGCGCCAGATCCGCGGAGAATTGCAGCAGCCGTTCATAACCGGTTGCGAGTCGGTCGAGCATGGCGTTGAACGACATCGCCAGGCTCTGCAGTTCGGTCGGCGTATTTTCGATATCGAGTCTCGCGGACAAGGTGTCGGGCGTGATCCCGGCGACCCTGTCGGCCATTTTTCGCAGCGGCGCAAGGCCACGGCTCGATACCCACCACGCGAGCAGCGCGGTAATCAGCACCGCGCTCACCACCGTGATCCAGACACGCAGGAGATACGTCGACAGCACGCGCGCTTCCTGGGTCATCACGTGCGCCGCGATAATCTCGATGACTTCGCCGCTGTCGCCTACGCGCGCTTGCGCCGCGACCCAACGCATGCGCACGCCGTCCCGGCGCGTGCCTTCATACAGCGCCTCGAGGCCCACCGCGCGTTGCACCGGCACCGGAACGAGCGGTGGCAACGGCATGTTTTCCGGGTTCACGCTGATGAACGGCGGGAGGCCTGGCCGCTGGAAAATGATGACGTCCTGACTGTCGCCGAGCATGGTCTCGAAGAGCTTGGGCCGCGCTTCGATTTCCTTGATCGTGTAGAGATCGTGCAGCAGCGAGCGAAAATGTTCGACGCGTCCGATCAACTGATAGTCAGCGCGCGTGGACAGCGTGGCGCTGGTCGCGTGATACAGCGATCCTCCGACCATGCTGACCACCACGCACACGATCAGCGCGAACAGGCAAGTGATACGCAGGACCAGCGACCGCGACCGCCATAGCGGACTCAATGCGAGTCCCCGGATGCACCGAACGAGTATCCGATGCTGCGCACTGTGTGGATCAGCTTGATATCGAAGGGCTGATCGAGCTTTGCGCGCAGGCGTTTGATGGCGACATCGACCACGTTGGTATCGCTGTCGAAATTCATGTCCCACACTTCCGATGCAATCAAGGTCCGCGACAATGCTTCGCCCTGTCGCTTGCAGAAGAGATGGAGCAGCGCGAATTCCTTGTTCGTCAACGCGATGTCCGTGCCTTGGCGCGTCACGCGGCGGCGCAGGACATCGACGTGAAGATCCGCGACCTGGAATACATCTGATTCGCGCGTGACCCCGCGTCGCAGCAATGTACGGATGCGTAGAACAAGTTCGGTGAATGAGAAGGGCTTGACGAGGTAATCGTCCGCGCCCAGTTCGAGGCCGTGAATACGGTCCCGGACGTGATCGCGCGCGGTCAGGAAGATGACCGGCAAGTCACGCTTCGCGCGCAACGCCTGCATGATTTGCCAGCCGTCGAGACCGGGCAACATCACGTCGAGCACAATCAGCTCGTAAGGGTGTGCGAGCGCCTGATGGAGGCCATCGGCGCCATTGCGGATCAGGTCGACCTGATACCCGGACTCCGTAAGCCCCTTCTTCAGATAGTCGCCGGTCTTGCGGTCGTCTTCTATAACCAGGATGGTCATGCTGCGTGCGCTTGGCTTGTAGGTTTAGCGTCAGAAATATGACCTATTCTATCCACCTGCCTCGGCGCCGGGAAAAGATGACAAAAAAGTCATTAACCCGTCATGCGCAGATCAGCGTGCGGTCGCTAAGATGCAAATCAGACGAGGCCTTCGCGCGTAACACCCGGCGGCGTGGCCACGGGTTTATCCCATGTACTTATCAAGTCCCCGAATCCCCGAATCACAGTATCTTCGCACCCCGTTCGATCCATCCACCACGAGGCGAGCTTGAATTCACCTTCGACTCAACTTTCGACTCCCGCCATCACCCAGCCCGGCTGGGTTCGCATCACGCACTGGATCAACGCGCTGGCGGTCGTGGTCATGGTGACGAGCGGCTGGCAGGTCTACAACGCATCGCCCATTTTCCCTTCGATCGTCTTTCCCTCAAGCATCACGTTAGGCGGATGGCTGGGCGGCGCGTTGCTGTGGCACTTCGCAGCAATGTGGGTGCTGGTCGCAAACTTCCTGGTGTATGTGGGACTGAACATTATCTCCGGACGGTTTCGCCGCAAGCTCTTTCCGCTCAGCATCAAAAGTCTCTTCGGCGATCTGCGCGCCGCGCTGACCGGCAAACTCAAGCATGACGATCTTACGCACTACAACGCCGTGCAGAAGGCTGCGTATCTCGCGGTGATCGTGGATATCGTCGTCGTTATCCTGTCGGGTCTTGCGGTCTGGAAGTCGGTGCAATTCCCGTGGCTGCGCGACCTCATGGGCGGCTATGACAACGCCCGCGTCGTCCACTTCTTCGCGATGAGTTTCCTGGTGGCGTTTTTCGTATTGCACGTGGTGATGGTCGCGCTCGTTCCACGCTCGTTGTTGCTGATGATCCGGGGCCGCTGAACCATGCTGAACAGAAAGAGCGAACTCATTGCGTCGAATCTCGATGTCGACAACATCCTCAAGGATGCGCGCAATGAACTGAAGGCGCCGGCGCGGCGTTTGTTCGGCAAGCGCATCTTGTCGCTTGGCGGTCTCATGATGCTGTCGGGCTGCAATATTTCCGACGATAAATCCGTGAACACCGTGCTGCGGACCATGTCGCGTTTCAACGACGACGCGCAAGCGTTTCTCTTCGACCCGAACAAGCTCGCGCCGACCTATCCCGAGTCGATGATCACGCGGCCGTTCCCGTTCAACGCGTTCTACGACATAGACGATGTCCCTGTCGTCGATGCAGCTACCTACAAGCTGTCGGTCGGTGGACTCGTGAAGGGCAAGAACGTCTGGACGCTTGAAGAACTGCACGCGTTGCCGCAGGAAAGTCAGGTGACGCGGCACATCTGCATTGAAGGATGGAGCGCGATTGGCAAGTGGGGCGGCGTGCGTTTCGCCGATTTTCTCAAGCGTTCCGGCGCCGACACCACGGCCAAATACGTAGCGTTCCACTGCGCGGATAACTATTCAACCAGCATCGACATGCCGACTGCGCTGCATGCGCAGACGCTCTTGACGCTGACGTACGACGGCCAGGTTTTGCCGCCGAAATACGGCTTCCCGATGAAGCTGCGCATGCCGACGAAACTCGGCTACAAGAACCCGAAGCACATTGTCGCGATTACTGTGACGAACGAATATCCCGGCGGTTATTGGGAGAACCAGGGATACAACTGGTTCGGCGGTGCCTGAATTTTCTCGCGTTACATATTAAAACTGGAGCCTCCATGTCTATTGCCTCATCTACTTCTTTGCGTTTGAAACTCGGTGTATCGGTTGCTGCGCTCGCATTTGCGGGCGTCGCGTTTGCCCAGGCGCCGGCGGCTAAACCAGCGCGTATTCGTGGCGATATCGTGTCGTTGTCCGGCGATACGCTGACCGTGCATCGTCGCAGCGGCGACACCGTGACCATCGACATGAAGCAGGACACGCCCGTCACGGCCGTGAAGAACATCAAGCTCTCCGACATCAAGACCGGCTCGTTTATCGGCACGGCAGCAACCACCGGTACCGACGGCAAGATGACGGCGACCGAAGTGCTGGTGTTCCCGGAAGCGGCACGCGGATCGGGTGAAGGCCACTATGCGTGGGACCTCTCGCCGAACAGCACGATGACGAATGCAAACGTCGATCAGATCGTGACGGGCACGAACGGCCGTGATCTGAAGCTGTCGTACAAGGGCGGCAGCAACACGGTGACGGTGCCGGACGGCGTGCCTGTAGTGACGTTCGCGCCGGCTGCGCGCACGGATCTTGTTGCGGGCAAGAAGGTGTTTATCGTTGCGTCGCCGGTGAGCGGCACCGAGTTTGCGGCTTCGCGCGTAGTGGTTGAGAAGGATGGCGTTGCGCCGCCGATGTAATGACGCGCTAAGGCGTTATGTCGCTCCCGGCGCTGCCAACAAATCTTCGATCTTCACCGGGAGATCGCGCACGCGTACCCCCGTCGCGTGATAGACGGCATTGGTAATGGCAGGCGCGATGCCTGCCATGCCGATCTCTCCGATCCCTCGTGCACCCAGCGGATTCAGCGCGAAATCCGGATAGTCCAGAAATGTCACGTCCATCTTGGGTGAGTCGGCGTGCGTGGTCATCACGTAGTCGGCGAGGTTGCGGTTGAGCGGCGCGCCTGAACGCGAGTCGTAGTGCGTCTCCTCGAACAGCGCCATACCCACGCCCATCACAATTGCCCCTTCGATCTGATTCCGGCCCGTGCGCGTATTGATGATCTTGCCAGCATCGATCACGCTTACCACCCGGCTCACGCGCAACCGTGCAGTTTCCGGTTGCCACGTGACTTCGATAAAGTGCGCGCAATACGAGTGAATCGACACTTTGTTCGCGTCGGCATCTGCCCCGCTCGCACCGGAACGACCCCTGCCCAAAACGATGCTGACCTGCGCAGGCGCGAGGATCCGCTCGAATGGCACACCCGCTCCGGGCGATGTCCCTTTGCGATAAACCATGCCTTGTTCGAAGCCCAGCACGTCCACTGACTGTCCCTTGAAGGGCGAGTTGTCCGCTCCAGCGGCCGTCGCAAGAAGCTGCTGGACAGCAGCCTGAGTGGCCTGCGTCACGGCTGGAACCAGTGACGCGGTCACCATCGAGCCACCGGACAATGGTCCCGGCGGCAAACGGGTATCGCCGATCACCACGGCAATCCTGTTGAGCGCGATACCGGTCAGATTGGCGACCATCTGGCCGAGGATTGTGTAGGTACCCGTACCAATATCCTGAGTCGCCGTCGCGACGCGAGCGGTCCCATCGGCATGCAGTTCGACGATGGCTTCCGCCGGCAATCGCCTTGCGGCCCACGAACCCGCTGCCATTCCCCAACCAACCACGAGGCCGTCGCGGCGCATCGAACCAACGCTTGCAGTTCGGTTCGACCACCCGAACTTGTCAGCGCCAACAGTAAGGCACTCCTTCAGGTGTCGCGACGAGAACGGCACGTTGCGGCTTTCGTCCGTGGCGGGCTCGTTGATCAGCCGCAGCTGGAGCGGATCGACGTTGAGCTTGATGGCGAGTTCGTCGACGGCCGACTCGATCGCGAACAGGCCGGGCACCGCGCCTGGACCACGCATCGACGTGCTGGGCGCAATGTCTCGTCGCGCGAGGGCGGCGGTGACGCGCAGGTTAGGCGAGCTGTACAGGTAACCAGACGTCTCTCCGCAATTTTCCTTGCGCGTTTCCCGGCGAGCCGTCTGATAGACATAGTCATGCTGAAACGAAGTTAAGCGACCGTCGGGGGTTGTCGACAAACGCATGCGCTGCTGCGTGCTGGTCCGATGGCCGACGTTATGAAACATCATCTCGCGGGTCACCACCAGCTTGACGGGACGTTGAAGATTGCGCGCCGCAGCGCCGGCGAGTAACGAGTGCGACCATGGAAACAGTTTGCCGCCGAACCCGGAACCAAGGTATTTCATGATCACGCGGACCTGGTCTTCCGACACGCCGAGCATCAACGCCATGACCTGTCGCTGATTCACAATCGATTGCGATGTTTCGTAGAACGTATAGTTGGTTCCATCGAAGGCAGCGACGGTCGCGTGCAATTCGATCGGGCTATGCGTTTCAATTGGCGTGGTATAGGTCTGGTCGAGCTTGAGCGCATCGGGGGCGTTGGCAAAGGAGGTGTCAGCGTCGCCTCGCTGGGTATCGACTGAAGGCTTCTCTTCCGCTGACATCTCTGTGCGCACGTCGGGTTGACTCGTCGAATAACTTACCTTCACCGCACCGGACGCCGCGGTCGCCTGCTCGAAGGTGTCGGCTACTACCACGGCAATGTACTGGCCGTAGTAGTAGACGATGTCATCTTCGAACGGCGGCCGTTTCTCATCGATTCTCGCCTCCGATGCAAAGCCAACACGATAAAACTTGCCGATGTTCTCGCGCGTGTAGACCATCTTAACGCCGGGCATTTTCGCGGCAGCAGCGGTGTCGAGCCGCGTCACGCGTCCCTTGCCGATGGTCGCGCAAACGGGCACGGCGTAGAGCATCCCGGGCAAGGAGAAGTCCGATGTGTATGGCGCGAGGCCGCTCACCTTGAGCGGGGCATCGATTCGTTGGAAGTCGCCGCCGATCAATGGCTGCGCTTTCTTTGAAGCTACCTGCATGGTGTTCTCCGCGAATTGGCGTTATGCAATCAGGCAGTCCGGGTGGCAAGCGTGAGTGCGTGCTGAATGCAGCGCTTCGCCAGTTCGACCTTGAAGCCATTCTGGCTTTGCGGCCGGGCTGTCTGAAGCGCGGCTTCGGCTGCCGCACGAAACGCGGTGGCATCGGGTGAGCGCCCGAGAAGGGCCGCTTCCGCCTCGTGCGAACGCCATGGCTTCACGCCCACGCCGCCCATCGCGATCCTGACGTGATCGATCCTGCCCGACGACACAGTCAACACAACTGCCGCCGACGCCAACGCAAACTCGTACGACGCGCGATCGCGCAGCTTCAGGTAGACGCTATGACTACCAGGCATGGGCGCGGGGAGCGTCACGTGAGTGATCAGTTCGCCGGCATTGAGCGATGTTTCGCGTTCGGGCGTCGTACCGGGTAACAGGAAAAAGTCGTCAATGCCGATGCTTCGTTTGCCCTGCGCACTTTCGACGTGGACGCTTGCCTCGAGCGCCGTCATGGCCACGTTCATGTCCGAAGGATTCGTCGCGATGCAGTGTTCGCTTGTCCCCAGGATGGCGAGATTACGGTTGAAGCCGCCGATTGCGGAACACCCGCTGCCCGGCTCGCGCTTGTTGCATGGGGTATTCGTATCGCGGAAATAGACGCAACGCGTGCGTTGCAGCAGGTTGCCGCCGGTCGTCGCCATATTGCGCAATTGCGCCGACGCACCCGACAGCAACGCCTGCGACAGCACGGGATAGCGCGTCTTGATCAACAGATGATTCGCGAGATCGGCATTGCGCACCGTCGCGCCTATCGTGACACCGCCGTTGTCGAGTGTTTCGACTTTATCGAGCGGCAGGCGATGGATGTCGATGACTTGCGCCGGGCGCTCCACGTCGAGCTTCATCAGGTCGAGGAGGGTCGTGCCTCCGGCCAGAAAGCGTATTGATGGCGTGCCTGGTTGGCTCGCTGCATTGGCCTGCGCCGTTGCCATGTCGAGCGCCTGTTTGACGTCGGCAGCGCGCTTGAGTTGGAAGTGTTCCATTCGTTCGCTCCGTTTAAGCTTTTTGGCGAACTTGCTGGATCGCGGTCACGATATTCGAATAGGCGCCGCAGCGGCAGATATTCCCGCTCATCGCTTCCTTGACGTCCTCGTCGCTGTGGCCGTAGGGCTCCTTGAGCAGCGCGACGGCGGACATGATCTGTCCCGACGTACAGTAGCCGCATTGAAAGCCGTCGTGCTCGACGAAGGCGGCCTGCATCGGATGCAGGTTGCCCGGCCGTCCAATGCCTTCGATCGTGATGATCATTTCGCCCTCGTGAGTGGCCGCAAGGCTCAGGCACGAATTCACGCGCCTGCCGTCCACATGGACCGTGCACGCGCCGCACTGACCGTGGTCGCAGCCCTTCTTGGTGCCGGTGAGGCGCAGATGTTCGCGCACGCAATCGAGTAGCGTCGTGCGTGGATCGATATCCAGTTCGTGGAGCGTGCCATTGACGTTCAATTGCACATGAACGTTGCCACTGTCCGCTGGCGCATCGTCTTGGCTTGCATCGTTGGAATCTGCGAGCGCAAGCGAATGAAGTTGCCCGGTGCCCACGGCAACGCCTGCCGCGCCCACGCGCGTCAAAAAGGAGCGGCGCGTCACGCGCTCGAAGAGGGTCGCCGGCTCGTCGTCAGTCGCGTCCGGTTGCTGAGGCTTGTCGTTCATGAGTCGAATTCCCGTTGATGCATGGATAGAAGACGACCGACATCGCATCGTCTCGGCATTCGATACTCATCATAGGCCACCCGCCGTGGCGTCAAGATGGCCGCGAGATGGCGGGAAGATGGCACGCGGTTCTGGGCCGTGAGTGCCGTTCGTTTCTACTCAGGTTTATCCAGCACTTCCACCGTCGCGATCAGGTCCCCGAAATCCTGTACCAGCAGGTTCAGCACGAATGCCAGCACGGTGTGTTTCTCTATCGTTTCACATGCGTTGTGTGATGCCGTTCTAAGCTTTTCGAACGACGCACGCGCGAGCAGGACGTTCTCATCCTGATGGCCTCGATCGGCATCGAGCGTGGCGGCTAACGTTCTGGCCGCGTCGGCAAACGCATCGGCGGCTACGTTCAGCGCGTCGCGATGGGTCTCACTTAGCTCCGCGCTCAGCCCAACGAGGTGCGGATCGCCGGTGCAAGCCTTCCCCAGGAACAGCGCGTCCCGATGCAGCCGGGTCAGCATGGGCGCCACCTTGTCGACCACGTCCCCGCGCGTGCGTTTCACCGGCACGATGATGTGCTCACGCCCCGCTTCGGTAATAGCCTCGTCGAGTGCCTTTTCGGCGACGGCAGAGCGCTGATGAAGGCGCTCGGCTTCGTCCGCGTCATCGGGCTTGCGCAGGGTCAGCGTGATCAAATCGCCCAACGCAAGGACGATTTCGCTCGCGCGGTCGTGGGCCGCATTGATCGCACGATTCGGCATCATGAATGCGACGAGGAGCGCGGAGCCTCCCCCAATCAGGATTTCGAGCACACGGTCAATCGGACGTTCGAACGGGGAGCCCATTCCGCTCGCCGGAACCAGCACAACGACGACGAGCGTCACGCAGGCGAGCCGGAGGGTCGGCCGCCAGGCGGCCAGTGCTGCGAGCGGCAAGATTGCAATGGCGAACACGATGAGCGGCGGCGCGCCGCGCAGGATGGCGAACAAACCGACGACACCGACCACGCCGCCCGTCACCGCCCCAATGATCTGGTCGCGGCCCGTGTTCAGCGCCTGGTTGAGACTGGGCTGCGTGACGACAATCAGGGTGGTGATAACCGCCCAGTAAAGCTCGGGGAGCGTGGCGAGTTTAGCGACGCCGTAACTCAGCACGCAACTGATAAGCGTGCGGGCGAAGCGCCGGAGTTCGGGCGTGTAGGTGAGTTTGTTTGTGAGCACTAGCTGGTTATTGGCTGAATTTTGTCGGGTTGTCTGGCTCGGGGTTTGGCGGTTTTGGTGGGCGCAATCTCCGAAGGCTGCCATCGGCCGGAGCGGTCAGTTTAAATTCAAACCGATGGAAATATCCGACGTGAAGCTGCCCGCGGCTGTCCACGACGGCCGGGAGTAGCGTCGCCATTCGCCGTTGCGAGCAAAACCTGTGTGATCGCGTTACCATCAATGGTTAATTCGCCGGGTTTGAGGTGTCAAGAACGTTGGAATGTTGGACTGTTGAGTCAACCCCGGCGGCA
This sequence comes from Caballeronia eucalypticola, assembly GCF_047608185.1. NCBI lineage: Bacteria > Pseudomonadati > Pseudomonadota > Betaproteobacteria > Burkholderiales > Burkholderiaceae > Caballeronia > Caballeronia eucalypticola. The sequence goes on from NZ_JBLKRU010000079.1 coordinate 17,424, forward strand.
GTTTCCCCGATAACCATGACCATCACGAACATCAGGAGCCAAGCATGAGCGAAAGCACTTTATCTCGTCAGTATCCGAGCACGCAGTTGTATATCGACGGCGCATGGCGTGCGGGCAGCCGCGACACCGCCGTGGTCAATCCTGCGACGGAAGCTGAAATCGGCCGCCTCTCGCTGGCCGGCGAACAACAACTCGCTGAAGCCGCCGAAGCCGCTGGACGCGGTTTTGCGGCGTGGCGCAAGGTATCGGCATTTGATCGCAGCAAGCTCATGCGCCGTGCCGCGCAGAACCTGCGCGACCGCGCCGAGGAAGTGGCCGCGATCATGACCATGGAGCAGGGCAAGCCGCTGGCCGAGTCGCGCATCGAAGTGCTGGGCGCGGCGGACACCATCGACTGGTTCGCGGAAGAAGCACGCCGTACGTATGGCCGCGTGATTCCTGCGCGTGCGGGCAATGTGCGCCAGATCGTGACGCGCGAGCCGGTTGGTCCTGTCGCCGCCTTCACGCCGTGGAATTTCCCGATCAATCAGGCTGTACGCAAGGTATCGGCGGCGCTCGCCGCTGGGTGCTCGGTGGTCCTGAAAGGACCGGAAGAAACGCCGGCAAGCTGCGCGGCGCTGGTTCAGGCTTATATCGATGCAGGTTTGCCGGTTGGCGTGTTGAACCTCGTGTTTGGTGTTCCCGCCGATGTCTCGAAGTTCCTGATCGCGCATCCGCTGATCCGCAAGATCTCGTTCACGGGTTCGACGGCCGTCGGCAAGTTGCTGGCCGCGATGGCCGGCGAGCACATGAAGCGCGCCACGATGGAACTCGGCGGCCACGCCCCCGCGCTGGTTTTCGCCGACGCCGACATCCCGCGCGCCGCGAAACTTCTGGCCAGCGCCAAGTTCCGCAATGCAGGCCAGGTGTGCATTTCGCCGACGCGGTTTATCGTCGAGGAATCCGCTTACGAGGAATTCACGGAGCATTTTGTCGCGACGACGAAGAAGCTGAAGGTCGGCAATGGTCTGGAAGAAGGCGTGCAAATGGGTGCGCTCGCCAACGGCCGTCGCTTGCAAGCAATGGAACGTCTGGTGGCCGATGCGGTTGAGCAGGGTGCGAAGGTGCTGACGGGTGGCGAACGCATTGGCCGTGAAGGGTATTTCTTTGCGCCGACCGTGCTCGCGAATGTGCCGATGTCGGCTCGCATCATGACGGAAGAACCGTTCGGCCCGATTGCGCCGATCTCGACCTTCAAGTCCTACGACGAAGCTATCGTGGAAGCGAACCGTCTGCCGTACGGCCTGGCAGCGTATGCGTACACGAGGTCGAGCGCGACGTCGGCGGCAGTGGGTGAGGACATCGAAAGCGGCATGGTGTCGATCAACCACCACGGGTTGGGAATTCCGGAAACGCCGTTCGGTGGCGTGAAGGATTCGGGGTATGGCTCGGAAGGCGGCAGCGAAGCGATGGAAGCGTATTTGGTGACGAAGTTCGTGACCGAGGCGCGGTAAGACGAATAGAAGTTAGTTTCAGGTAAAAACGCGGCGTGGCCTTTGGCTGCGTCGCGTTTTTCTTTGGCGCATTCGACTATTCATCAAAGGGGTTGATTGTCCGAACACCCGTTGAAGCGAAGTGCTTCACGTTGCGTGTGGCGACTGTCAGATCGTGGATAAGCGCTGTCGCCGCAATCAACTTATCCAGCTCGTTTTCGGGATTTGGCACCCTGAGACGTCCCCAAAGTTGAGCGACGTCCGATCCAATGCTCAGCACGTTCGAGGCGGAGCCGCCTAAAACTTCGGTCAACCATGCATCCAGCGATCGTGCCTGCTTTTCATCGCCTCGGTGGCGAACGGAGTCAAGCCCGCGTCGCAATTCACCGACGGTTATTACTGAAATGTGCAAGCCGCTGTCTTCGTCGTTTGCACGGTCAAAAAAACTTCGAACGCCTCGGTTTGCTCTAGACCCCTTGCGCATCTCGCTTATTACATTGGTATCAATCAAATACACCCGGCGCCTCGTTAGTGCTTTGTACTCGTTCAAAGTCGGAGTCTTCACCGACGTTCGGCATGCTTGCCAATATCTCGGCAAAACTGCGACGCTTCGGACGACCTAACGCTTCGGCCAAAATCACCCGATGCTCCGCTTCCGCGCTACGTCCATGTGCCGCCGCTTGTTCACGAAGGCTCTGAACCACTTCATCATCTATTCCTCGTACAAGAAGACTGGCCATTGTTGCCTCCAAATTTGATGATATCAATGATATCAGTAAACAAGTTCATTGTCATGCCAACTAGCTTTACATTGCCACGTCGACGCTAGACTCGGGCGATTTCAAATCCGAAAAAAAACCCGGCCGAAGCCGGGTTCAACGTTCCCGCGTCCTGATCTCAAAAGGACACGGTCACCTGCAAAAGCTACTGCGGAAAACTCACGCTGCCAACAGCGAGCGCAGCACGAACGGCAGAATCCCGCCGTGCTTGTAGTAATCCACTTCAATCGGTGTATCGATACGCAGCAACACCGTCACACGCTGCTCGCTGCCATCCTTGCGATGGATCACGAGCGTCACTTCCTGCTGCGGCTTGATATCGGACGTGAGACCTTCCAGGTCGAACGTTTCTTCGCCCGTGATATTCAGCGACTGCACGCTGTCCGACCCCTTGAACTGCAGCGGCAATACGCCCATGCCGACCAGGTTCGAACGGTGGATCCGCTCGAAACTGCGCGCCACGACCAGCTTCACGCCAAGCAATTGCGTACCCTTCGCGGCCCAGTCACGCGATGAACCCGTGCCGTACTCTTCGCCCGCAAACACGATAGTCGGCGTGCCTTCATCGATGTATTTCATCGCTGCGTCATAGATCGACATTTCTTCGCCGCTCGGCTGGAATATCGTCAAGCCGCCTTCCACGCGCGATCCGTCTTCCTTCAGCGGGATCATCAGGTTCTTGATCCGCACGTTCGCGAAGGTGCCGCGCATCATCACGTCATGGTTGCCGCGACGCGAGCCGTAGCTGTTGAAGTCGGCCTTCTGCACGCCGTTCGCCTTCAGCCACACGCCTGCAGGTGAGCTTTCCTTGATCGAACCCGCCGGGCTGATGTGATCGGTCGTGACCGAGTCACCAAAAATGCCCAGCGGACGCGCGCCCTTGACTTCAGGAATGCTGTCGGCCGGCGTCATCGAAAAGTCCTTGCCGAAGAACGGCGGCTCAGCAATGTACGTCGACTTCGGCCAGTCATACACCTGACCCGCTTCGCCTTCAATCTTGCTCCACAAGTCGCCGGTCTTCGTGAGTTCAGCGTAGTTCTTGCGGAATGCATCGGCGTCCAGTGCGTACTTCAGCAGCGCGTTGACTTCATCGCTCGTCGGCCAGATGTCGCCCAGGAAGATGTCCTTGCCGTTCTTGCCCTTGCCGACCGGTTCCGTCATCAGGTCGACCGTCATGTTGCCAGCGATGGCATAAGCCACGACCAGCGGCGGCGATGCCAGGAAGTTGGCGCGGATGTTCGGGTGAATGCGCGCTTCGAAGTTACGGTTACCGGACAGCACGGCGGCGGCAACAATATCGTTCTTCGTGATCGCGTCGTTCAGTTCCGGCGTCAGGTCGCCCGCGTTACCAATACACGTCGTGCAGCCGTAAGCGGCCAGCGTGAAGCCGAGCTGGTCGAGGTACGTCAGCAAGTTGGTCTTCGTCAGGTACTCGGTGACGATCCGCGATCCCGGCGCCAGCGACGTCTTGATGTGCGGCGCCACGGTCAAGCCGGCTTCCACGGCCTTCTTCGCGAGCAGGCCGGCAGCCAGCAGCACGCTCGGGTTCGACGTGTTCGTGCATGACGTGATAGCGGCGATCAGGATGTCGCCGTTCTTCACATCGACCTTGTTCGTGGTCGTGTATTGCTTGTTCAGGTCGGCAGCTTTCTTGCCGAAGCCGTTCTCGCTCACAGCCGCCGAGAACAGCTCGGTGAAGTTCGACTTTACGTTGCCGATTTCGATACGGTCTTGCGGGCGCTTCGGACCTGCCAGCGAAGGCGCAACCGTGCCGAGATCGAGCGTCAGCGTCTTCGTGTAGTCAATATCACCGGCCTTCGGCACGCCGAACAGGTTCTGCGCCTTGAAATAGGCTTCGAACGCTTCAATTTCTGCGTCGGTACGGCCGGTTCCCTTGAAGTAGTCGATGGTCTTTTCATCGACGGGGAAGAAGCCCATGGTCGCGCCGTATTCCGGCGCCATGTTGCCGATGGTCGCGCGGTCCGGCAGCGACAGCGACTTCGTGCCTTCACCGAAGAACTCGACGAACTTGCCGACGACCTTCTCTTTACGCAGCATTTCGGTGACGGTTAGCACCAGGTCGGTCGCCGTCACGCCTTCGCGAATCTTGCCCTTCAGCTCGACGCCGACCACGTCCGGCGTCAGGAAATACACCGGCTGGCCGAGCATGCCGGCTTCAGCTTCAATACCGCCCACGCCCCAGCCGACCACGCCAATGCCGTTGATCATCGTCGTGTGGCTGTCCGTGCCGACGAGCGTGTCCGGGTAATACACGGTATCGCCGTCGACCGTCTTCTTGTGGACGCCACGCGCCAGATATTCCAGGTTCACCTGGTGGACGATACCCACGCCCGGGGGCACGACCTTGAACGTATCGAAGGCTTGCATGCCCCACTTCATGAACTGATAGCGCTCGTTATTGCGCTGGAATTCCAGCTTCATGTTCAGGTCGAGCGCGTCTTTCTGACGGAAGTAATCGATCTGCACCGAGTGATCGACCACCAGATCGACCGGCACGAGCGGCTCGATGGCCTTCGGGTCCTTGCCTGCGCGCTGTGCAACGCCACGCATGGCTGCTATATCGGCGAGCAGCGGCACACCGGTGAAATCCTGCAGCACGACGCGCGAGACGACGAACGGGATTTCATCGGTACGATCCGCGACCGGCTTCCAGGTCGCCAGTTGCTTGATGTGTTCTTCGCCGATCTTCTTGCCGTCGTAGTTGCGCAGCACCGATTCCAGCACGATGCGGATCGACACCGGCAGGCGTTCGATCTTGACGTTCAGCGCCTTTCCGAGTGCGGGCAACGAGTAGTACTTGCCTTTGCCGGAACCGCTGTCGAATTCCTTGAGCGTTTTGTGGAGATTGTGGGCCATGTTTTTTTTCCTTGGTTTAAACGAGGAAATACCTTCGAAACGGGTGATCTAAAAACGGGTAAAGAATCCTGACTAAATCACGTACAAATCAACGTATTCATTGACCGGCATGGCTTCGAGCGCTGCCTGATCCAGCGATACCGCGAGGATCGCCTCTTGCTGCTTGGCTGGGAAACGCCGTGCGAGGTTAACCTTGAACTTCTCAACCAGAAGCGGGATGCCGTCTTCGCGACGACGCTTGTGTCCAATCGGATATTCGACGACCACCTCGTCGAACTTGCTGCCGTCATTGAACTCAACGGTCAGCGCATTGGCGATCGAACGCTGCTCCGGATCGTGATAATCCTTCGTGAATTGCGGGTCTTCCACGCATTCCATCTTCGCGCGCAACGTATCGATACGCTGATCCTTCGCCACTGAATCTTCATAATCCGATGCGGTCAGCCGGCCATGAATCAGCGGCACGGCAACCATGTACTGGATGCAGTGATCGCGATCGGCGGGGTTATCGAGCGGACCTTTTTTATCGATGATCCGAATTGCTGCTTCGTGCGTGCGGATCGTGATCTTCTTGATGTCTTCAACCTTCTTGCCCGTTTCCGCGAGCTTCGCGTGCAAGGTCATCGCGGCTTCCACGGCGGTTTGCGAGTGGAATTCGGCCGGGAACGAAATCTTGAACAGCACGTTTTCCATTACGTACGAACCGTACGGGCGCTGGAACTTGAACTCGTTGCCCTTGAAGAGCACGTCGTAGAAGCCCCATGTTTTAGCGGTCAGAACCGATGGATAGCCCATCTCGCCGGTCTTCGCGATCAGCGCAAGGCGCACGGCGCGCGAAGTTGCATCGCCTGCGGCCCACGATTTGCGCGAGCCCGTATTCGGCGCATGCCGATACGTGCGCAGCGAATGACCATCGACGAAGGCTAGCGAAACAGCGTTGATCAACTCATCGCGCGTGAGGCCGATCATCTGACCGACGACTGCCGTTGAAGCCAGCTTCACGAGCAAAACGTGATCGAGCCCGACCTTGTTGAACGAGTTTTCCAGCGCGATACAGCCTTGAATTTCGTGCGCCTTGATCATCGCGATCAAGACGTCTTTCATCGATAGCGGCTTCTTGCCGGTAGCCACCGCGTTACGCGAAAGCCAGTCGGCCGTTGCGAGAATGCCACCGAGATTGTCCGACGGATGGCCCCATTCGGCAGCCAGCCACGTGTCGTTGAAGTCGAGCCAGCGGATCATCGCGCCAATGTTGAACGCAGCCTGAACCGGGTCGAGCTGGAAAGAGGTGCCGGGCACCTTGGCGCCGTTGGGGACTATCGTGCCGGGCACGATGGGTCCCATCAGCTTGGTGCAGGCGGGATAAGTTAGTGCTTCGAGTCCGCAGCCGAGCGTATCGATCA